>JAACUH010000065.1 GCA_009993005.1 Rhodobacterales bacterium
CAGCGTGGTGAGTTTCGCGGCATTGGCCACCGTGCCTTCGGTCGTGTCGGCCTCGATGGTGATGCGGCGGATGTCGAAAAGCTTATCCGCCGTCTCGACCGAATAGACCGAGTTGACCAGTTCCCCCGCCACCGCATCGCGCGCGGTCAGCGCGAAAAGCTGCGGTTCGTTCTCGGTGATGAACTGCCGCAGGATCCCGCGCGAGGTGGAAAACCTGGCATTGAGCAGCGGCGCGCGCTTCTGCTCGGTCGTCAGCAGGATGAACTGCCGGTTCACGCCCGCCTGGTTGAGGTAGAGATCATCGCCAAGCTCATCGCCAACCTCGGGCGAAAAGCCCGAAATGTCGATGTGGAAATCATCAAGCGTCGTGACCTTGCCGGTCAGCGCCTTCATCGCGCGACGGTAGCGGTCCACCAGAACCGGGCTGTCCACCGCGATCAGGTTGCCGAACATCAGCCCTTTTTCGATCAGCCGTTTCACCACGTCTCCTTGACCCATGTCCGGGGCAGCCCCGCCACCGACAGGATCATGATCGGACCCCAGAGCAGCGCAGAGATAAGCCCCAGCCGCAGGAAATGCACCACCCCCGAGGCGATGCCCGGCTCGAACAGCGCGGCGAGCGGCACGCCCTGCGCCACGTAGAGGATGACGAAAAACGCCATGCCCAGCATCAGCATGATGAGCGTGGCGACAAAGGCCAGCACAAACAGCGGCCTGACCCCTTCGGGAAACACGAGGCTCAGGCCGCGCGGCACCAGCCAGCCGATCAGCGCCAGCGCCAGCGCCGGGATCACCAGACCGTCGGTAAAAAGGCTGCTCACCCCTTGCGCTCCATATACCGCCGCCGCGCTTCCTCCATCCGCCCCATCTCGCGCACCGCAGTCTCGATGGCGACCTCGTCCGACTTGTCGGCATAGCGGAACTCGCTGTCGGCGTAGCGGTTGATCTCCTGAATGACCATCTCGACCGTGATCGGCTGGCGCAGGCTTTCGATCATCGCCTTCTTGGTGTCGTAATCCTTGAACAGGAACAGGTCGGGGTTTTCCATCCATTCATCGGGCAGCTCGAAATCCATCGCGCGGACCTTGACCGCATCGGTGATGTTCTTGATCGCGCGGCCGGTAAAGCGCGGGTCGGCCTGCTGAATGCCCTTGAGGTAGGTGCCCAGCTTGGCAATCGTGTCGAGCTTGCCGATATCCTTGCTCACCTGCTCATAGACGCGCACCAGCCCCTCCTCATGCGGGCGCGCATGGCTGTCGAAACTGGCGGCAACGGCCTTCTTGATCTCCTGATTGGCAAAGAGCGCGTGATCGCCCAGCGGGATCGCGTGGTTCTTGCCCAAAAGCAGGCTCAGGATGTCGATGTAATCCTCGCGCGTCTTGGGCCCGTCCACGAGAAACCGCGCGCCCGCCCGCTGGCGCAGCGCGTCGTCCACATTCTCGGGGTAGTTCGAGAACATGCCGAAGGTGCAGTTGCCCCGCACCACCGTATTCGCCCCCGCAAAGGCATCCATCAGCACCGCCGTGATCTCGAGCTGCCCGGCGCTCGACTGCCGGTCGCCGCGCTTGCCGGCGAGCGTGTCGATATCGTCGATGGTGCCAAAGCCGATCACCTGCGGGTCGATGATGCTGTCGATAAAGGCGCGTGCGTTCTGCCCCGATTTGCCCTGATAGCTGTCGATATTGTCGGTCGAGAGGTTCTGGTAGCGGAACGGATAGCCCGCGACCTTGCAATACTCGTTGATCAGCCCGGCCATCATCTGGATGAGCGTCGTCTTGCCCGTCCCCGGCGCGCCGTCGCCCATGAAGGTAAAGATGAACCCGCCCAATTCGGCAAAGGGGTTGAGCCTGCGGTCAAAGTCATAGGCCATGATCATCTTGGCCAGCCGCAGCGACTGGTATTTGGCGATATGGTTGCCCACGACCTCATGCGGCTGCTTGAAGGTCATCGACAGCGCCGTGCCCCGCGCCTTGCGCGCCGGGGTAAAGCCCTGCACGGCAAAGTCATCGGCCGCGACCCGCCAATGCGCGACGGCAAAGGGTTCGAGCCGCCCGGCGGTGCCCGCGCGCGCCGCCACCCTGGCCATCAGCGCCTCGGCAAAGGCCAGCACCGTCGCCACCAGACGCGGCTCTGACGTGGCATGGGCCGCGATGTCCTGATCGAGCTCCCACAGCGCGCCATGCAGGGCAAGCTGGCTGTTGTCGGTCAGCATCTCCTCGACCTCGCCGATCTCGACCGTTTCGGGCGTGGCATGGGCAGCGAGCAGAAAGGCCGTGGCGCTGGCAAAGACGTAAAGTGTGACCAGCGCCTCGGCGGTCAGCAGCTCTGCGAACTCGCTGCGCTTGTCGGCCACGAGCCCGCCGGCGAGATTGGCGCGTTTGAGGTCACCCAGCCCGGTGCGCCCGGCATATTGGTCCGCCACGGCGAGCGCGATGGCCAGCGCCCGGCGCAATCCGCTTTGCACATTGGCCTGCAAGGGCGAGATCAGCCCGCCATCCGCGAGCATCGTCTCGATCCGCCCCAGCAGTTGCACGCCCTCAGACCGCACCACGCGCTGCGTCACGAGCCCCGGCGTGGTGGTGCGGAACGCGCGGCGCGTGCCGATCCCCGACGACCGCTCCTCGGTCGGCGCGACGGCCCCGGTCGCGATCCGCGGCGCATGGTCGAACCCTTCGAGCAGGGCAAGCGCGGCCGGGTAATGCTTGCGGATATCCTCTTCGCGCAGGTCCATCTGGTCGGCGGTCTGGCTCATCGTTCCTGTTCCTTCTCACACGGCGCGGCTAGCGATAGCTCAGCACCTGCCCCTTGGGGTTGACCACGAACTTGCGCACATCGCGAAAGCCGGGCGGGTTGATCTCGGCCAGCGCCTGATAGGGCCGCTCGGGCAGGATCACCGCGCGCGACATCCGCGTCGCGCCATGATCGGCCACGCCCTGCCCCACCATCATCGGATCACGCGCATAGATCTGCCGCTCGACCGTGCCGAACCAGCCCGCTTTCTCCGCCTGCACCCGCTCGGCCACCAGTTCCTCCTCGGTCCAGACCAGCGCCCAGTCATCTCCCTCGGCCGCGCGCGCCTGCGCCAGCACCTCGCGGATCGGTCCGGTCTGGTGGGTAAAGGCGTGGCTATACATCGGCCCGATGTGGAACCGCCGCAGCCGCGTCGGATGCAGGTCGTCGAAATCCTTGTCGAACCCGGTGGCGATGGTCATCAGCTTGAGCGCATCGACCGACTGCGCCATCAGATGCGCCTGCACCGCCGGCCAGCGCCGCTGATCCTTGGGCAGGCCCACCTTGCCGCTGTCGCCGACCTCCATCAGATAGACGGTCGGCAGGTTCACCTGGCTGTCATAGACCGCCCAGCGCAAGAGATAGCGGCGCCGGTCGCCCACATTGCCCTCCCACACCGCCTCGGGGTCGTTGCGCGCCCAGAACAGACCGCCGCGCGCCAGTTCCTGATAATACAGCCGCTGGCTCAGCGCATATTGCAGCTTGGTCGGCACGCTCTGCTCGGACAGGATCATGCGCACCATCTCGTCCTTGAGCGCCGCCTCCGTCGGCATCCCCTCGAGGTGCCGCTTGGCCTGCGCCGCGTCATTGGCCATCTCGAGCAGTTCGGCATAGACCGGAAAGCCGCTTTCCTCGCGGTCAAAGGTCAGCTTTCCGGCATGCGCCCAGCGTCCGGAGAAATGGTATTTGTGCGCCAGCGCCCGAAAGGTCAGCGACAGCGCGATGAGGTAGCGCGCCAGCGCATCCACCTCGTTGTGGTCGAGCCGCTGTTCCGCCTCCATCTGCGCCGCGACCGTGGCAAGATAGCCGGTGATCCGGTCGAACTTGCCAAAGTAGCGCCGCGTGACGCGGGTATCCTCAAGCTGGAAGTGATCGCGCGAAAGCTCTGATGCGGCCATGGTGCCCCGGCAGGTTGGCGCCGCACCCGGTCGGGCGACCGGGCGCAGGGCATGGGAAAGCCCGGATCAGTTCGCGCCGGGCGCGCCGTAGAGGTTCTTGTCGTGCTTTTCCACGATCTTGGCAAAGCGCCGCATGAACCGCTCGTCCGCCTTGGCCTTCTGTTCCAGCACCTCGCGGGCAAAGACCATATGGTCCTCATGCGCCTCGAGCATTTCGGCCATCCGGTTGTTGGTGGCCGCACCGATCGCCGCCATCGCCGTCTGCGCCTCCTGGTCGGTCTTGACCCCGATCTCGTTGATCCGGTGCGCCACATCCTGCTGCTGCGCGGTCTTGAGCGACTTGGACAGCGCATCATAGAGCACCACGCGCTGCTTGGTGTCGGTCTGCAGCTTGTTGATCAGCACCATCTGCGTCGCCGCCTGGTTCTGCAGGCTGTCGATCCAGGTCTTGCCCTTCTCGATATAGCGCTCGAGCGTCTGGCTCTTGGCGAGCATCACCTGCTCCTGCTGCACCAGTTCGTTGTAGCGGGTGTTGAGCTGCGACAGCTCGGTCTCGAGCTTGGTGCGCGCGGCGGCGTCCTGCTCGACCGCGATCTTGTTCTCGATCTCGATGATCTTCGGATCCATCCCCAACACCTCGGCGCGCACCGCCTCGAGCTGGCCCACCGTCGTCTCGCGGTCGATGAGCGTGTTCGACAGGTTCTTCTCGACCGACACCTTCTGCTCGTCCAGCATCCTGAGCTGCCCGTCGAGCAGCCGCACGATGATGTCCGACTTGCTGATCAGGTCCTGCAGCTTGTCGTCGATCGACGCCATCCGCATCCGCTCCTGGCGCATCGCATCGGCCTTGGCACCCGAAAACAGACCGACAAAGCTCTCCCACCCGGTCTTGGACCGCATCTCCTCGAAATCCTTCGAGAAGCCCGAGGTCACATCGTCGAGCCCCATGATGAGCTCCGCGATATTCGCGTTCATCAGGTCGGTATGCGCATGCACCTCGCTCAGCGTGGCATTCTCGATATCGACCGCGATATCGGTGCCCTGCTCCATCCTCTGACGGGCGACCTCGATCTTGCTGGTCAGTTCGGAAATCTTGCTCTGCGCGGCGGCCACCTGCTCCTGGCTTTCACGGATCTGCGCGTCGAAATCGGCCATGGTCACTCCTCAAGGTGCAATCAACTGGGTGTTATCTGGGGAATGTTACAGCAGGTTGCAAAGGCCCGTCATGCGCTTTCCTGCACCGCGGCGCCGTTTTTTTGCCCGGCCGCCGGAAACGGCCCGCGCCCCGCCCGCCCGCATGGCCCCGGATGATCCACGCCCCGGCTTCACCGGCACATGGGCGCGGCGCGCGACCACCCGCAAACATTGGCTCATCCCCCTCCGCCCCCGCAGAGAGCCTCCACATCCCCATCTTTTGGCCGGAAATATCCCGGGGGGGCGCCGCAGGCGCGGGGGCAGAGCCCCCTCCCGCGACGCGCGCAGCGCGGCGCAAC
Source organism: Rhodobacterales bacterium (assembly GCA_009993005.1). Lineage (GTDB taxonomy): Bacteria > Pseudomonadota > Alphaproteobacteria > Rhodobacterales > Rhodobacteraceae > JAACUH01. Next base: position 5,402 of record JAACUH010000065.1, read on the forward strand.
ACCTCTCAGCCCTGCACCAGATCCTCGGTCACGACCGGCCCGCTGCGCAGCGGCCCCAGCAACTCCTCGGGCGGGATATAGACCGGCGGCAATTCCACGCCCCGGTTCGCCATTTCCTCGCCCTCCAGCCGCACCGATTCCTCATAGGTCCGGATGCGCACCCGCGTGCCCATCGGCACCCGGTCAAAAAGGTCGATCACATCATGGTTGAACAGCCGGATGCAGCCCGCCGACCCCGAATTGCCGATCGAACCCAGATCATTGGTGCCATGGATGCGAAAGAACGAATCGACATTGCCGCGGTAGAGGTAAAGCGCCCTTGCGCCCAGTGGGCTGGCGAGCCCGCCGGGAACCCCGCCGCGATAGGGCTCGTAAAGCTCCGGCTCGCGGCGCAGCATGTTGGGCGTGGGGGTCCAGCCCGGCCATTCCACCTTGCGCCGGATCACCGTCTCCCCGCGCAGCCCGCGCCCTTCGCGCCCCACCGCGATGGGATAACGGATCGCCATCCCGTCCTCCTCGATCCAGAAGAGGAACTTCGCATGCGGGTCCACCACGATGGTCCCGGGCGCATCATCGCCGTTATAAACAACGCGCATGCGCCGGTTGACGCCTTGCAGATATTCGGGCGGGATCGGCGGCAGGTGGTATTGCGCATCCTCGATCGGGCCATAGCCCTCGACGATATCCGACAGGAGCACGCCGCCGATCATCTGCACCGGCTCCTCCACCGGCGCGCGCGCGCAGGCGGCGACACCCAGCAAGGTGACAAGAACGGCAAAACGCAAAAAGACACGCAGGATGGCGCGGGACAGCGGGAACATGAGACAGCCTTGGTCAATCAAAAGTTGCCGCGACCTTAACACTTTGCCGGGCAGGCGCAAATCCGTCCCCTTGCCGCCGCGCGCGGCCCCCGCCCCGCGCCGCCGCATGGCCTCAGCGCGCCGCAGATACGCAGGCCACCCTCACGACCCGCACAGCAGATCGCACAGCCCGCTCTGCGGCACGGCCAAGGCGTCGATCACGTCGAAATGGTGCCGCCCCGGCACGACGTCACAGCCCACACCCCAGCCCCGCGCGAGCCAGTCCGCCTGCTGCAGGAACGCCGGCCGCTCATCCGCGCCGACCCGCACAGTCACCGGCACGCGCGGGGCGGGGCGCAGCAGCGGGCTCTGCGCCGCCGCCTCCGCCGGGTCAAGCCGCAGCACGGCGTTCATCCCGGTGCACAGCAGCGGCGCGAGGTTGGCAATCGGCGAGATCGGCACGATCCGCGCCACCCGCTCGCGCAGACCCAGCGCCACGTCATCACAGCCCAACCGTGCCACAAGATGCCCGCCCGCCGAATGCCCCGTCAGCACCAGCGGCCCCGCAACCCGCGCCCCCACGGCCTCGACCGCACGCGCCACCTGCGCCACGATCTGCGTGATCCGCACCTCGGGGCACAGCGCATAGCCCGGCAGCGCCACCGCCCAGCCCCGCGCCAGCGGCCCGGCGGCCAGATGCGTCCACAGGTCCGGGGACCCCTCCATCCAGTAGCCGCCATGCACAAAGACCACCGTGCCGCGCGGCGCGCCCCCGGGCAACACCAGATCAAAGGTCTCGCGCGGGCCCGGCCCATAGGCGAGGCCGGTCTGCACCGCCACATGGTCGCGGAATGCCGCCGCATCGCGCGCCCAGCGCGCGGGGTAGTCCGCCCCGCCCGGAATATGGGCGCCATTGGCATAGTCGTCGCTCAGATCGCGGGTCTGGTCTGTCATGGCGGGCTCTCCTTGCATGGGTTTGCTCTGGACGCGCCTGCGCGCGCATGGTTTCTCTCGATGCGACGCAAGCGGAGGCGACCCATGCTCGATACCATCACAAATCTCAGATCGCTCCTGAAAAACCCCGATCTGGTGCGCGAACAGGCTTTGCTCGGCGGCCAATGGGTCGATGCCGACACCGGCGCGACCTTTGACGTGACCAACCCCGCGCGCGGCGATGTGATCGCCCGCGTCCCCGACCTCAGCCGGGCCGAGGTCGCCCGCGCCATTGACGCGGCGCATGTGGCGCAAAAGCCCTGGGCCGCCCGCACCGCCAAGGACCGCGCCCGCGTCCTGCGCCGCTGGTTCGACCTGATGATGGAAAACCAGGACGACCTCGCCACCATCATGACCGCGGAACAGGGCAAGCCGCTGGCCGAGGCGAAGGGCGAGATCGCCTATGGCGCCTCCTATGTCGAATGGTTCGCCGAAGAGGCCAAGCGCGTCTATGGCGAAACCATCCCCGGCCATATGCCCGACAAGCGCGTGACGGTGATCAAGCAACCCATCGGCGTCGCCGCCGGCATCACGCCGTGGAACTTTCCCAATGCGATGATCGCCCGCAAGGTGGCCCCCGCGCTCGCCGCCGGCTGTTCCTTTGTCGCGCGCCCGGCCTCGCTCACGCCGCTCTCGGCGCTGGCACTGGGCTGGCTGGCCGAACAGGCGGGCGTGCCGGCGGGCGTGTTCTCGGTCGTCACCTCGACCTCTTCCTCGGCCGTGGGCAAGGAGTTCTGCGAGAACCCCAAGGTGCGCAAGCTCACCTTTACCGGCTCGACCGAGGTCGGGCGGATCCTGCTGCGCCAGGCCGCCGATCAGGTGATGAAATGCTCGATGGAGCTGGGCGGCAACGCGCCCTTCATCGTGTTCGACGATGCCGACCTCGACGAGGCGGTGATCGGCGCCATCGCCTGCAAGTTCCGCAACAATGGCCAGACCTGCGTCTGCGCCAACCGGATCTATGTGCAAAAGGGTGTCTATGAGGCGTTTTCGGCCAAGCTCAAGACCGCGGTCGAGGCGCTGCGCGTGGGCGACGGTCTGAGCGCCGGCACCGACCTTGGCCCGCTGATCGAACAGGCGGCGGTGGACAAGGTGCGCGAACATCTGGCCGATGCGCTGGCCAAGGGCGCGCAGCTTCTCACCGGGGGTGACGGCCATGCGCTGGGCGGGCAGTTCTTTCAGCCCACCATCGTCACCCATGCCACCCCCGACATGCTGGTGGCCAAGGACGAAACCTTTGGCCCCTTCGCCCCGCTCTTCATGTTCGAGGACGAGGATGACGTGATCGCGCAGGCCAATGACACGATCTTTGGCCTCGCCTCGTATTTCTATGCCCGCGACATCCGCCGCGTGACCAAGGTGGCCGAGGCGCTGGAATACGGCATGGTCGGCGTCAACACCGGCGTGATCTCCTACGAGGCGGCGCCCTTTGGCGGGGTCAAGCAGTCGGGCCTCGGCCGCGAGGGGTCGCGGCACGGGATGGATGACTACATGGAGATGAAATACATCTGCACCTCGGTCTGAGCGCACCACCCGATTTCATGGAACCGTAATATGGCTGTAACGCAAACGTCATGCTGCGGCGCGAAGGCGGGTGGACAGAAAACCAACCTCCGGGAAACCAGCATGACCAGCAGAGCGCTCTGCCTCACCTCCGTCCTTGCCCTGATCGCCGGCACCGCCAGCGCGCAGGAGATGTCCTTCAACCGCGTTGCGAGCTTTCCGACCCTGGCCAATGCCGGCGCCGATCAGGACCGCGCCGCCGTCACCTCGGCCGAGATCATCGCCGCCTCGGGCGACGGCATGACGCTGGTCTATACCGACAGCCCGCTCAAGGTCGTGGGCCTGATCGATATCACCGACCCGGCCAATCCGCAGCCGCTGGGCAATATCGCCATGGGCGGTGAGCCGACCGCGGTGTCGATCCTGGGCCAGACCGCCTTTGTCGCGGTCAACACCTCGGAAAACTACGTCAACACCTCCGGCGTCCTGCGCTCCATCGACATCGCGACCCGCAGCGAGGTCGCCGCCTGCGACCTCGGCGGGCAGCCCGACAGCACCGCCATGGCACCCGATGGCAGCTTTATCGCCGTGGCAATCGAGAACGAGCGTGACGAGGATCTGGGCGACGGCCGCGTGCCGCAGATGCCCGCCGGCTGGGTCGCGCTGATCGGGCTCGACAACGGCGTGCTCGATTGCGACAGCATGATCCGCGCCGATGTGACCGGCCTGGCCGACATCGGGTCCGAAGACCCCGAGCCCGAATTCGTGGACATCAATGCCGCGGGCGAAACCATCGTCACGCTGCAGGAAAACAACCATATCGTGATCCTCGCCCGCGACGGGTCGGTGACGGCGCATTTCTCGGCCGGGTCGGTTGACCTCGAGGGGATCGACGCGACGGATGAGCAGGCCGCGCTGGTATTCACCGAAAGCCAGCCGGGCCGCCTGCGCGAACCCGATGGCATCCAGTGGATCGACACCACCCATTTCGCCATGGCCAACGAGGGTGACATGGACGGCGGCAGCCGCAGCTGGACGATCATGTCGCGCGACGGCGCCGTGGTCTATGAAAGCGGCACCGCTTTTGAACATGCGCTGGTGCAGGTCGGCCACTACCCCGACCGCCGTTCCGACGCCAAAGGGGTCGAGCCAGAGGGGATGGAATTCGCCACCTTCAACGGCACACCTTACGTCTTTGTGCTCTCCGAGCGCGGCTCTGCCGTGGGGGTCTTTGACGTGACCGACGTGACCACCCCGGTGCTGGCGCAGATCCTGCCCTCGGGCGTCTCGCCCGAAGGCGTGATGGCGATCCCGTCGCGCAACCTGATCGTGACCGCCAACGAGGCGGACCTGGTCGAGGATGACGCCGCGCGCGCGCATGTCATGATCTATGAGATGACCGCCTCTGCCCCGGTCTATCCCTACCTGACCTCGGCCGGTGCCGACAGCCTCATCGGCTGGTCCGCGCTGTCGGGCCTGGCCGCCGATCCGGCGATGCCGGGGCGGCTTTATGCCGTCAATGACAGCTTCTTCAGCTATCAGCCGACGATCTTTACCATCGACATCACCCAGCAGCCCGCCCGCATCACCGATGCCGTGGTAATCAACCGCGCCGGGCGGCCTGCGCAAAAGATCGACATCGAAGGCATCACCGCGGATGGCGAGGGCGGCTTCTGGCTCGCGTCCGAAGGGCGCAGCGACCGGATGATCCCGCATGCGATCCTGCGCGTGAACGCATCGGGCCGCATCACACAAGAGATCCCCTTCCCCGCCGAACTGCTCGCCCACGAGACCCGCTTCGCCTCGGAAGGCATCACCATGATCGGCCGCACGCTCTGGATCGCGATCCAGCGGTCCTGGGGTGATGATGCCGCCAATACGGTGAAACTGGTGGCCTATGACCTCGACACCAAGACCTGGGGTGCGGTCAGCTACGAGACGGCCGCCCCGACCGAGGGCGCCTGGGTCGGCCTGTCCGAGATCACGGTGCAGGGCGACTGGGCCTATCTGATCGAGCGCGACAACCGGATCGGCAGCGATGCCGTGACCAAGCTCATCACCCGCGTGCCGCTGGCAGACCTCGTGCCCGCGCCGCTGGGCGGCCCGCTGCCGGTCGTCACCCGCGAGGTCGTGCGCGACCTGCTGCCCGATCTGCGCAGCGGCGGCGGCTATGTCGTGGACAAGGTCGAAGGCCTCGCCTTTGACGCGCAGGGCAATGCCTGGGTCATGACCGACAATGACGGTGTCGATGACAGCTCTGGCGAGACGATGCTGCTCAACCTCGGCCAACTCTGACCACAGGCCGGATGGCGAGACCGGGCGCGGGGGGAAACCCCCGCGCCTTATTTTTTGCGCACTGGCCAAGGCGCACTGGCCAAGGATTGACCTGCCGCGCGCGTCATACCACCACTATGCGCATGTCCGTGAGCGACGAAGATCTGGCCATCGCGGCCGCAGGTGGGGACGGGCAGGCCTTTGGCCTTTTGCTCGACCGTCACTATGATCGCCTTTTCGCGCTCTGTTTCCGGCTCACCGGGCAGCGGGCCGAGGCCGAGGATCTGACCCAGGACATCTGCCTCGCGCTGCCGGCCAAGCTTGCGAGTTACCGCCGGCAGGCAAGGGTGAGCACATGGCTCTACCGTGTCGCGGTCAATGCCGCGCATGACAGGCGCCGTCGGCGCGCGAGCCATATGAAGGCCGCCGAGGGCTGGGGCGACTGGGAAATCGCCCGACAGGACGCCATCGCGCAGGACCGCGCGCAGCAGGACTGGCTGATGGCGGCCATGGCGCAACTGTCGGATGACCTGCGCGACACGCTCGCACTGGTGCTCGACGACCTCAGCCATGCCGAGGCCGGCGAGATCCTGGGCGTGTCGGAAGGCACGATCAGCTGGCGCGTCTCGGAAGCGCGAAAACGCCTGCGGGCGATCAGGACACAGGAGGAGGCGACATGACCTCCCACAAGGACGATTTCGACGATCTGGCCGCGCTCAAGGCCGCGCTCGACGGCGCCACGCCGCGCCCCGACCCGGCCGCGCGGGCCGCGCATCTGCGCACGGCGGCAGAGCAGTTCGAAAAAATGCAGACCGCCCGCCAAGGAACGGCGCAGGCGCCGCGTCTCATGTCAGAGCGCCCCGGAGGGGGCGTCTGGCAAGGAGTGAAAGAGATGCTGCAAACCCTGACCACCCGTGGCGGCCTGACCGTCACCACCGCGCTTGTCGCCTGCGGGTTCCTGTTCCTGACCCCGCAAGGCCAGCAGGTCTGGCGCGGCGGCGCGCCGGTGCTGGGCGAGGCCGAGGTGACGCCACCCGCAGAGGCCCCCGCCGACGTGACCCCCGCCGAGATGGGCTCGGTCTCCGTCCAGGCCGCCGAGGCGGCAGAGACCGAAGTGGCTGCGGCCGAAGTAGCTGCGGCCGATGACGCCGCGCGCATGGAAATCGCCGAACCCGCACCGATGCTGATGGAGGCGCCCATGGAGGCCCCCGTGGCGCCCCCCATGGCGGCAGCCCCGCTCGCCCCCGCGATGACGCGGCAGGCGATCCCCGGCGGCGTCGCGGGCATGCTGGCCCCGTCTGCGGACGCCATGCCCCTGGCCCTGCCCGACACCGAAGCCTTTGCCAATGCAGAGGACAACCCGCTGAAGATCGTGGCCGAGGCGCCGGTCTCCACCTTTTCCATCGACGTGGATACTGCCTCTTATGCCGTTGTGCGCCGGTCGCTGATGGCGGGCGCCCTGCCCCCGGCCGAGGCCGTGCGGGTCGAGGAGATGATCAACTATTTCCCCTATGACCTGCCCGCGCCCGAGACCGGCGGCGCGCCCTTCCAGCCCACGGTGAGCGTTTTCCAGACGCCCTGGAACGCTGACACGCAGCTCATCCACATCGCCCTGCAAGGCGCGATGCCGGCCATCGCCGACCGCCCGCCGCTCAACCTCGTGTTCCTGATCGACACCTCGGGGTCGATGGCGGACGCCGACAAGCTGCCGCTGCTCAAGGCATCCTTCCGCCTGATGCTCGACCAGTTGCGCCCCGAGGATCAGGTGGCGATCGTCGAATATGCGGGCTCGGCCGGGCTCGTGCTCGCCGCGACGCCGGCGGGCGAGCGCAGCACGATCCTGCGCGCCATCGACGGGCTGGGGGCCGGGGGCTCGACCAATGGGCAGGGCGGGCTCGAACAGGCCTATGCCACCGCCGCCGCCATGGCGGACGAGGGCGAGGTGACGCGGGTCATCCTCGCCACCGATGGTGACTTCAACGTCGGGCTGTCGGGCACGCAGGACCTCACCGATTACATCGCCAAAAAGCGCGACAGCGGCGTTTACCTCTCGGTGCTGGGCTTTGGCCGGGGCAACCTCGACGATGCCACGATGCAGGCGCTGGCGCAGAACGGCAATGGCACCGCCGCCTATATCGACACGCTGAACGAGGCGCAAAAGGTGCTGGTCGATCAACTCACCGGCGCGCTCTTTCCCATCGCGGGCGATGTGAAGGTGCAGGTGGAGTTCAACCCCGCCACCATCGCCGAATACCGGCTGATCGGCTACGAGACCCGCGCGCTCAATCGCGAGGATTTCAACAATGACCGCGTCGATGCGGGCGATCTGGGGGCCGGGCATTCCGTCACCGCGATCTACGAGGTCACACCCGTGGGCAGCCCCGCGCAACTCTCTGATCCGCTGCGCTATGGTGAGGCGGTGGCGGCCTCTGGCGCGACGGACGAACTGGCCTTTCTCAAGCTGCGCTGGAAGGCGCCGGGCGAAAGCGAGAGCCAGCTCTTGACGACGCCGATCACCGTCACCGGCCATGTGGCCGGGACCGAGGCGCAATTCGCCGCCGCCATCGCGGGCTTTGGCCAGCTTTTGCGCGGGCAGGACAGCCATCTGGGCGGCTGGGGCTATGGCGAGGCCATCGCGCTGGCCGACGCCAACCGGGGCGCCGATGCCTTTGGCTATCGCCGCGAGGCGGTGCAACTGATGCGGCTGGCGCAGAGCCTTTCGGCCAACTGACCCGCCACGCAAGCCGGCAGGGCGTCCCCCCACCTGCCCGACCGGATCAGGCCCGCGCAACTGTCCCTCGCGCGGCCTGCCCCGGCACCTGACGGAGGTCGCGCCTGCGATCTCCGTCCTTTTGCGTTCAGGCGTCAGGGTGGCACGCCTCGCGCGCCAGAAAATCGCGCAGGGTGCGGCCCGGCTCTGGACGAAACCGCCCCGCAGGCGTGGCGTCTGCGATGCGATCGACGCGGAACATGCGGAAATCCCCGCGCAGTTCGCACCACCCGATGCAGGTCCAGACCTGCCCCCAGAACCAGACGCCAAAGGGGCGGATCGTGCGCTGCGTCGCACGCCCGGTCTCATCGCGATAGGCGATGGCCAGCCGTTCTGACGCATTGGCGGCCGCCTCGATCCGGTCGAGCAGGCCCCGCGTCTCTGCGTTGATCGCGCCGGGGGCGATGGCATGGACCTGGACCCGGTCAGCGCGGGCACGGGCGGCTTCGGGCAGCACGACGGCGATCTTGGCCAGCGCCTCCTCTGCCGCCAGCGCCATCTGCGCCCCGCCCATGGCCCGGATCAGCCGCGCGCCGGCGACCAGTGCCACGATCTCGTCATGGCTGAACATCAGCGGCGGCAGGTCGTAGCCGTCGCGCAGCAGATAGCCGACCCCGGCCGCGCCGTCGATCGGCACGCCCGAGGCCATCAGGTCGGCCATGTCGCGGTAGATGGTGCGCCGGGTGACCTCGAGCCGCTCCGCCAGCCCGGCGGCGGTGCAGAGCCTGCCGCCGCGCAGATATTGCAGGATCTGGAACAGGCGGTCGGCCCGGCGCATGGCCTCAACCCCGGCGCGGCTCGAACAGGCCGATGCTGTTGCCGTCGGGGTCGGTGGCATAGGCGAACCGCCCCGGCGGGATCGCGATCACCTCGCTCACCAGCGCACCGCCCGCCGCGACACAGCGCGCCATCCCGGCCTCGACAGTGTCAGGAAGTGCCAGATGCACGGTCGGCCCGACACCCGCACCGGGCTTGCCCACATAGAGGTGCCCGCCAATCGCCCCGGTGTCTGCGGCAAAGTTCAGCATGGGTTCGGGGCCGGTGGTTTCGGCCTGCATTTTCCACCCGAAAACAGTGGTGTAGAAGGTTTCGGCCCGGGACAGGTCGGTCACGGGGACCTCGGTCCAGACGACGGTAGCGGTCATGATGTTCTCCTATGCGACAAAAGCGTCACCATGGCCTCTTGCCATACCCCTGCTGACAGCGTTCTGTCAGCAGTCATCGCGCCCAGCCGAGCCCGTCCTCGGTCAGCCCGGCGGGGGTGTATTCACCACTGACCCAGCCGGAATAGCCCTCGGCGTCGAGCGCGGCAAAGAAGGCGGGATAGTCGATCTCGCCCCCCGCAGGCTCGTGCCGCCCCGGATAGCCGCCCACCTGCACATGCGCGACGCGCGACGCCACCCGCGCCCAGGTGCCCGGCACGTCGCCGGTGATGCGCTGCGCGTGATAGGCATCGAATTGCAGGCGCAGGTTGGGCGCCGCGACCGCATCGAGCACCTCGAGCGCGAGGTCGTAGTCGGCGAGGAAATAGCCCGGCATGTCACCGCGGTTGATCGGCTCTATGGTCAGGCTCTGCCCCGGAGCCTCGGCCGCGGCCCAGCGCAGATTGTCGATATAGGTGGCGCGCGCGGCCTCCCCCTCGGCCACGCCGGCCATCAGGTGCAGATGCTGCGCGCCCAGCGCGCGGGCATAGCGCTGCGCCCGCTTGAAGTCATGGCGAAACCGCGCCTCGCCCTCCGGCACGGCGGCAAAGCCGCGCGGCCCGTCGGTATAGTTCGGCGGCGGGCAGTTGATGAGCACCAGCGACAGGTCGTTGATCGCGAGCCGGTCGAGCATGTCGCGCGCCGCGAGATCATAGGGAAACAGCACCTCGACCCCCGCGAACCCTGCCGCACGCGCCGCCCCGAACCGCTCCAGCAGGGGCAGTTCGGTAAAGAGCATCGTCAGGTTAGCGGCAAAGCGCGGCATTGGCAGGCCTCGGCACGGGTCATGGTCTGACCGACCCCGCCCAACCTGCCTGCACGCCGTCAGTTCAGGTTGATCGTGCCCGTCTGGCATACGTTGACCACGAACTGATCCTGCACGCCATTGGCATATTCCACAAGAAAATCCCAGTTGCAGTTGCGCCCGCCCGGGATGTCGATGGTTGCGGCGCCGCCCGACTGCACGACGTTCTGGCCCAATCGGTCAGGCCCCCAGTTGTTGTCGTTCACTTCCGAGAAATAGAGCCGATAGAGCGTCACGCCGGTGTTGTTGACCACACGCATCCGTTCGGCCAGCGCCGCCCCGGTGCTGGCCACCATCATCAGACCCGCGACCGCCAGTTTTGCAGAAATATTCATGAAAAAAGCCTCTTTCCAGATTAGTGGGTTCCTAGCGCCCATGACGTTAGCATCGGTCCCACCACCTGAGAAGCCGGATTCGCAGGCCGCCTAACCAGGGCCCTGCTCCAGATCGCGCGCCCGGATCAGGGGAAAGAACGCGCCTTGCGAGCGCAGCCCGAACCAGTCGCCCTCGGTCTCGCCGATCTCGACCAGCCGGTAGAACGACTTGCGGTCGATCAGCGCCTCGAGGTTGGCGCGCACCAGCACATAGGGCGCAGGCGCGCCGCTCGCGGCATCGATGGCGACCCGAATCGGGTGGTCCGGCCCGGCCACCACGCTGTCGCCCACATTGGTCTCAAAGGTGATCGCGCCGGCCTGCACGGTAAAATCCACCGCGACAAAAGGCGCGTCATCGACCGTGATGCCGACCTTTTCCCCCGGCGTCACAAGGAAATAGGCGTCACCCTCGCGCTTGATGATTCCCGCAAACAGCCGCACCAGCGCCGGCCGGCCGATCGGCGTGCCGAGGTAGAACCACGTCCCGTCGCGCGCGATGCGCATGTCGATGTCACCGCAAAACGGCGGGTTCCACAGATGCACCGGCGCCGGCCCCCGCCCCTTTGCCACGCGGGCGGCGGCGGCGAGGCTCTCGGCGGAAACGGGCCGTTTCGGATGATCACGGGTTGTTTTGGTCATGGGCCTTTTGCCATGGAGCATCGGCGGTATATCTGTATCAGTGCGCAGTATAGCGGCGGCAAAGGTGAAGTCATGACAACAAACGCGGATCTCGTGGCGCAGATCGAAACTCTGGCCTCCCGGCTGGGCGAGGCGCGCGCCAGCATCGCGCGCCGCTTCATCGGGCAGGACCGCGTGGTGGACCTCACGCTGACAGCCCTGGTCTGCGGCGGGCACGCGCTGCTCGTGGGCCTGCCGGGGCTGGGCAAGACGCGGCTGGTCGATACGCTCTCGACCGTGCTGGGGCTCAAGGGCAACCGCATCCAGTTCACCCCCGACCTGATGCCCGCCGATATCCTCGGCTCCGAAGTGCTCGAGACCGCCGCCGACGGCAGCCGGTCGTTCCGCTTCATCGAGGGGCCGGTGTTCTGCCAGCTCCTGATGGCCGACGAGATCAACCGCGCAAGCCCGCGCACGCAATCGGCACTCTTGCAGGCGATGCAGGAAAAGGAAGTCACCATCGCCGGCCAGCACCGCAAGCTGGGCCAGCCCTTCCACGTGCTCGCCACCCAGAACCCGATCGAGCAGGAGGGGACATATCCCCTGCCCGAGGCGCAGCTCGACCGCTTTCTGGTGCAGATCGACCTGCCCTACCCCGACCGCGCGACCGAGCGTGACATCCTGATCGCCACCACCGGCGTCGAAGAGGCGCAGGCCACGCCCGTGTTCAGCGCGGGCGAACTGCGCGCCGCGCAGACGCTGTTGCGCCGGATGCCCGTGGGCGATGCCATCGTCGAGATGATCCTCGATCTGGTGCGCGCCTGCCGCCCCGACGACGCCACCGCGCCGCAATTCGTCCGCGACAGCGTCAGCTGGGGCCCCGGGCCGCGCGCCGCACAGGCACTGATGCTCGCCGTGCGCGCCGAAGCGCTGATCGACGGCCGCCTCGCCCCCTCGCCCGAGGATGTGCGCGCGCTGGCCGCCCCGGTGCTCACGCACCGCATGGCGCTCTCCTTTGCCGCACGTGCGCGGGGCGAGACGCTGGCGGCGATCATCGACCGCATCGCCACCCAGATCACCCGGGTCGAGGCAGCCGCGTGAGCGAGACCCGCACCATCGCGGCGCAAACGCTCAGAGCCGGGGCCGAGGCGCTGGCCGCCCCGCTGCCCGCGCTGCTGGCCGGGGCCGAGCATCTGGCCAATACCGTGATGTTCGGCGAACACGGGCGCCGCCGCGCCGGGCTGGGCGACACCTTCTGGCAATACCGCCCCGCGCTGCCCAGCGATGATGTGCGCAGCATCGACTGGCGCCGCTCGGGCCGCGCCGACAGCGCCTTTGTGCAGGACAAGGAATGGCAGATCGCGCAGAGCGTGATCCTCTGGGTCGATCAATCCGCCGCGATGGGCTTTGCCTCTGCCCCCGCGCTGCCCAGCAAATCCGCCCGCGCGCGCACGCTTGGCCTCGCCACCGCGATCCTTCTTTTGCGCGGGGGCGAGCGTGTGGGCCTCACCGGCCTGCGCCTGCCGCCCCGGCGCGGCGCAGCACATCTGGAACATCTGGCCGAACTTCTGTCGCAGGACGAGGCGGCCGACTATGGCAGCCCCGAGGCGCAGGGGATGCTGCCGCATTCGCGCGCGCTGTTCATCTCGGATTATCTCGGCGACATCGCGCCCGTAGAGGCCGCGCTCACCCGCGCCGCCGACCGTGGCGTGCGCGGCGCGCTCCTCCAGATCCTCGACCCGCAGGAAGAGGCCTTTCCCTTTGACGGCCGCACGATCTTCGAGAGCATGGCGGGCAGCCTGCGCCACGAGACCCTCATGGCCCGCGACCTGCGCGACCGCTACCTCGACCGGCTGGCCGCCCGCAAGGATCACCTCGCCAGCCTCGCCCGCATGACCGGTTGGCAGTTCCACTGCCACCACACCGACGCGAGCCCCACCGCCGCCCTGCAATGGACCTTCCGCGCGCTGGAGCGGCATATCTGATGGCGCGCGCGGCTCATCATCTTTTGGCCCCAAATATCCCGGGGTCCGGGGCAGAGCCCCGGGTCCCAACGCATGGGGCAGAGCCCCGGGTCTTTCCGTCCCTGCGATCGGCACCCTTCTGATGTGGACCCTCGGCCCCCTCGGCTTTGCCGCCCCCGCCTTGCTGCTCGCACTTGCCGCGCTGCCGCTCCTGTGGCTGATCCTGCGCGCGGTGCCGCCCGCACCGATCCGCCGCCGCTTTCCCGGCGTGGCATTGCTGCTGGGCCTGACCGACGACAGCGTGCAATCCGACCGCACGCCCTGGTGGCTCCTGCTGCTGCGCATGCTGGCCGTTGCCGCCGTCATCATCGGCCTCGCCGGTCCCGTGCTCAACCCGCAGGCGGCGCGCGACGGCACCGGGCCGCTGCTGATCCTGCTCGACGGCACCTGGTCGGACGCGCGCGACTGGCCCGCCCGGCAGGACCGTGTCGCCTCGCTCCTGGCCGAGGCCGGACGCGCCGGGCGCAGCGCGGCGCTCGTCACCCTGACCGATCTGCCCCCGGACGGCCCGCAATTCGTCGCCGCCGATGCGCTGGCCACCCGTATCCCCGCCCTCGCCCCGCAAGCGTGGGAGCCTGATCCCGATGCGCTCACCACATGGGCCGCGGCGCTCGGCGGCGATTTCGACAGTTTCTGGCTCTCGGACGGGCTGGCCCGCGACAGCCGCGAGGCGCTGCTCGCCGCGCTCGAACGCCATGGCCGCGTGACCGTGTTCCAGACCCCCCGCCAGACCTACGCCCTGCGCCCCGCGCGTTTCGACGGCGGCGAGGTGCGCGTCAGCGCCATGCGCACCCCCGCTGGTGCCCCGGCCGAGGTGCAGGTCGCCGCCATTGGCCCAGACCCGGCCGGTGTCGAACGCCAGCTTGCCACAGCCACCCTCACATTCGCGGCCGGCGCGGCCGAGGCCGAAGCCGCCTTTGACCTCCCCGCCGAATTGCGCAATCGCATCGCCCGGTTCGAGCTTCCGGGCCTGCGATCGGCCGCCGCCGTCACGCTGGCCGATGACGGGCTGCGCAGGCGGGAGGTCGCGCTGGTGATGGGCGCGGGCACGCGCGAGGGGCTCGCGCTGCTCTCACCGCTGCATTACCTGCGCGAGGCCCTGGCGCCCACCGCCGACCTGATCGACGGCACGATCAGCGATATCGTGCTGGCCAACCCCGATGTCATCATCCTCGCCGATGTCGCCACGCTTGCGGCGGGCGAGGCCGAGGCGGTGGCGCAATGGGTGGAAAACGGCGGCCTCCTGCTGCGCTTTGCGGGCCCGCGCCTGGCCGCCAGCGACATCGGCCGCATGGCAGAGGACCCGCTCTTGCCCGTGCGCCTGCGCGCGGGTGGTCGCGACGTGGGCGGCGCGATGAGCTGGGGCGAGCCCAAGACGCTCGCCCCCTTCGCCGAGACCTCGCCTTTCTTCGGCCTGCCCGTCCCCGCCGATGTCACCATCGCCGCGCAGGTGATGGCCCAGCCCGACCCGACGCTGGCCGCGCGCGTGATCGCCCAGCTGGACGACGGCACGCCGCTGGTGACGCGCAAGGCTCTGGGCGAAGGGCAAGTCGTGCTCTTTCACACCACAGCCAATGCCGAATGGACCACGCTGCCGCTCTCGGGACTGTTTGTCGCAATGCTCGAACGCCTCGCCGTCTCGACCCGCCCGGCCACCCCCACGGCTGACGACCTCTCCGGCACCATCTGGCTCGCCGAAGACCTGCTCGACGCCTATGGCACCCTGTCCGAGACCGACACCATGGCGGGCGTCACCGGCGAGCGTCTGGGTGAGGTGCTGGCCGCTGGCCGCCCCGGCGCCGACCTGCCGCCGGGCCTCTATGCCGGGCCCGACAGCCGCATCGCGGTCAATGTGATCGGGGCCGAGACCGCGCTCGCCCCCGCCGCCTGGCCCGCGCGCATCGCGGTCGAGGGGCTGGCGGCGGCACGCGAGATGCGGCTCAAGGGCTGGCTGCTGGGTGCGGCACTGAGCCTCCTGCTGATCGACATCATTGCCTCGCTGGCACTCTCGGGCCGGCTGCGCGGGCCGCGCGCCGATGTGGCGACGCTGGTGCTGCTGGGCCTTCTGGCGCTGCCGCAGGGCGTTCAGGCGCAAGAGGCGCAGGAGACACGGGACACGGCCGAGGCCGATGCGCTTGCCATTCAGGCGACATCGACGGTTGTGCTGGCCCATGTCCTGACCGGCAATGCGCAGGTGGACGAGGTCGCCCTGGCGGGGCTTTATGGCCTCTCGACCGTGCTCTACCAGCGCTCGTCGATCGAGCCGGGCAACCCGGTGGGCGTGGATCTGGAGCGCGACGACATCAGCCTCTTTCCCTTTCTCTACTGGCCCGTCACCGCCGACCAGCCGATCCCCTCGCGCGCGGCCTATGCCAAGCTCAACCGCTTTCTGCGCGGCGGCGGGATGATCCTGTTCGACACCCGCGACGCCGATACCGCAGGCTTTGGCGCGGCCACGCCCGAGGGGCGCAAGCTGCAGGCGCTGGCCCTGGGGCTCGACATTCCGCCGCTGGCGCCGATGCCGCCCGACCATATCCTCACCCGCGCCTTTTATCTGCTCCAGGACGTGCCCGGCCGCCATGCCGGACGCGAGATCTGGGTCGAGGCGAGCGCGCCTGACGCCGAACAGGCCGAGGGAATGCCCTTTCGCCAGCTCAACGACGGGGTCACGCCAGTGGTGATCGGCGGCAATGACTGGGCCGCCGCCTGGGCGATGGACGCACGCGGCGTCCGGCTGGTGCCGGTCGGGCGCGGCGCGGCGGGCGACCGCCAGCGCGAACTTGCCTTCCGCTTTGGCGTGAACCTCATCATGCATGTGCTCACCGGCAACTACAAATCCGACCAGGTGCATGTGCCGGCACTTCTCGAAAGGCTGGGGCAATGACCGGCACGCTGCTGCTCGACCCGCTGCTGCCCTGGCCGCTCCTCATCGTCGTCGCGGCGCTGGCGGGCGCCGGCGTGGTGCTGGCGCTCTGGCGCAGGCTGGCGGGCTGGTGGCTGCGCGGGCTCGCCGCGCTGGCGCTCATCACCGCCATCGCCAACCCCTCGCTGCAACGCGAGGACCGCCAGCCACTCGCCGACATCATCATCGCCGTGATCGACGAAAGCGCCAGCCAGCGCATCGCCGACCGCCCCGCGCAGACCGCCGCCGCGCTGGACAAGCTGCGCGCCGATGTCGCGCGCAGGGCGAACACCGAATTGCGCGAGGTGCGCCTGGGCGACGGCAGCGGCGACGCCGGATCGCTCGTGATGACCGCCCTGTCCGAGGCGCTGGCGGAAGAACCGCAAGGCCGCATCGCCGGTATCGTGCTCATCACCGATGGCCGCCTGCATGACATCGACAGTGCCCCGCCCCTGCCTGCGCCGCTGCATGTGCTGCTCACCGGCCATCCGGGCGACTGGGACCGCAGGCTGGTGGTGCGCAATGCGCCCGCCTTTGCGATCATGGGTGAACAGGTCAACCTCACCGTGCGGATCGAGGATCAGGGCGCGGCACCTGCCGACGCTGGGCCGGTGGACCTCAGCATCGCCATCGACGGCGGCGCGCCGATGCTGTTCCAGGTGCCGCTGGGCGTCGAGATCGACCTGCCGGTGGTATTGCCCCATGGCGGCATGAACGTGCTGCAATTCGCGACCCCGATGGGCGCGGGCGAACTGACCGACCGCAACAATGGCGCCGTGGTGCAGATCAACGGCGTGCGCGACCGGCTGCGCGTGCTTCTGGTCAGCGGCGAGCCGCACGCGGGCGAACGGACCTGGCGCAACCTGCTCAAGGCCGACAGCGCCGTCGATCTGGTGCATTTCACCATCCTGCGCCCCCCCGAAAAGCAGGACGGCGTCCCCGTCGAAGAGCTGTCGCTGATCGCCTTTCCGACCCGCGAGCTGTTCGTGGACAAGCTGTCGGAATTCGACCTCATCATCTTTGACCGCTACCGCCGCCGGGGCATCCTGCCGCCGGAATACTTTGACAACATCGCCCGATATGTCGAGGACGGTGGCGCGGTGCTGGTGTCATCGGGGCCGGAATATGCCAGCGCCGACAGCATCTACCGCTCGCCTCTGGGCCGGGTGCTGCCCGCCGCGCCGACCGCGCGGGTGATCGACCAGGCGTTCCGGCCGCTGCTGTCGGACCTCGGCCAGCGCCACCCCGTCACCGCAGGCCTGGCCGATCTCGCGCCGCCGGCCGAGACCGGCGATGGCCCCGGCTGGGGCCGCTGGCTGCGCCAGATCGACGTGCTGGCAGAGCCCGGCGCAGAGGTGGTGATGACCGGGATCGAGGACCGCCCGCTGCTGATTCTCAACCGCGTGGGCGAGGGCCGCGTGGCGCTGATCGCGTCCGATCAGACCTGGCTGTGGGATCGCGGCTATGACGGCGGCGGGCCGCAGCTCGAACTGCTGCGCCGGCTCGCGCATTGGATGATGAAGGAGCCCGAGCTCGAGGAGGAAACCCTCTGGGTCGAACCTGCCGGCCAGACCATGCGCATCATCCGCCGCACGCTGGCGGCGGCGGCAGACGACATCACCGTCACGCATCCCGATGGCACCCAGACCCTCGTGCCGCTGACCGAGACGACGCCGGGCCGCTTCGAAGCGCTGTGGGAGGCGCCCGAAATCGGCCTCTACCGCCTGAGTGACGGCGCGGTCGAGACGGTGATCGCGCTGGGCCCCGCCGCCCCGCGCGAGTTCGAGCAGACCATCGCCACGGGTGACCTGCTTGCGCCGCTGGTGGACGGCACGCGCGGCGGGGTGCTCGGGATTGCCGACGGCCTGCCCGACCTGCGCGAGGTGCGCATAGGCCGCCCAGCCGCCGGGCGCGGCTGGATCGGCATGACCCCGCGCGACGCCTACCGCACCGCCGACATCACGCGCGATGCGCTGCTGCCGGCCTGGGCCTTTCTGCTGCTGGCCTCGCTGCTGATCCTCGGCGCCTGGCTGCGCGAAGGCCGCCGCTAGCCCAGCTTTTGCTGGACCTGTGTCCTGTTTTGGGCGAGCCTCGCCTGGCGCGACTATTTTCGCGCCAGGCGCGTATTGCAGACAAAGGGGATAGCGGATGGCGGATTTCGATGTGGTGATCGTAGGGGCGGGTTCGGCCGGGCTGGCTGCGGCCAAGGTGCTGATCGCACAAGGCAAATCGGTGCAGGTGATCGAGGCGATGGACCGCATCGGCGGGCGCGCCCATACCACCGACGACTGGTTCGGCATGCCCTTTGACATCGGTTGCGCCTGGCTGCACGCCGCCGATCGCAACCCCTATTTCCCCGAGGCGCAGGCGGCGGGCTGGACGCTCTATCACCACGACATGAGCCTCGATCACCTCTATTTCGGCGACCGCAAGGCCACCGAGGCCGAGATGGCCAAACTGGCCGAGGCCGAGGCGGCACTGGCCGCCTGCGTTGAAAACCACACCGGCCCGGATGACCGGCTGTCGTCGCTGCTGACCGAATGCCACGCGCTGCGGGCGGCCACGACCTTTAGCGGGCCGATGGATTTCGGCAAGGACGATGACGAGATTTCGGTCGCGGATTTCAAGGCCGCCGCCGACCTCGACCCCAATTATTTCACCCGCGAGGGGTTTGGCGCGCTGGTGGCGCGCTTTGGCGCGGATGTGCCGGTGCGCACCGGCTGCCCGGTGCGCCGCGTGGACTGGTCGGGCGCGGGCGTCACCGTGTCGGGCGACTGGGGCAGCATCCACGCGGATGCCGTGATCCTGACCGTGTCGCCCGCCGTGCTGGCCTTTGACGAGATCGCCTTTCATCCCGCCCTGCCCCCCGCGCATGTCGAGGCGGCGTTCGACCTGCCGATGGGCCTGCTCACCAAGATCCCGCTCGAGATCCGGGGCGCGCGGCTGGGGCTCGACGCCTTCGACGACCTGCTGATCGAACGTCACGCGCGCCACGACATCTTTTTCCTGTGTTTTCCGTTCGATACCGACCTCATGGTCGGTTTTGTCGGTGGTGATTTCGCCTGGGAGATCGAGGCCGCCGGCGAAGAGGCCGCGGTGGATTTCGCCACCACCCGCCTTGCCGCGATCTTTGGCGCGGATATCAAGCGGCATGTCGGGCGCGGCCATATGACGAACTGGAGCGCGGACCGCTGGGTGCGCGGCGCCTATGCGGCGGCGCGGCCGGGCAAGGCGCAGGCCCGCGCGGTGCTCGCGCAGCCGGTGGGCGCGCGGGTCTTTTTCGCGGGCGAACATCTGGCCGGGTCGCTGATCCAGACCTGCGGCGGCGCGCGGTTGTCGGGCGAGGCGGCGGCGCGCGCGGTGCTGGCGCAGATCGGCTGACCGCCTGCGGCGACTTGGTGCCGGCTGCCTGCGGCGACTTGGCGCTTGCCGCGGGCGGGGTTTGGTTATATTTTCTTACCAATCAGGAGGAGAGACTGATGGACATGCCCCGCCCCGACGCCGCGATCCTGTCGCGCAAGGCCGCCATCGTGGCGCGGTTGCAGGCCGCGCTGCCTGCCGGCGCAGTGATCCATGATGCCGCCGAAACCCGCGCCTATGAATGCGACGCGCTGACCGCCTACCGCTGCGCGCCGCTCTGTGTGGTGCTGCCCGGCTCGACCGAGGAGGTCGCGGCGGCGCTGCGCATCTGCCATGCCGAAGGCGTGCCGGTGGTGCCGCGCGGCGCGGGCACCTCGCTCGCCGGCGGCGCGCTGCCCACCGCCGATTGCGTGGTGCTGGGCATCGCGCGGATGAACGGCGTGATCGAGACCAACTATGCCGACCGCTATATCCGCGTGCAGGCCGGCCGCACGAACCTGAGCGTGACCGGTGCGGTCGAGGCGCAGGGATTTTTCTATGCGCCCGACCCGTCGAGCCAGCTTGCCTGCGCCATCGCGGGCAATGTCGCGATGAACTCTGGCGGGGCGCATTGCCTGAAATACGGCGTGACGACGAACAACCTGCTGGGCGTGACCATGGTGCTGATGGATGGCACGGTCGTCACGCTGGGGGGCGCGCATATGGATGCCGGCGGGCTCGATCTGCTGGGTGTGGTCTGCGGGTCGGAAGGGCAGCTTGGCGTCGTCACCGAGGCCACGCTGCGCATCCTGCCCAAGCCCGAGGGCGCGCGGCCGGTGCTGATCGGGTTCGACAGCAACGAGGTGGCGGGCGCCTGCGTGTCCGACATCATCAAGGCCGGCGTGCTGCCGGTTGCCATCGAATTCATGGACCGCCCCTGCATCCGCGCGACCGAGGCCTTTGCCCATGCGGGCTATCCCGATTGCGAGGCGCTGCTGATCGTGGAAGTCGAGGGCGCCCCGGCCGAGATCGACGACCAGCTTGCCCGGATTACCGCCATCGCGCGGCGCCACAACCCGGTGGAATTGCGCGAGGCGCGCGATGGGGACGAGGCGGCGCGGATCTGGCTGGGGCGCAAATCGGCCTTTGGCGCGATGGGGCAGATCAACGATTACGTCTGCCTCGACGGCACGATCCCGGTGAGCCAGTTGCCCAATGTGCTGCGCCGGATCGGCGAGATCTCCCGGCAATACGGGCTCGACGTGGGCAATGTGTTCCATGCCGGGGACGGCAACATGCATCCGCTGATCCTTTACAACGCCAACACGCCCGGCGAGCTGGAGAAATGCGAGGCGATGGGGGCGGATATCCTGCGGCTTTGTGTCGAGGTGGGCGGTTGTCTGACCGGCGAGCATGGTGTGGGGATCGAGAAGCGCGACCTGATGGTGAGCCAGTTCGCGCCTGACGACCTCGAGATCCAGATGGCGGTGAAGGATGTGTTCGACCCCGGCTGGCTGCTCAACCCCGCCAAGGTGTTTCCGCTGGCGGCCTCTGAGGCCCGGCGTGCCGCGTGAGGCAGGCGTAGCAGGGGGGCTGTCTGCCCCCCTCGGGGCCTTGCGGCCCCTTCACCCCCCGAGGATATTTCTGGCAAGATGAAGCTGATGGAACCTGAGACAGAAGCGCAGGTCGCGGATGCAATACGCGATGCGGCGGGGCCGCTGGTGCTGCGCGGCGGGGGCACGCGGGGGCTGGGGGCGGTCGCGGGCGATGTGCTGTCGCTGGCGGCCTTGCGCGGGGTGGAGCTTTATGAGCCCGGCGCGCTGACGCTGGTGGTGCGGGCGGGGACGCCGCTGGCGGAGGTGGGCGCGCTGCTGGCGGGCGAGGGGCAACGGCTTGCCTTTGAGCCGCCGGATTTGCGCGGGCTCCTGGGGCGTAGCGGCGACAGCACGATCGGCGGCGTGGTGGCCGCCAATGCCAGCGGGCCGCGCCGGGTGCAGGCGGGGGCGTGCCGGGACTTTGTGCTGGGCCTGCGCTTTGTCGATGGGCATGGCCGCGTGCTGCGCAATGGCGGGCGGGTGATGAAGAATGTCACCGGCTATGATCTGGGCAAGCTGATGGCGGGCAGCCAGGGCACGCTGGGGGTTCTGACCGAGGTCGCGCTCAAGGTCTTGCCGGTGCCGGAGACGGAGGCGACGCTGGTCTTGCCGGGGCGTACCCTGGCCGATGCGGTGGCGGCGATGGCGGCGGCGCTGGGCTCGCCCTTTGAGGTCTCGGGCGCGGCCTGGGAGGGTGGTGCGGCGCTCTTGCGGGTCGAGGGTTTTGCCGGGTCGGTCGGCTACCGCGCGGAGCAGTTGCAGGCGCTGCTGGCCGCGCATGGGGAGAGCGTTGTGCTGGATCCGGAGGCCTCGGCCGCGCGCTGGGCGGGGTTGCGCGATGTTGCGGGCTTTGCCGGGCGGGCGGGCGATGTCTGGCGCATCGCCTGCCGGCCATCGGATGCGCCGGCGCTGGTCGCGCGATCGGGGGACCGCGCCACGGTGCAGCTCGACTGGGGTGGCGGGCTGATCTGGGCGCTGGTGCCGGAGGGCACGGACCTGCGCGCGCGGCTCGGGGTCTATGACGGCCATGCCACGCTGTTGCGCGGCACAGGCGGGCCGGTGTTCCAGCCAGAGGCGGCGCCGGTGGCGGCGCTGGCGGCGGGATTGCGGGCGCGGTTCGACCCGCGCGGGATCTTCAACAGGGGCTTGATGGGCTGATGCAGACGCATTTCACCGAAGCACAGCTTGCCGACCCGGCCACGGCGCGGGCAAACGCGATCTTGCGGGCCTGCGTGCATTGCGGGTTCTGCACGGCGACCTGCCCCACCTATCAGGTGCTGGGCGATGAGCTCGACAGTCCGCGCGGGCGGATCTACCTCATCAAGGACATGCTCGAGAACGCGCGCGTCCCCGATGCGAGCACCGTGCAGCATATCGACCGCTGCCTGTCCTGCCTCGCCTGCATGACCACCTGCCCCTCGGGCGTGCATTACATGCATCTGGTGGACCATGCCCGCGCCTATATCGAAGAGCATTACGACCGCCCCTGGTCGGACCGCGCGCTGCGCTGGCTGCTGGCGCGGATCCTGCCCTATCCGGGGCGGTTCCGCCTTGCGCTGCTGGGGGCAAAGATCGGCCGGCCCTTTGCGCGGCTGATGCCCGACCCGCGCCTGCGCGCGATGCTGGAGATGGCGCCGCGGCAGATCCCGCCGGTCAGCCGCAATGACGACCCGCAGGTGTTTGCCGCGCAAGGGCCGCGGCGGATGCGGGTGGCGCTGATGACGGGCTGCGCGCAAAAGGCGCTCAACACCGATATCAACGATGCCACGATCCGCCTGCTCACCCGGCATGGCTGCGACGTGGTGGTGGCCGAGGGTGCAGGCTGCTGCGGGGCGCTGACGCATCACATGGGCAAGGCGGAGGAGAGCCACGCCACCGCGGCGCGCAACATCCGCGCCTGGACGCGCGAGATGGCGGCGGGGGGGCTGGATGCGATTGTCATCAACACCTCGGGCTGCGGCACCACGGTCAAGGATTACGGGCATATGTTCGCGGGGACCGGTCTGGCCGCTGAGGCGGCAGCGGTGGCGGCCATCGCGCGCGACGTGTCCGAGGTGCTGGGGCGGCTCGCGCTTCCCGCGGGTGCGCCAAAGGGGTTGCGCGTGGCCTATCACGCCGCCTGTTCGCTGCAGCACGGTCAAAAGATCAAATCCGCGCCCAAGGAGTTGCTCGCGCGCGCGGGCTTTACCGTGCTCGAGCCCGCCGACAGCCATCTGTGTTGCGGGTCGGCCGGAACCTACAACCTGATGCAGCCCGAAATCTCGGGCCAGCTCAAGGCGCGCAAGGTCGCGACGCTCGAGGCGACAGCGCCGCAGGTGATCGCTGCGGGCAATATCGGCTGCATGATGCAGATCGGCGGGGGCACGGCGGTGCCGGTGGTGCATACGGTCGAACTGCTCGACTGGGCCACGGGCGGGCCAAAGCCGCCAGCGCTGGCCGAGCTGGCCTAGCGCACTTGCCCTAATTGCGCCGCAAGCGGATGATAGACCAACGGCACCTTTTTGGCGGAGGCCCCATGCGGCGCATCATACTGGCTCTGGGCCTGATCGGGCTGTGCACTGCCGCGCCGGCGCAGGATGCACGGCTGACGTCGCTCGACACCGGTGACGACGCGCGGGGATGGGAGGCGGTAGGGCGGCTCGACATCGACGGCAAGGGGTTCTGCACCGGTGCGCTGATCGCGCCCGATCTGGTGCTGACGGCCGCGCATTGTCTGTTTGACCGCGCGAGCGGCGCGGTGGTGGACCCCGCGCGCATCGTCTTTCAGGCCGGGCTGCGCAATGGCCGCGCGCTGGCCTACCGCGATGTGCGCCGCGCGGTGGCGCATCCCGACTATGTCTATTCCGGCGCCGTGTCGGCGCAGGCCACGCAATATGACCTCGCGCTCTTGCAACTGGTCCAGCCGATCCGCTCGACCAGCATCATCCCCTTCGAGACCGCCAGCGAGATCGGCGAAGGCGCGCAGGTCGCCGTGGTCTCTTATGCCTTTGACCGGCCCGATGCGCCCTCCCTGCAAGAGGTCTGCGACGTCGTGGGCGTGCAGAGCGGGGTGATCGTGTTCACGTGCAACGTCGATTTCGGCTCCTCCGGCGCGCCGATCTTTCAGGTCAGTGACGGGCGCGCGCGGATCGTGTCGGTGGTGTCGGCCAAGGCCGAGATGGATGGCAACCGGGTCGCGCTGGGGATTTCGCTGGCCGCACCGCTCGCGCTTCTGCGCGACCTGATCGGCGGCGCGGGGCTTCTCGCCAGCCCGCCGGGCCAGGTGCGGGTGATCACGCCGGGCCAGCGGGTCGAAACCGGGGCAAAGTTCGTCAGTCGCCCCTGACGCCACCTCTGAGCAAGGCCGCGCCTCTTGAAACCGCAAGGCGCTTTTCCCAGATAAGTCGGGTCGCGGCGCCACGGATGGGCCGCGACGCCCTGCGGCCTGTCCCGTGACGGGAAGGCCGGACAACCGGTATCGCTCAACGGAGGATTCCCGATGCGACATTTCGATCTTGCCCCCCTTTACCGCGCCACGGTCGGCTTTGACCAGATCGCCGACCTGATGGACCGTGTGCTGGCCAATGACGTGGGCCAGACCAACTATCCGCCCTACAACATCGAAAAGACAGCCGATGACGGCTGGCGGATCACGATCGCCGTGGCCGGCTTTTCCGATGCCGACCTGAATGTCGAGGTGCGCGAGAATGCGCTGATCGTCACCGCCCGCAAGGCCGAGGACGAAGGCGAGGCGACCCGCCGTTTCCTGCATCGCGGCATCGCCACCCGCGCGTTCGAGCGGCGCTTTCACCTTGCCGACCATGTGCGCGTCACGGGCGCGAGCCATACTGACGGGTTGCTGCACATCGACCTGCTGCGCGAAGTGCCCGAGGCACTGAAGCCGCGCCGCATCGCCATCGCCAAGGCCGCGCCGGCGGGCGCGCTTGTCGAAAGCACGGTCGTCGCCTGAGGCGGGCGCGTCCCGGGCCCGATCAGGGCGCGACACCATGCCTGCCGATTGCCTGCCGATTGACCATTCCATCGGCAGGCGTTCCCCCGCATAAAGAGGGATGATCCAATCTCCCTTTCACGCCACATGGCAACACCTGCGCTACCTGCCGCTCTGGTCGGCGCTGACCGTCAACCGCTTTCGCGCCTTTGACCGCCGGTCGCGGGCGCTGGGCACGGCGGTGGGACTGGTGCTGCGCTGGTTTCCGGTGGCGCGCCGTCGCTGCGACCGCGAGATCCTGCGCGTCTTTCCCGCGATGCCCCGGCCCGACAGGATGCGCCTGATCCGCGCGGTCGGACAGAACATGGGCCGCACCCTGTTCGAGATCTACCACGCCCCCGCCTTTCAGGCCCGGCCCGCACGCTTCAGCGTCGCGGGCCCGGGACTCGACGCGCTGACAGCCGCCCGTGCGGCGGGGCGGGGCGCGATCATCGTCTCGGGCCATTTCGGGCAATGGGACGCCGTGCGCGCCGTGCTCAAGGCGCGCGGGATGGAGACGGGCGCCGTCTATCGCCCGCAGACCAACCGCCACTATCAGCGCCGCCTGCTCGCCGGGATCAAGGCGGGCGGTCAGCCGATCCTGCCCACCGGCGCGCGCGGCACCGGGCAGATGGTGCGCCACCTGAAACAGGGCGGGTTCGTCGCGATCCTGCTCGACGAGAAATACCCCGAGGGCGAACGGCTCGATTTTCTGGGCCTGCCTGCGCTCACCTCGCTGGCTGCCGCACGGATGGCGCTCAGATACGACGTGCCGCTGGTGCCCGCCTATGGCACCCGGACAGGCGACGGCAGCACCTTTGCCGTGGAGTTCGAGGCGCCGATCCCGCCCAGCGACCCGCGCACCATGACGCAGGCCGCCAATGACAGCCTCGCCGCGCGGGTGCGGGCGCGGCCGGAACAGTGGTACTGGCTCTTGCGCCGCTGGCAGGGGGCCTGAGAAAGGCCCGCGGCGGCGTCAATGCGCCTGCGCCCAGTTCGGCCCCTGCCCCGCCTCGACCGTCAGATGCACATCCAGCCGCACCGCCGGCATCGCCGCGTCCTGCATCACGTCGCGCGCCACGCCGATCAGCGCCTCGGCCGCGCCCTCATCGACCTCGAACAGCAGTTCGTCGTGAACCTGGAGCAGCATCTTCGCGGGCAGCCCGGCAATCGCCCGGTCCATGCGGATCATCGCGCGGCGGATCACATCCGCCGCCGTCCCCTGAATGGGCGCGTTGATCGCCGCGCGCTTGGCAAAGCCCGCCGTCGGCCCCTTGGCGTTGATCTCGGGCGTGTGGATCTTGCGGCCGAACAGCGTGACCACATGGCCATGCGCCTTGGCATAGGCGACCGTGTCGTCCATATAGGCGCGGATGCCGGGAAACCTCTCGAAATAGCGGTCGATGAACCCCTGCGCCTCGCCTCGCGGAATGCGCAGGTTGCGCGCGAGGCCAAAGCCCGAGATGCCATAGATCACGCCAAAGTTGATCGCCTTGGCCTGCCGCCGGATGTCGGGCGTCATCTGGTCGAGCGGCACGCCGAACATCTCGGACGCGGTCATCGCGTGGATGTCATGGCCTTCGCGGAACGCGGCCTTGAGCGTGTCGATCCCCGCCACATGCGCGAGGATGCGCAGCTCGATCTGGGAATAGTCGAGCGAGACCAGCACCTTGCCCGGCTCTGCGACAAATGCCTCGCGGATGCGGCGGCCCTCTTCGCTGCGCACGGGAATGTTTTGCAGGTTCGGGTCGGTCGAGGCGAGCCGCCCGGTATTGGCCCCCGCGATGGAATAAGAGGTATGCACGCGCCCGGTGTCGGGGTTGATATGATCCTGAAGCGCGTCGGTATAGGTCGATTTGAGCTTGCTCAACTGCCGCCAGTCCAGAACCAGCCCCGGCAGCGCATGTTCGGTCGCAAGGTCCTCGAGCACATCGGCGCCGGTCGCATAGGCGCCGGTCTTGCCCTTTGTGCCGCCGGGCAGGCCCATCTCGTCGAACAGGATCTCGCCCAGTTGCTTGGGGCTGCCCACGTTGAAGGCGCGGCCCGCGACCTGATGGATTTCCGCCTCGAGCCCCGCCATTTTCTGCGCGAATGCGTTGGACATCCGCGAGAGCGTGTCGCGGTCCACGCGGATGCCCGCCATCTCCATCCGCGCCAGCACCGGCACCAGCGGCCGCTCGAGCGTCTCATAGACGGTCGTCACCCGGGCGCGGTGAAGCTGCGGGCGGAACGCCTCCCACAGGCGCAGGGTCACGTCGGCATCCTCGGCGGCATAGCGCACGGCATCGGCGACAGGCACGCGGTCAAAGGTGATCGCGCCTTTGCCGCCGCCCAGCAAGCTCTTGATCTCGATGGGGTTATGGCCAAGGTAGCGGTCCGACAGCGCATCCATGCCGTGATTGTGCAGGCCTGCGTGCATCGCGTAGGACATCAGCATCGTGTCGTCGATCGGCGCCACGTCGATGCCGAGCCGGGCAAAGATCTTGGCATCGTATTTCATGTTCTGCCCGATCTTGAGGATGCTCGCATCCTCGAGCAGGGGCTTGAGCAGCGCCAGCGCCTCGGCCATCTCCATCTGCCCCTCGGCCCGCGCGTCCGAGCCAAAGAGGTCGCCCGAGGCCGCCGCCTTGTGCCCCAGCGGAATGTAGCAGGCCTGCCCCGCCGTGACGCAGAGCGAGATGCCCACCAGCTCTGCCCGCATCTCGTCGAGCGATGTGGTTTCGGTATCCACCGCGACATGGCCGCGTTCATAGGCCCGGTCGAGCCAAACCTGCAACGCGGCCGCGTCCGTCACCGCCTCATAGGCGGCATGGTCAAAGGGGATCGCCGGCGCAGCCTCTGGCGTCACCGCCGGCATGGCAGGCTCGGCCACCACAGGCACAGCGACGCCAAGCCTGTCCGCGACGCGCCGGGTGATCGAGCGGAACTCCATCTCGTTCAGAAAGCCCAGGAGCGCCGCAGGGTCGGGCACCCGCACCTCGAGCGTGTCGAGACCAAAGTCGAGCGGCGTCTGCGCGTCGAGCTGCACGAGCTGTTTCGACAGGCGGATCTGGTCGGCGTTGTCGATCAGGGTCTGGCGGCGCTTGTCCTGCCTGATCTCGCCGGCGCGCGCGAGAAGGCTTTCAAGGTCGCCAAACTCGTTGATGAGCAGCGCCGCCGTCTTGATCCCGATGCCGGGCGCGCCGGGGACGTTGTCAACCGAATCGCCCGCCAGCGCCTGCACATCGACGACCCGCTCGGGGCCGACGCCGAATTTCTCGATCACGCCGTCGCGGTCGATCACCTTGTCCTTCATCGGGTCGCGCATCTGCACCGCGTCGCCCACCAGTTGCATCAGGTCCTTGTCGGACGAAATGATCGTCACGCGACCGCCCGCTTCGACCGCCTGCCGGGCGAGGGTGGCAATGATGTCGTCGGCCTCGTAATTCTCGATCTCGATGCAGGCGACGTTGAAGGCCCGCGTGGCCTGCCGCGTGAGCGGGAACTGCGGGCGCAGATCCTCGGGCAGTTCCGGGCGGTTCGCCTTGTAAAGCGGGTAGAGCGCGTTGCGGAAGGTCTTTGCCGAATGATCGAAGATCACGGCGATATGGGTCGGCGCGTCCTGTCCGCCGTCCCGGGTGATCTCGTTCCACAGAATGTTGCAAAATCCACTGACAGCCCCGACCGGAAGCCCATCGGATTTGCGCGTCAGCGGCGGCAATGCGTGATAGGCGCGAAAGATATAGGCCGACCCGTCGATCAGGTGCAGATGACAGCCCTTGCCGAATTGCGTCTGCATGATAGGTCCTCCGAAGTGGTTCAGGAAAGGTTGTGGCATGATCTTGCGTGGTGTTCCAGTTGCGGTTCTGTGCTTGTTCGCGGCGGGAATGTCCGGTGCACAAGAGGCCAGCCCGGCCTGCGCGGCGATCCCCGGGAGCACCGAGTCCTGTGTCCGGGTGCTGGCCTGCATCGGGACAGCGGGGCTGTGGTTCGACGCACAGGCCATCGGCTGGGACACCGGCACGGTGCACGGGTCCACCAGCGATGGCAGCCCCTGCACCGGGACCTGGAATGCCGACGGCCCGCTGGGCATGGGTGTGGCCGCACTGCGCTGCGACAGCGGGCTCACGGCGGATGTGTTTTATTACAATCAGGACAATGCGACAGGCACAGTGATCGGCGCCGGGCAGGACAATCGCGGGCGGGGTATCTCGGTGTGGACCGGGACCAATGTGCTGGAGTTCCTGACGCCGGATGGCCACCTGGCCGCCCGCCTGCCCTGTGGTGGCGGCGAGATCCCGATCAGCTAGGCGGGCTCAGGCCGCCTTGTCGCGAAAGCTCTCGTGGATGTAGCGGCAATCGCAATAGGGGCACTCCACCGTGCCCGTCTCATGCGGCAGCGACAGCCAGACGCGCGGATGGCCCAGTGCGCCGACGCCGCCATCGCAGGAAACGCGCCATTGGCTGACATATTTGGTCTCGGGTGCGGGAAGGGTCATGTCTGGCCTGTCTTGTGCGAACTGCCCCTTTCTAGCGCCCGGCAGCGGGGGCGGGCAAGGGCGGAAAGACCGGCGCGCAGCGCATCGGGCCGGGACGAAAGAATTTTCGTACGAAAATTCTTGGAGGATTTTTCGTACGAAAAATCCTGCCCCGCCGGGGACGCTGCGCCGCGCTCAGGGCAGCATGCGGCCCAGCGACCGGCCGCCGAGGATATGCAGGTGGAAATGCGGCACCTCCTGCAGCCCGTCCTCGCGGGTGTTGGCGATGGCGCGGAACCCGGGCGCGAGCCCGCTGATCCGGCAGACCTCGGCCACGGCCGCCATGAACCCCGCCTGTTCTTCGGCGCTGGCCTCGGCCGCGAAATGATCGAGGCTCATGTAGGCCCCCTTGGGGATCACCAGCACATGCACCGGCGCCTGCGGATTGATGTCGTGAAAGGCGAGCGCATGGGCGTTCTCGAATACGGTCCTGTTGGGGATCTCCCCGCGCAGAATGCGGGCAAAGATGTTTTGCGGATCATAGGCATAGGTCATGGCTGGGCCTTTCAGTCATTGAACAGATAGGGGGTATCGGCCAGCGCGCGCGCCGGGCCGGGCGGCAGGCCGAGGAAAGCCGCGAGGGGCGCTGTGTTCTCGTCCACCGACGCGCCTTCGCGCAGGCGCAGGTGGCTGGCAAAGTTGGCGTCGCGGATGCGGTCGCTTTCGAACACCACGTCATAGCGGATTGTCGGCAGCAGTTGCGCCAGCGTCTCGGGCGAAGTCTGTTCCCCCGCGAGGCCCACGCGCATCGCGTGCCCGATCAGGTAGTCGTCGGTAAAGCGGCATTCGATCTCGAGCAGGCGGGTGGTCGAGCGGTCGGAAAAGAAATCCTGCATCAGGTCGAGGTTCGCCGTGTCGAGGCAGATCAGCAGCCGGTCGGTTTCGTAATAGTCGAACAGCATCCGCATCAGCGCCCGACGGTGGCGGGTGCGTTTGGCCAATGTGGACTGGATGCCGCCGAGATCGGGCAGCGGCGTGCTTTCCTCGTTGAACAGGTAGTCGATTGCGGGAATGTTCGTCTGCGTCCTGATCGCGCCGACCAGCCGCTTGGCCACATGCCATTTCTTGCAGGCGATGATCAGCAGTTCGCGCTCGCGCCCGAGCGAGGTTTCTGTCTCCCAGAACCGCGGGGCGAACCGCCGCCCGATCCGGCCGCGCCCGGTGAGAAAGGTGAACAGCCGCCGCCCCTCGTTCGAGATCTTGAAATCGTCGCGGTCGGAGGCATAGAGCAGCCCCAGCCGTTTCTTGAGCGTGATGGCCTCGGGGCTGATCTTGCGGGCAAAGAGGAAATCCTGCGCCAGCAGCAGGTCGTAGTGATCGTTGTAAAACGTCACCGGCATCCCGTATTCGGTAAACATCAGGAATGTGAGCGTGCGCGAGCGGATCTCGCCCTCGGGCACAAGGTGGCGCACGAGGGTCTGGAAGAACGTCTCGTCCGGGATCCATGTGGTGCGGAAAAAGCGCATCACATCAGGGCGTTGGCGGGTGAAATCGAGGATCCATTCGATCGTGCGCCGCCGCAGGCACCACCACTGGCTGCCGATCATCACCTGGATATCCGCCGGCACCTCGCGCCTGAGGCCAAGCCGCCGCTGCATGTCGAGCGCCCAGTAGAAGGCCTTTTTCTGGGTCCGCTCATTGAAGAAATGCCGGTAATGGAGGCGGTCCTCCTTCATCCCGGTCTTGATCCAGTCGCTGTCGAAGAAATCGACGCTCTCGATATAATCGGCATCCTCGGCATCGAGGAACTTGTGCGCATAGACGGCCGATTTGATCGCCATGCAATCGCCCGACACCATGTAGAAATGCGTGGCGCGGGGAAAGGCATCGGCCGCCGCCTGCACCGCGTTCAGCGTGGCCTGCACCAGCGACCATTCCCCCCAGCCGCATTTGATCCGCCGTCTGGCAAAGGTGACGTTGGGGTTGTCGGCCAGCGCGGCGCGAATCCTGTCATAGGCCGCGATCGGCGCGCGGGCGTCGAAATGGATCGCCATGCAGTCACCCGCAGCCGTGAGTTGCTGCGCCTGCTGGATGATCGCATCCGGATCCTTGTGACAGAGCAGGATAAAGGCGATTTTTGCCATTCAGTAAACCATCACGCCCCAAGCCATCAGGTTGTTTACACCTCATAGCGTGAACAGACGTTGAATATACAGAGTTTGTTTGCTCTTTAGTGCGAGGTGATGTCCTGACGGGCAACCGGCGTGCCGCCGGTGCAGGATGATCGCGGGCATGGCATAGGGCGGGGCGAGATGGGTTTCCCAGGAACATGGATGACGGAAAGCGAAAGCATGGTCTATCGGGTCGTGCCGAAATGCGCCTGCTCTTCGATCGGTCAGATCATGTATTATTCCGATCATGGCGCATTCTTTGACGGCGACATCCACGATGCCACCCGCGGCCTGCACAAATGGGCGCAGGAGGGCAGCCAGGCGGCGATCACCGCCAATGTGAAGGGCGGACAGACCTTTGCCTTTACCTGCGTGCGCAACCCCTACACGCGCATCCTGTCGTCGTTTTTCGACAAGATCTGCGGCATCCAGCGCAACGGCAGACGCTACCGCGGCAACCTCGTCCCGCTCTTGGTGCAGAAATACGGGATCGAGGTCGGCAGCCCCGAGGACAATTTCGACTTTGACCAGATCAAGAGTTTTCGCCGGTTCCTGCTGTTTGCACGCGACACCATCCGCTGGCGCAAGCCGATGGACCCCGACATCCACTGGTCGGCGATGTCGGGTCATATTTCGACCTATGTCGTCAATGGCGGGCGCTATCACCACATTTTCTGGACGGAAAAGTTCGATGAGGGGATGCAGGTGGTCCTCGACCGGACGAAAACGCCGCACAAGGTGGACCTGAAGGCGATCCCGCGGTTCAACGAGAGCGAGGGGCATGGGCCCGCGCGCGCGCATCCGGTCGAGGCCTATTTCGACGACCTGTCGATGCATCTGATGTACGAGATCTACAAGAAGGACTTTACCGTCTTCAAATACGACTTTGACAATCCGGCCAACAAGATGCCCGTGGGCGAGATCGACCTGGCCGAGGTGCATGCGAAGCTGGGGGAATAGGGGGCGCTGCCCCCATCGCCTGCGGCGATTCCCCCGGGATATTTGGGGCAAGATGAAGCCGGGAGATTTTTCATGGTCGCAGGGCGCGGGCGCCCTATAACCTTGCGGACGGGTCAGTCAGTCGCGGGAAAATACCATGTCCATCCTTCTCATGCTCGGCAGCGGGCCAAATGTGGTGGCGGCGCGGGCATTTCCTCGCGCGGCGTTTGACCGGATCGTCGCGATCAACAACGCGTGGCGGGTGCGGGCGGACTGGGACGATCTGGTGCATCCCGAGGATTTCCCGGTCGAACGGCGGCCTGCGGCGGTGGCGCCGGGGCAGCGCGTGGTGACGGCAGAGGATTATGTGCCGGCGCAGAACGCGCTGGGCGGGTTCGTCTATGGCGGCGGCACCATGGCCTTCACCGCGTCCTACTGGGCGCTGCACGCGCTGCGGCCCCGCGTGATCGCCTATCTGGGCTGCGACATGGTTTATCCGGGCGCGGGCAACACGCATTTCTACGGCACCGGTGCCGCCGACCCGCTGCGCCCCGACGTGACGCTGCGCTCGCTCGAGGCAAAGTCGGCGCGGCTGATGGCGCTGGCGGCGGCGCAGGGCTGCGCGCTGGTCAACCTGTCGCAGGATGACAGCCGGCTTGTGTTTCCGCGCGCGACCGTGGCGGGTCTGGGCACGGTGCACCCTGCACCGGTGTCCGGGCCGGCGCGGGCGCAGGCGCTCGCGGCAGAGGCGGCGCTGGGCTATATGGTGCCCTCGGGCCGCTACTGGCTGGAGGAGGCGCGGTTTGACCCGGCCGCCATCGACCGGATCGACGCGCTCTGGCTCGACTCGCTGCCGCAGGCGCTCAGATCAGCCCTTCCTTGCGGAAAAGCTGCTTGAGGTCGGCCTCGGGCCGGGCGCCGAAATGGCTGATGACCTCGGCGGCGGCGAGGCAGCCCATGCGGCCCGCGACGGCAAGCGACTGGCCCGTGGCGAGGCCGTAGAGGAAGCCCGCGGCGAACTGGTCGCCCGCGCCGGTCGCATCGACCGGCACCACCCGGCGCACCGGCACGACGGCCTCTTCTGCGCCGCGCACCAGCACCACGTCATGGCCTGAGCGGGTGCAGACCACCAGCCCGCTGTCGGCGGCGGCCTGTTCCAGCGCGGCACTCAGGTCGGTCTGGTAGAGCGATTCCCATTCGTGTTCGTTGCCGATCACATAATCGAGCTCGCGCACCAGCTTGCGAAAGCTGTCGCGGTGGCGGTCCACGCAGAACGGGTCTGACAGCGCGATGCCGGCCTTGCCGCCCTTGTCGCGGCAGAGCCGCGCGGCGCGTTCAAACGCCTGCTTTCCCTTGGGTTTGTCATAAAGATAACCTTCGAGGAACAGGATCTCGGCCCGGCCTGCCACATCGTCGGACACATCGTCGGGGCCCAGTTCGGACGAGATGCCGAGATAGGTGTTCATCGAGCGTTCGCCATCAGGCGACACGAAGATCATCGAGCGCGAGGTCGGCAGTTCGCCCCCGGCCACCGGTGGATTGACAAAATCGGTGCCGTTCGAGGCCATGGCCTGCGCGTAGAACCGCCCCAGCACGTCGTCATGCACGCGCCCGATGAAGGCGGTCGTGAGGCCGAGGTTGCCCAGCCCCGCCAGCGTATTGGCCACCGACCCGCCGGGCGCCTGCACGCGGTCTGCCATCGCGGCATAAAGCATCTCGCCCCGGTCCCGTTCGACCAGTTGCATGATCCCCTTCTCGATCCCCAAAAGCTCGATCGCGCTGTCGTCGGCCTGGGTGAACACATCGACGATGGCGTTGCCGATACCGACAACCTGATATGATTTCATTGGGTTTTTTCCTCGAACAGGCAAAGGTCACGGATCAGGCAATCGGCGCAGCGCGGCTTGCGCGCGACGCAGACATAGCGGCCATGCAGGATCAGCCAGTGATGCGCATGGTGCTGGAAATCGGCGGGAACATGGTCCTCGATCGCGCGTTCGACGGCCTCTACATCGCGGCCGGGGCAGATGCCGCTGCGGTTGCCGACGCGGAAGATATGGGTATCTACCGCCTGCGCGGGCATATGCCACCACATGTTGAGCACGACATTGGCCGTCTTGCGCCCGACGCCGGGCAGCGACTGGAGGGCGGCACGCGAATTGGGCACCTCGCCGGCGTAATCATCGACGAGGATCTGCGCCATGCGCATGACATTCTTTGCCTTGTTGCGGTAGAGGCCGATGGTCCTGATATGGGCGACGAGCGACTCTTCGCCCAGCGCCAGCATCTTTTGCGGGGTGTCGGCCAGGGCGAAGAGGCCCCGCGTGGCGCGGTTCACCCCCATATCTGTCGCCTGGGCAGACAGCGCGACCGCGACCAGCAGCGTATAGGCATTGACATGCTCAAGCTCACCCTTGGGTTCAGGCGCGGCGGCCTGGAACCGGGTAAAGATCGCGCGCAGGGCGTGGTAGTCGAGCTGGCGGGTCATCGCATCACCTATGCCCGCGCGGGGCGGGCTGGGCAAGCGGCGAGATGCGCAAAATCCGGGTCGCCATGCCGCTGGGGCGAGGCTAGCTTGGCCGGCATGGAACAGGATCACAGCTATCATTACGCCGTCATGGCCCGTGCCATCGCCCTCATCGACGCGGCCGAGGCGCCGCTGAGCCTCGATGTGCTGGCCGCCGCGATGGACATGTCACCCGCGCATTTCCAGCGGATATTTACCCGCTGGGTCGGCGTGTCGCCCAAGCGCTATCAGCAATACCTCACGCTCGACCATGCGCGCGGCCTGTTGCGCGACCGGCACAGCATGCTCGATGCGGCCGAGGCGGCGGGGCTGTCGGGGGGCGGGCGGCTGCATGACCTTTTCCTGCGGTGGGAGGCGATGACGCCCGGCACATTCGCCCGCGCGGGCGAGGGGGTGGTGATCCGGCATGGCACCTGCGAGACGCCCTTTGGCCCGGCGGTGGCGATGGCGACCGACCGGGGGCTCTGCGGGCTGGGATTTGCCGCCGAGACGGGCGAGGCCGCGACGCACGCCGATCTCGCCGCGCGCTGGCCGGCGGCGACCTATGTCGCTGACGCGGCCGCCGTGGCGCCGCTGGTCGCTGCGGCCTTTGGCGGGGGGGGCGAGACGCGGCTCCACCTGATCGGCGCGCCGTTCCAGATCAAGGTGTGGGAGGCGCTGCTGGCCATCCCCTCGGGCCATGTGACCACCTATTCCGACATCGCGGGCGCCATCGGCCATCCGCGTGCGGTGCGCGCCGTGGGCACGGCGGTGGGGCGCAACCCGATAAGCTGGCTCATCCCCTGCCACCGTGCGCTGCGCAAATCGGGGGGTCTGGGCGGCTATCACTGGGGTCTGCCGGTCAAGCGCGCGATGCTGGCCTGGGAGGGCGCGCGGGCCGACGCGGTGGCCGCGCCATGAACTTTCGGCGAAAACCTGCGCAAGGCGAAGCTGATATTGGATAGCACCGGCAGGGATGCGATATGATAGCGATCAAGCGCGTGAGCCATGCGCAATCACAGAATGGAAGTTGACCGATGACATTTGCAAAATTCCCCCTGGCGCTTGCCGCCATCTCTGCCCTTGCGCTGACCGCCTGCGAGGCGCCGCTGCCGGGCCAGACCAATGACAACGCCCGTCAGGGGGCGCTGGTGGGTGCGGGTCTGGGTGCCGTGCTCGGGGCCGTGACCGGCAACAACAGCGATGAGCGTCTGCGCAACGCGGCGATCGGCGGCGCGCTGGGGGCCGGTCTGGGCGCCATCGGCGGGTCGAACCTCGACCGGCAGGAGGCCGAACTGCGCCAGCAGCTCGGCGCCAATGTGGGCATCGTGAACAACGGGCAGAACCTGACCGTGACGCTGCCGCAGGACATCCTCTTTGCGGTGGACAGCGCCTCGCTCACCTCGGCGCTGCAAGGCGACCTGCGGTCGGTGGCCGCCTCGCTCAACCGTTACCCCGAGACGACCGTCAACGTGATCGGCCATACCGACAACACCGGTGCCGCCGCCTATAACCAGGACCTCAGCCAGCGCCGCGCGCAGGCGGTGTCGTCGGTTCTGGTCAACGCAGGCGTGGCGCCGGTGCGGGTGCGCGCCATCGGCCGGGGCGAGGATCAGCCGATCGCGTCAAACCTGACGCCCGAAGGCCGCCAGCAGAACCGCCGGGTCGAGATCATCATCACCCCCAACTGAGACCACAAGGGGCCGCCCATGGTGGCGGCCCCTGCCCTAGCGGCGCACCATCGGTGGCATGTCGAACAGGATCGCGCCACCTAGCATCAGCGCCTGCCCCGGAAAGCTCGTCACCGCGTCGCACTGCCGGTCCATCCGCTGGATGAGGTCGGTCAGCACCGCTTCGCGCGCCCGCGGCTCCGTCCGCGCCCGCGCCCAATCGGCAGCGGCGGCATAGTCGCCGGCCAGCACCAGCAATTCGACGCCGATCCCCGGCGCCTCTTCGCCGCCTGTCGCCATGTCCCCCGCCCGCAGCGCCGGGGCGAGCGTGACCCAGGCCGCCCAGTCGAAACCGGTGCCGAGCAGCGCCGGTCGCACCGGCAGATCGTCGGTTTCGCCAGACATGAAGGGGCGCCACGCCTCGACCGCGACCACCCAGTCGAGCGTGTCGGCCGCCCGCCCCGCATAGTGGCGCACCTTGGGCGTGGGCCAGTCGAAGCCCCCGAGCGCGTTGCGCATCTCCGGCCCTGCGGCCTGCAGAACAGCCGCATATTGCATGGCCCAGGCGGCCTCCTGCGCGCGGATGGGGTCAATGGTGCCCCCGGTCAGCGCCGCCAGATAATCTGCGGCCGCCAGCCCCACGGCATCATCGCCAGTCATATTGTAAAGCGTCGCCATGAAGCCCGACTGCCCACTGTGGAACTGCGCCGCGACCGCATCGCGGATCATTTGCCGCTCTGCACCGCCGTCCTGCAGATAGACCAGCCCCGGCCCGAAGGTCGCGATCATCGCCGGACCGGCGAGGTCTTGCAGCAGCGTATCGTCGGGATGACGCGCGAGGATCGCGCGGTACTCGGTCAGATCTCTCATCGACCCCGCAACCTGCGCGGCGGTGATGACCTCGCCGGCGGCCTCCGCATTGGCGGCAAAGGCGCGCTTGAAGGCGTCATCCTGATCCGCGACCAGTGGCCAGACCCCCTGCGACAGCGTGACATTCGACAGCGGCTCGGCAAAGCGCGGGTCGGCCCGGCCAGCGGCGAGCAGGCGGAAATAGGTCGCGCCCTCGCGCTCGAGCAGGACCGCGCGATGGGTGTGGCGCATCCCGACGGCCCCCATGAAACCGGCAGGCACATCGCCCCCGGCCGCCAGAGTGGCCTCGACCCCACCGGTTGCCAGACCGAGCGCCAGCGCCATGTCGGCGGCAGCGGCGACGCCCCCCGCGTCCGCCTGCGCCCGAAGATGCGCCTGCATCTCACCAGGGGTCATGCCGGCGTAGTGCATTTGCAGATAGAGCGCCTCTTCTCCCGTGCGCCGCTGCGCGAGGCGCGGCATCTCGGGGCGCAACGCCATGATCTCATCGGCCAGCGCGAGGATGGTGGTGGTATGCGGACAAACCCCCACTGGCGCATTGTCCGCCAGAACCGCCTGACCGGAGATCCCAAGGGTCAGCAGAACCCGCCCCAAAAGTCGCCGCATCCGCAAACCCTTTGTCTGTTTGCCCGATCACAGCCGGCTTTGCGGCATCGGTCAAGCCACGGTTGAGCTCTGCCGGCCGTGGTCATATGATCTGACCAATCGCCGCAGGAGCCATCATGCCCTTTGAAAAGGTCCAGCCGGAAAAGCTGTCGCTCGGCGTCGTGCGCCAGATCGAGCTCTTGATCCTGCGCGGCATCCTGCGCCCCGGCGAACGCCTGCCGGCCGAGCGTGAACTGGCCGACCGGCTCGGCGTCTCGCGCCCTTCGCTGCGCGAGGCGCTGGCCGAACTGCAGGCGCGCGGGCTGCTCGCGAGCCGGGCGCAGGCGGGCGTCTATGTGGCCGATGTGCTGGGGTCCGCCTTTTCGCCGGCGCTGGTGCGCCTTTTCGCCAGCCACGACGAGGCGGTGTTCGACTACATCGCCTTTCGCCGCGACATGGAGGGGCTCGCGGCCGAACGCGCGGCGCGGCTGGGGTCGGATACCGACCTTGCCGTGATCGCGACGATCCTGACCCGGATGGAGGCCGCGCATCTCAAGCGCAACCCCGAGGAAGAGGCGCATCTGGACGCCGATTTTCACCTCGCGATCATCGAGGCGAGCCATAACGTCGTGATGCTGCACATGATGCGCTCGATGTATCAGCTCTTGCGCGAGGGGGTGTTCTACAACCGCCAGATCATGTTCCGCCAGCGCAGCACGCGCGAGATGCTGCTCGACCAGCACCGCGCCATAAGTGCCGCGCTGCAGGCCCGCGACGCAGAGGCCGCGCGCGCGGCGGTGGCGGCGCATCTGGGTTATGTCGAGACCGCCCTGACCGACCAGCAGAAATCCGACCGCAACGAGGCCATTGCCCGCCAGCGCCTCGCCCATGAACAGGAGCGGGACTGAAACGCAAATGCCCGGCCACCTGCGGGGCCGGGCATGCGATGGGTCAGCGTCGGGCGGTCAGTGCAGCTTTGCCTCGACCTCGGAGATGGCGTCGTCGATGAGCTTGTTGCCCTGCGCGGCGGTCATCTGTGCAGCGATGACATCCTGGGCGGCCCTGACGGCGACGGTGATCGCCCGGTCGCGCACATCGCGGATTGCGGCGGCCTGGGCGCTCGCGATCTGATCCTCGGCCGAGGCGAGGCGACGCGCGACAGAGGCGCGGATCTCGTCCTTGGCCAGCACCGCGGCCTTGGCGGCCTCGTCGCGCGCCGTGGCCACGATCCGGTCAGCCTGCGCCTGCACGTCCTTCTGCTTGCGCTCATAGGAGGCGAGCAGCGCCTGCGCTTCTTCGCGCAGCGCCCGGGCTTCGTCCAGTTCGCCGCGGATCGCTGCCGCACGCTTGTCGAGCAGCCCGCCGACCATGCCGGGCACCTTGAAGTAGATCAGGACGCCGACAAAGACGAGAAAGGCCAGCAGAACCACGAAGTTGGTGTTCTGGAGCGAGACGAACGGTCCGCTGGCGGCAAAGGCCGGTGCGGCGGCGAGGCCGAACACTACAGAGAGAAGGTATCGCATCAGGCGTCTCCCTTCATGCGGGCGCTCACGGCGGTGGCGACAGCAGCGGCGTCCACATTGGCGCCCAGCGCTGTGACCAGCGCCTCGGCGGTGTCGCGGGCCACGGACAGCACGTTTTCCACGGCGCTGTCGCGGATTGCGGCAATCGCCTTTTCGCTCTCGGCGGTGCGCGCGGCGATTTCGGCATCGGCCTTCTTGAGCTCGATGTCCAGTTCACCCTGGATCCCCGCCTTGGTCTCGGCGATGATCCGGTTCGCCTCGGCGCGGGCATCGGCCAGCGCCTTTTCATAGGCGGCTTCGGCCGCCACGGCACGCGCCTTCATCTCTTCGGCGGCGGCCACGTCATTGGTGATCGTCCCCGCCCGTTCGGCCAGAACCGCCCCGATCCGGGGCAGCGCGATGCGCGACAGGATGAAATAGATCACGACGAGCGTGACCAGAAGCCAGAAGATCTGGTTCGGGAAGGTCGAAAAGTCGAGCTGCGGCATGCCCGCGCCCGTTTCGGCCCCGTGTTCGGCTAGTGTCGCTTCGTCAGCCATGATCGTCCCTCCGTCGGACCCTTTGGATGCAACGGGGGCGCGGACGTTGCCGCCTGCGCGCCCCGTCGGTCAAGGAGAACCGGACGCTTAGACTGCGAACATCAGCAGCAGGGCGACGAGGAACGAGAAGATCCCCAGCGCTTCGGCAAAGGCCAGGCCGATGAACAGCGTGGCGGTCTGCGACGCGGCGGCCGAGGGGTTGCGCAGGGCACCGGCGAGGTAGTTCCCGGCGACGTGCCCGACACCGATCGCGGCAGCGCCGGAACCGATGGCGGCCAGACCGGCGCCGATGAATTGACCCATTTGTGCGATATCGCCTTCCATGACTTTTCTCCTTGAGGATGGAATTGGAATGAGGGGGTTGGCCTGACCTTAGTGATGCGGATGCAGCGCGTCCTTGAGATAGACGCAGGTCAGGATGGTGAACACATAGGCCTGGATGCCGGCGACCAGCACCTCGAGACCATAGATGGCGGTGATGGCCAGGATCGACACCGGCGAGATCAGCGTGATCGCGGCAAAGCCCGCGAACACCTTGATCACCGCGTGACCGGCCATGATGTTGCCGGCAAGACGGATCGAATGGCTGACCGGGCGCACGAAGTACGAGATCACCTCGATGATCGCGATGACCGGGCGCAGCACCAGCGGCGCTTCTTTCATCCAGAACATGGCAAGGAAGGCCGGGCCGTTGAGCACGAAGCCCAGGATCGTCACCGCAAAGAAGACGCCAAAGCCCAGCACCGCCGTCACCGCGATATGCGACGTGGTGGTAAAGGACATCGGCAAGAGGCCGAGGAAATTGGCGAAGAGGATGAACAGGAACAGCGTCATGATGTAGGGGAAATACTTGACCCCCTCATGGCCGGTCACGTCCTCGACCATCTTGTAGACAAATCCGTAGATCAGTTCGCCCACCGACTGCACGCGGGTCGGCACGATGGCGCGGCCGCGCGACCCGACGACCAGCAGCAGAAAGATGCACAGCACGGCAATCGACATCCACAGCGTGACATTGGTCGGCGTGTACCAGGCAATCGGACCCTCGCCGAACAGCGGTTTCACGATGAACTGGTCGAGCGGGTGGAACACCAGCCCGCCTGCGTCTGCGCTATGTGCCTCGTCAGCCACGTGTCTCGCCCTCATCCCTGCCGGCCTGCGCGGCCAGCTGCTTTTTCTGCACCTCCTGCGCCGATCGCATCATGGTTTTGACACCCGCCGCGAGGCCCAGGAATATGAACAGCACCAGAAAGATGGGCAGGGTGCCGAAAAGGCGGTCCAGCCCGTATCCGATGCCGAAACCGATCGAAAGACCGGCCACAAGCTCGATCACCATCCGCCAGGCAAGCTGCGCCTGGGAATAATGTTCCTCGGAATGGGATTTCACCTCTGGCGTGCCCCTGGCCGCTGCGATCCGCTGTTCCAGGGCCCGCAATCGGGCGGCGTGGTCAAGCGTCTCGTCGGGGTCGGGCACGCGGTTTGTCCCTTCGTCGGATGACATGGGACTATGCGGCGCAGCCCCATGAGTCAAGCGCCCGCGATGACCCGGCGGGCACCCTTCATTTGTCTGTTTTTATTGAGTATTTATTGCACAGAGAAGCCGGCTGCGCGGCGCGGGGGGCCGTCGTCGCGCCCCGACGGACGGGTCGGCATATTCAACCATCCGGTTGACGTTTGCCGCGCGGCGGACTTCTATTGTGGCATGACACGTGCTCTCGACAGCGTCTTTGCGGCCCTGGCCGACCCCACGCGGCGCGCGATCCTCGCGATGCTGCTCGAGGATGACATGGCGGTGACGGATGTGGCGGAGCCTTTTGCGATCTCGCTCGCGGCGATCTCGAAGCACCTGCAGGTGCTGGCCGAGGCCGGGCTGATCAGCCAGGAAAAGCGCGGCCGGGTCAAATGGTGCAAGCTCGAGCCGTACGCGCTGCGCGAGGCCAGTGTCTGGATGCAGGGCTTTGGCCTGATGGAGGGGCTCGACCTCGACGCGTTCGAGCGGTTTCTGGATCAGGAACTGGCGGCGCCGGTCTGACCGGCGCGCGGTCAGACGATGCCGGCGAAGCGCAGGACGGCGAGGACGATCACGACAAGGCCGACGAGATAGATGATGTTGCGCATGGCTGAGCTGTCCTTGTGCGAATGTCGGGGGGTCTCACGTCCGGTCCCGGTTTCGGGGCCCCGGCCACATTGTTACGCAACAGCAACATTCAGATCACGGTCAGGCGGGCCGGGCGAACAAACGGGGCTGCCCGTGGCCTGTCGTGCGGCATCGATAGACCGTCATCGCCACCGGCCGCAACCGTGCCGTTGCGGACAGCATCGCCGCAGGCGGGGCCTGCTCAGCAATGCCAGCCCTTGGCGGCGTCCTTGAGAAAGGTCAGGAAGGCCTGCACCTTGGCCGTGCGGTGCAGATCGACATGGGTCACCAGCCAGAGCGGCGCGGCCCATTCTTCCTGCACGGGGATCACCTCGACCAGGTCCGGGTGCGCCTTGACCTCATGGGCCGGGACAAAGCCGATGCCGGCGCCCGCCAGCACCGCGTCGAGTGCTGCGCGGTTCTCGTCGGTGCGGAACACGATCCGTTCGGCGGGCACATGGCGCTGCATCCAGCGGTGGAACGGGGCGCGGCTGTCGTCGCGGTCGAGCCCCACGAACCAGTGCTGCGCCAGCGCCTCGACCCCCTCGGGCAGGCCGAACCGGTCGATATAGGCGCGCGAGGCGACGAGCCGGGTCTGCATCTGCATCAAGGGTTGCACGACATTGTCGGGCTGTTCTGGCGCGGCCCCGGCACGGATCGCCACATGCGCCTCGCCATATTCCAGCCGGAACAGCCGCTCCCCGGTCAGAAAGCGCACCACCAGCCCCGGATTGGCCCGCTGAAAGGCGGAGAGCACCGGCGTCAGCAGCGGCGAAACCACCGCGAGCGATGTCACGACCAGCTCGCCCGAGACGCCCTCGCCGCGCCCCTTGATCCGCCCGACCAACTGGCTGAACTGATCCTCGGTCGCCTGCGCGACCAGGAGCAGGTCGGCCCCCGCCTCGGTCGCGGTATAGCCGCGGGCATGGCGCTGGAACAGCTTGACGCCCAGCCGCCCCTCGAGCGCGTCGATATGGCGGATGACGGTGGCATGGTGGACGCCCAGCACCTCGGCGGCGCCGCTGACCGTGCCAAGCCGCGCCACCTGATAGGCGGTGCGCACCTCGTCCCAGTTCTCCATCATGGCGGGGCCTTTTCTGTGCATCAGCGAACGGTCGCAAGAGAATCCATAGCGATTGCGCAAATTGCCGCAAGAGGGCAGTTGCCGTCCGCGCGAGGGCGCAATTGCGCTTGGCCGATGCGTGCCGGTCAGGCAGGATGGCCACATGAAGATCGTGACCGACACCCCCGGCGAACTTGTTCTCGAAAGCCGCCCCTGGCGCTTCGGGCTCGGGATGGTCGCGGTCTATCTCGTCATCGTCTGGAACGCGCTCAAGCTGATCGGAAACGGCGGCATCATCGGGGGCGTCGCGATGATCGTGTTCGGCGCGGGGTTTGTCTGGCTGATGTTCCACGGCTTCATCCGGCTCGAGATCGTGCGTTTCTCGCGCGACGCGGGCAGCGTGTCGATCTTGCGGCAGGGCATGAGCGGGCGCATGAGCGAGACGATCGCGCTGCGGGATGTCGAGCGGGCCATGGTGCAGACCTATGACCATGGCGACAGCGGCCCGACCCACCGCGTGGCCCTCGTGCTGCGCAGGGGCAAGGC
Organism: Rhodobacterales bacterium; assembly: GCA_009993005.1. GTDB lineage: Bacteria > Pseudomonadota > Alphaproteobacteria > Rhodobacterales > Rhodobacteraceae > JAACUH01. The sequence goes on from JAACUH010000065.1 coordinate 49,574, forward strand.
GCCGACGGTGCCGCTGATGCTCGCCTATACCGGCGGCGGCGGCGCGACACGCACGACGGCGCGGATCAATGACTGGCTGGCGGGCCGGCACGCTTGACTCTGCGGGCCTGACGGACGTAGAGGACGAGGATCACCGGAATGCATTGCGCTTTCCGGTCCCGGCCCCGTGGCAGGGATCGCCGTCCGTCAGCGCGTCGCGCCCACGGGCGCGATTGTGTTTGAGCGGTCGCCCCCCATATGGGCGGCAGGGTGTGGCAGGTCGAAAGGAGACCGAAGGCATGTTTGAAAATCTCTCCGAACGCCTTTCCGGCGTCTTTGACCGGCTCACCAAACAGGGCGCGCTGTCGGATGCCGATGTCGCCACCGCCCTGCGCGAGGTCCGCGTGGCGCTGCTCGAGGCCGACGTGTCGCTGCCGGTCGCGCGCGACTTTGTGGCCGCGGTGCAGGCCAAGGCTGCCGGCCAGGCGGTGACGAAATCGGTCACGCCCGGACAGCAGGTCATCAAGATCGTGCATGATGAGCTGGTGCATGTGCTCACCGGCGAGGGTGAGCCCGGCGCGCTCAAGATCGACAACCCGCCCGCGCCGATCCTGATGGTGGGCCTGCAGGGCTCGGGCAAGACGACGACGACCGCGAAACTCGCCAAGCGGCTGAAGGAGCGCGAGGGCAAGCGGGTGCTGATGGCCTCGCTCGACACCAACCGCCCGGCCGCCATGGAACAGCTCGCCATCCTCGGCGCGCAGATCGGCGTCGATACGCTGCCGATCGTCAAGGGCGAGGACCCGGTCGCCATCGCAAGGCGGGCCAGGACGCAGGCGAGCCTCGGCGGCTATGACGTCTATCTGCTCGACACCGCAGGGCGGCTCCACATCGACGCTGACCTGATCGCCCAGGCCGCCGCCGTGCGCGACGTGGCGCAGCCGCGCGAGACACTCCTGGTCGTCGATGGCCTCACCGGGCAGGACGCGGTGAATGTCGCGACAGAGTTCGACGCCAAGATCGGCGTGACCGGCGTCGTGCTCACCCGGATGGACGGCGACGGGCGCGGTGGTGCGGCGCTGTCGATGCGGGCGGTGACGGGCAAGCCGATCCGCTTTGTGGGTCTGGGCGAAAAGATGGACGCGCTCGAAACCTTCGAGCCGGGGCGCATCGCAGGCCGGATCCTCGGCATGGGCGACATCGTGGCGCTGGTGGAAAAGGCGCAGGAGACCTTTGAGGCCGAACAGGCCGAGCGCATGATGAAGCGGTTCCAGAAGGGTCTGTTCAACATGAACGACCTGCGCGCGCAGCTTGAGCAGATGCTCAAGATGGGCGGCATGGAAGGGCTGATGGGGATGATGCCCGGCATGGGCAAGATGAGCAAGCAGATGGCCGATGCGGGCATGGACGACCGCGTATTGCGTCGCCAGATCGCGCTCATCAACTCGATGACGAAAAAGGAACGCGCCAACCCCGATCTGCTGCAGGCCTCGCGCAAGCGGCGGATCGCGGCGGGGGCGGGACTCGAGGTGTCGGAGCTCAACAAGCTGCTCAAGCAGCACCGCCAGATGGCCGACATGATGAAGAAGATGGGCAAGATGGGCAAAGGCGGGATGCTCAAGCAGGCGATGCGGCAGATGATGGGCAAGGGCGGCCCCACGCCAGAGGAAATGGCGGCGGCACAGGCGCAGATGGCGCAGGGCGGCATCGCAGGCGGCATGGCGGGCGGCCTGCCCGGCGGGATGAGCCTGCCCAAGGGCTTTGGCGGACAGAACCCGTTTGGCAACATGGGCTTGCCGGGCGGGCTTTCGGGACTGGGCAAGAAGAAATGACCTCGAGCCGGCACAGGAACGGTGAGCGCGAGGGGGGCTTTGCCCCCCGCCTGCGGCTCCCCCCAGGATATTTGGGGCAAGATGAAGCGGGAGGGGCTTTCGCTTCATCTTGCCATAAATATCCCCGCCGGAGGCACCTGCGGCCTGTCACGGGCGCCGTGCGCGGAGGGGCGCGCGGATGAACCCGATGCTGCAGACCGAACGGCTGGTGCTGCGCCGGCCGCTGCCGGGGGACTGGCCAGCGTTTCATGACTTCATGATGTCCGACCGTTCGACCGCCTTTGGCAGCCACGGCAATCTCGGTCGGGCGTTCAGGGCCTTTGCCGCGGAACTGGGGCATTGGGAGATCTTTGGCTACGGCATGTGGGCGGTCACCCGGCGCGGCGAGGAGACCTGCATCGGGCTGGTCGGCCCCTGGACCCCGCCGGACTGGCCCGAGCGCGAGGTGGGCTGGATGATCCTGTCCGCTGCCGCCGAGGGCACCGGCATCGCCACCGAGGCCGCGCGGGCGGCCATCGCCCATGCCTATGGCACATTGGGCTGGGACACGGTGGTGAGCTACATCGGGCCGGAAAACGTCCGCTCGGCCCGGCTCGCGGAAAAGCTGGGCGCGCGGCGCGACGCGGAGGCGCCGCAGCCCTATCCCGACGCACCGGTGCTGGTCTATCGCCATCCCCGGCCGGAGGCGCGCGCATGACCCTGACGCTCGACACCGCGCGCCTGATCCTGCGTCGGCCAGAGCCGGCGGATGCCGCGGCCTTTCTCGCCTATACCGGGTCGGAGCGGTATCGCCGCGAAAGGGGCGACCGCCCGCTGCCCGAGCAATGGAACTATTTCGCGGCACTGATGGGGCATTGGGAGATCCGCGGCTATGGGCGCTTTCTCGTCTGTCTGCGCGACGGTGGCACGATCATCGGACATGTCGGCCCGCTTTATCCCGAAGGCTGGCCCGAGCGCGAGATCGCCTGGCATCTGTGGTCGGACGCGGCCGAGGGCAAGGGCTATGCCCATGAGGCGGCGCGCGCGGCGCGCGACCATGCGTTCCAGACCCTGGGCTGGGACACGGCGGTGAGCTATATCGCGCCCGACAACGCCCGGTCGCGCGCGCTGGCCGCGCGGTTAGGCGCGCGCATCGACACCGATGCCGCGCAATTGCCCTATCCCGACAAGCCCTCTGTCGTCTATCGCCACCCGCGCCCCGAGGCCCGCCCATGACAGACACCACCGCCACCGCTGCCGCCGCCCTGCTGCGCGAGCACCGCGAGAGCATCGACCGGCTCGACGCGATCCTCGTCTATACGCTGGGCGAGCGGTTCAAGCACACGCAGGCCGTCGGCCGCCTCAAGGCGCTGCACAACCTGCCGCCCTCCGATCCGGTCCGCGAAGAGGCCCAGATCGCCCGGCTCACCGATCTTGCGAAGGAGGCCGATCTCGACCCCGAATTCGCCAAGAAATTCCTGGCCTTCATCATCCGGGAAGTCATCAAGCACCACGAGAAACACCTCTCTTAACACCCCATTGCCAGAACAGGAGATACCATCATGGCCATGAAAATCCGGCTCGCCCGCGGCGGTTCGAAAAAGCGTCCCCACTATGCCATCGTTGCGGCCGACAGCCGTATGCCGCGCGACGGGCGCTTTGTCGAAAAGCTGGGCACCTATGCCCCGATGCTGCCCAAGGACAGCGAGGACCGCATCCGCATGGACCTCGACCGGGTCAAGCACTGGCTGGGCCAGGGCGCGCAGCCGACCGACCGCGTCGCGCGGATGCTCGAAAACGCCGGCCTGATCGAGAAGAAGGTCCGCGCCAACCCGACCAAGGGCGAGCCCGGCAAGGCCGCCAAGGACCGCGCCGCCAAGAAGGCCGCGCGTGACGCCGCCCCGGCCGAAGAGGCCGCCGCGGAATAAGCACTACCCGGGAGGGCGCCGTCACGCGCCCTCCCGATACCTCCGGGACCATCGCCATGGCGTCAGAACGTGTCATCGTCGGCAGCCTTGCCGGGGCCTTTGGGGTCAAGGGAGAGGTGCGGCTGAAATCCTACTGCGCCGACCCCGCGGCGATCGCGACCTATACGCCGCTCTCGACCGAGGACGGGCGGCTGTTTCGCGTCGTCGTGCTCACCGGGCAGATCCCCAACGGCTTTGCCGCGCGGATCGAGGGGATCGACAGCAAGGAAGAGGCCGATGCGCTCAGGGGTGCCGCGCTTTATGCGCTGCGCGCGCGGCTGCCGCATCTGGCGGATGACGAATATTACCACGCCGACCTGATCGGTCTCGCGGTCAGCGACACCGGCGGCACGCCGCTTGGCAGGGTCAAGGCCGTGCTCAACCACGGCGCTACCGACCTCCTGGAAATCGCGCGGCCCGAAGGCGGCGAGACGGTGCTCTTGCCCTTTACGTTGGCCGCCGTGCCGACCGTGGACATCGCCAGCGGGCGCATCGTGGCCGACCCGCCTGACGGGCTGTTCTAGGCGATGGCGGACGAGAAACCGCTGCGCGCCGCCGGGCGCAAGTCGATCCGGCCCACGGCGCAACCGCGCGACCTGATGGCCGAGGAGGACCTAGCGGGCGTCTGGACTGCGCAGGTCATCACCCTGTTTCCGCAGGCCTTTCCCGGTGTTCTGGGCGAAAGCCTGACCGGCCGCGCCTTGCAGGAGGGACTGTGGCAGTTGCGCACGCTCGACCTGCGCAGCTTTGGCGAGGGGCGGCACCGCAATGTCGATGACACGCCCGCGGGCGGCGGCGCGGGCATGGTGCTGCGCGCCGACATCCTCGCCGCCGCGGTCAGTCAGGCGCTGGCGCAGGCGCGCGGCCAGGTGCCGGTGATCTACCTCTCCCCGCGCGGCCAAAGGCTCGATCAGGCGATGGCGCAGCGGCTGGCGCAGGGCGACGGCGTCATCCTGCTCTGTGGCCGGTTCGAGGGCGTGGACGAGCGCGTGATCGAGCATTTCGGCATCCAGGAGGTGAGCCTGGGCGACTTTGTCCTGACCGGCGGCGAGATCGCGGCGCAGGCCTTGATTGATGCCACGGTCCGGCTTATACCCCGCGTGCTCGGGAATCATGCATCCACCGAGGAAGAAAGCTTTTCCTCCGGCCTGCTCGAACATCCGCAGTATACGAAACCTGCCGTCTGGGACGGGCGCGCGATACCCGAGGTTCTTCTCTCGGGCAATCACGCCAAGATTGCCGCCTGGCGCAGGGATATGGCCGAAAGGCTGACCAAGGAACGACGACCTGACCTCTGGCGGGCATACCGTGCGGCGCACGGCCTGGACCCGGATGAAGACCAAGAGCTCTAGGGTTGTGATATAACCTCTGCGGGACAAACCCGTGGGCAGATGAAAAGGAGCGGATCAGATGGACCTGATCGCACAACTCGAGGCGGAACAGATCGCCGCGCTGGGAAAGACCATTCCCGATTTCAAGGCCGGCGACACCGTGCGCGTCGGCTTCAAGGTCACCGAAGGCACCCGCAGCCGCGTGCAGAACTATGAGGGCGTCTGCATCAGCCGCAAGCATGGCGCGGGCATCGCGGCCTCCTTTACCGTGCGCAAGATTTCCTTTGGCGAAGGCGTGGAACGTGTGTTCCCGCTCTATTCGACCAACATCGACAGCATCACCGTGGTCCGCCGCGGCAAGGTGCGTCGGGCCAAGCTCTACTACCTGCGCGACCGTCGCGGTAAATCCGCCCGCATCGCGGAAGTGGCCAATTACAAACCCAAAGACGGCGCCAGCGCCTAAGGAGACGGACAGATGAAAGCGGATATTCACCCCGACTACCACCTCATCGACGTCAAGATGACCGATGGCACCGTGGTTCAGATGAAATCGACCTGGGGCAAGGCGGGCGACCAGATGGCGCTCGAGATCGACCCCTCGGTGCACCCGGCCTGGACCGGCGGCGGCACGCGCCTGATGGACACCGGCGGCCGCGTGTCCAAGTTCAAGAACAAATACGCGGGCCTGGGTTTCTGAACCCCGACCGTCGCGACAAATGGAAACGCCGCCCCGAGGGGCGGCGTTTTGCGTTTTGGCCCGGTTTTCAGGCCCTGTGTTCGGGCCCTGTGTTCGGGCCCTGTGTTCGGGCCCGGTATTCAGGCCCGGTATTCAGGCCCGCGCGCGGCGGCCGAGAAAGCCCAGCGCGACCAGCACCACCGACACGGCGGCGATGATGTAGAGCGTCATGTCGGGGACGTAGAAGGTCGTGTAGATCTCCCAGCCGAGCAAGCGCAGGATTTCGCCCACTTCGGTATAGTTGCCCACGAGGTGCCCACCGAGCGTCCCGGTGATCCCCACCAGCACCACACCGATGCCAGAGAGCAACACCATCACCCAGCGCGCCATTCCGTTCCACATGTCAGCGCCATGCAGAACGCGGATCACCGCGAGCAGGGCGAAATAGGCCAGCGACCAGCTTGCCACCAGCATGTGGTTGCGGCCCATCGGGGTGGAGGACAGCGTCTGCCACGGCCAGACCTGGGTGCCGAGCAGATAGGCCAGCGCGCCGGCCAGCACGCCCAGCACCAGAAAGACCGGAAGCGCGCGGTCCATCGCCTGCCCCAGCGGCCCGCTGTCAAGCGCGCGGATGAAGATGCACAAGGACGCAATCATCCACAGGGCGATGGGAAAGTGGACCATGACAACGTGATAGGCGGCCATGTTCAGGCTCCTTTCTGATTGGAAATGGTGGCGTTCAGCGCCACGCCAAAGGCCGCGATCAGCACCACGCCGGCCAGCAGCGTGAGCATCCATTGCCGCCGGATCTGCTGGCGGAACTCGACCTCGATGCCATAGTTGGCCAGTTGTTCGGGGCTGTGGCGCGCGGCGACGGGGATGCCCTGCGCAATGCTGCCGGCCCCGGCATGCATGTCGCTGTTGAGCATCGGCCAGGTCACCTGACCGGGGTAGAACAGCGTCACGTCGGTCCAGGTGTCACCCCAGGTGGGCGTGCGGCCCACAAAGGGCGTGGCCACGATGTCGGCCTCATGCCCAAGGCCAAGGCTGAACGGCAGCGAGACATAATGCCAGCGCGCGCCGGTCGCGTTGCGGTGGATGGCAAAGGCCACGTCATAGCTGCCATGATCGCGCAGGATCTTGTCGTCCTCCGGGTGTCCGGTATCGAGCGCGCGGCTCAGGGTCACGTCCCAAAAGCCGTCGGCCCAGCGTCCCTGCCCGCCCACAACCGCGATGTCGGCGCGCGACTCCGTCGGCGTCCGCACAAAGCGGCGCGGCAGCACGTCGCCCTCTTGCCAGACATGGGCGGGGTCGTAGGCCACCGCCTGCCCGGAGATCAGCGCATAGGTTTGATCCTGGGTGATGGTGCCGGCCATCACGTCGTCCCACTTCAGCGCGGCATAGCCCGCCGTCGCCTCGTCGAACATGAACTTGGGCTGGTTCAGGTCACTGTCCCAGTTGGTGCCGTAGCTCGACCCGCCGGCGTCACCGTCACGCCCGGTGGCGATGTTCTGGTCGTCGGCCGCGCCCACCGGGTTCGACCGCCCGCCGCGCCAATGCCACAGGTCCAGGAAATACCCCGCCGACCGCAGGTTGGCCTGCACGGAATCGGGCGCCATGTCGTCCCATTGACCCAGGGTGTTGCGCGTCATGGGAAGGTATTTCGTGACCTCCTCGGGCGCCTCATCCGTCAAGGTCGCGAGCCCCTGGCCGATGGTGATATAGCCGCCATAGCGTGAAAACTCGGGCACGCTGCCATCGTCGAGCATCATCGCCACGCGGTCTTCGTGCAGGCCGTCAGGCTGCGACCCCGGCACCGCGCCGCCCTTGTTGACCCAGGCGCCGTCGGTAAAGAGCATCATGTCGTGAAAGATGCCCGGCCGTTCCGCAGGCCAGCGGTAGCGAAAGAACATCGTGTCGGCGTTATAGGCGGCCTGCACCTGCAACGGGACGGTCAGCGTCTCGGGAATTGCGATATTGCGGGCGGGGTCATCGCTGACCACGCCACCTCCGTGGGTAATCCAGGACACGACGAGTGTCCCGGCAAACAGCGCGGTTGCGCCCAGCAGCTTGATGGTATTCATGGTTTCGCCTTTGTGTTGCATCGCAACGACCCCGTGCGCGAGACTGCGTATGTCTGGCGCACAAAGCGTTTGCCGACCAATGCTGCATCCTACCGCAGCCGCAGCCGCAGCGGGCTGACATGGATCAAAGACGCAAAGACCGCAGCACCTGTGGCATTCCTGCGCGCGGCCACGCAGACATGCGAACGCCGGCCCCTTGCGGGACCGGCGTGAAACCTGCGCGCTGTGTCAGATGTCAGGCCGCGCTGCGCGACCGGGGCCGGCCGCCGCCCGCACCGCCGGTGCCGCCGCCCGCGCCGCCCTGCCGGCGCCGCTGGCCCTGCGGCTTGGCTGTCGCATTGGCGGGCGCACCGCCGCCCCCAAAGCGCCGGCGTTGGCCGCCCGCAGGGGCCCCCCCGCCACCGCCACGCTTGCGCGGGGCCTCTTCGCCTTCCCAGGGCGTGCCGCTCGCGACCGGGATCGTGGCCTTCATCGCCTTCTGGATGTCGCGCAGTTCGCCCATCTCGTCGGGCGCACAGAAGGCGATCGCGGCCCCCTCGGCCCCGGCGCGCGCGGTGCGGCCGATCCGGTGGACGTAGTTTTCGGGCACATTCGGCAGGTCGTAGTTATAGACATGGCGCACGCCGGGAATGTCGATGCCACGCGCGGCCACATCGGTCGCGACCAGCACGCGGGTGCGCCCTTCGCGGAAATCGCGGATCGCGCGCTCACGTTGGCCCTGGCTCTTGTTGCCATGGATCGAGGCGGCGGCAAAGCCTGCCTTTTCAAGCTGGGTGAACAGCTTTTCGCAGCCATGCTTGGTCCGGCCAAAGACCAGCGCAAGCTCGTTGCGGTGCTTGTCGAGCAGCTCGATCAGCAGGTCTGTCTTGGCCTTCTGTGCCACGAAATGCACCGACTGCTCGATCTTGTCCACCGGCTTGCCCGGTGTATTGACCTCGACGCGCACCGGATCGGTGAGAAAGGCCTGCGCCAGTTCGGCCATCTGTTTGGGCATGGTGGCCGAAAACAGCATCGTCTGGCGGCTGGCGGGCAGCAGCGGCGCGATGCGGCGCAGAGCGTGGATAAAGCCCAGGTCGAGCATCTGGTCCGCCTCGTCGAGCACGAGGAACTCGGTCTCGCCCAGCGTCACGGCGCGCCGGTCCAACAGGTCGATCAACCGGCCGGGGGTGGCGACGAGCAGGCTCACGCCGCGCTCCATCTTCTTGATCTGGCCGGTGATGCCGGCGCCGCCGACCACCAGCGCGACCTTGAGGTGCGAGCCCTTGGTGAACAGCTCGAGCTGATCGGCGATCTGCTTGGCCAGCTCGCGCGTCGGCGCGAGCACCAGCGCACGCGCCGAGCGCGGCGCCGGGCGTTCGCCGTTCTTGAGCAGCCGGTCCACCATCGGCAGGCCAAAGGCCGCCGTCTTGCCGCTGCCGGTCTGCGCAAGACCCATCACGTCGCGCCCGTTCATGGCGTGCGGGATGGCCTGCGTCTGGATCGGCGTCGGGTCGGTGATGCCTTGTTCGGCCAGCGCCGCAACGAGGCGGGGCGCAAGGCCCAGCATGTCGAAATCCATCCTGGATTGTCCTATCGGGTTCGGGGCCAGCCTGGCTGACCCACGGGAATGACACATGTCCCGGCCCGGAACGGACCGCGACGGCAAAAGGGTTGCGCCCTGTGCTCTGACCAGCGGACCGGATGTCCCATGGCCGTCACGGCGCGGCCCCTTGCGTGAAAGTGGGAACCAGTCTGATCCGCGGCCTTGCGCCATGATCCGCCACGCGGATCTGCGCCCTGCTCACGCGGCAGCGGCTGTCGGTCGAATGTCAGATGGCCTGCGCGTGATGCAAAGTCAATGCCCTTGACGCAATTGCGCCCCTTGCGGCGCGCGGCTGCTTCCCCTAGGCCCCGGCGTTACACTAGGATGCGGCGGAATATCGGGGGCGGGACTGTGGCGCATATCATCGTTGTCGGAAACGAAAAGGGCGGCGCGGGCAAATCGACCGTGGCGATGCATCTGGCCACCGCGCTGGCGCGCATGGGGCACAAGATCGGCACGCTCGACCTTGACCTGCGGCAGAAATCGCTGGGTCGCTACCTCGAGAACCGGCACAAATACATGGCGCAAGCGGGGCTTGGCCTCCCGACCCCCGCCTATGCGGACCTGCCAGAGATCGACCAGGCGGCGCTGCAACCCGGTGAGAACATCCTCGACCACCGCCTGTCGGCCGCCGTGGCCGGGCTCGAGCCCGCCTGTGATTTCATCCTGATCGACTGCCCCGGTTCGCATACCCGCCTGTCCCAGGTCGCGCATTCGCTGGCCGACACGCTGGTGACGCCGCTCAACGACAGCTTTATCGACTTTGACCTGCTGGCGCATGTCGATACCGATGGCGAGACGATCCTCGGCCCCTCGGTCTATTCCGAAATGGTGTGGAATGCGCGGCAGTTGCGCGCGCAGGCGGGGCTCGAGCCGATCGACTGGGTTGTGGTGCGCAACCGGATGGGCGCGCAGAACATGGTCAACAAGCAGAAGATGGAAGCGGCGGTGGGCAAGCTCGCGCGCCGCATCGGGTTCCGCGTGGCGGCGGGGTTCAACGAACGGGTGATCTTTCGCGAATTGTTCCCGCGCGGGCTGACCCTGCTCGACCTGCGCGACATCGGGGTGAGCAACCTCAACATCTCGAACGTGGCGGCCCGGCAGGAGCTGCGCGATCTGGTGCGCGCGCTGAACCTGCCGGGGGTGAGCGTGGAGTTCTGAGCAAGGCCAACCCTGACCGCCCGCGGGGGCAGGCCGAGACGGGCCGAGACGGGCCGCCGCAGCGCGCTCAGCTATACCCCATCTGGCGCACCGATTGCCGCCGCGCGCCGCGCCGGAGGCCCGACAGCGCGCGCAGCAGCACAAAGGCGGCCACGATGGCGCCAAAGATCCCGCCCAGCAGCATTATCGCCGCCCGATCGCCCAGCAGCGCGCGTTGCAGCGTGGCCTTCAGCCAGAGGGCCTTTTCCTGCGCCATGGCTTGCAGGCCGGCCAGATCGACCTTGTCAAAGGCGGCGCCGACAGCCTCGGGCATGGCAAAGGACGGAGCAGTGGCGACCGGCGGGGGCGCCACGGCCTCGGGCAGCGCCGCAACGCCGAGCGCGGCGCGGACGCGGGCATGGTGTTGCGCGATCAGGCTGGCGGCAGAGCCATCGGCAGGCGCGGCCTGCGCCACGATACCGCGCCGCCCGGCGGCAGCTTCATCGCCGGTCCTGTCCAGCAGCACCGCGCCCAGCAGAACCGCAAAGGCCACGGCCACCACGCCAAAGACCGCGCGGCGCAGCACGACCGCAAGGCCCAGCGGCGCGCGGGGGGCCGTGGCCTTGCCTTGCGGTGCAGGGGCCCTGCCTTGCCGTGCAGGGGCCTTGCCTTGCGGTGCAGGGGCCTGCCCCGTGCGGCGGGCATGGGCGGCGTTCTTGGCGGCGAGGCGTTCCTGCCAGGTGCTCTGCCCGTCGCGCCGCTGCGGCGCCATCTCGGGGGTGGCGGCGATATAGGACGGAACCGGCGCCGACGCAGGCGCGGCCCGCCCGGCCTCGCGCGGCCGGATCGCCAGGGTCAGCAGGCTCACAAGGGCGAGCCCACCGGCCACCTTGCACCAGAAGCCAAAGACGGTCGCCTGCGCAAAGGGCGCGGGCGCACCCTGCATCTGCTGCCAGATGCCAAAGGCCATGGCCCCGGTCGCCCCCAGAAACAGGACAATCCGCAGCGCGGTGAGAGCACGGGACATGATGACACTCCTCGGTCAGATGCGAGGCATATCATCAGCGCGCATTGCGGCGCGAGTTTGGCGACAATCGTGCAGGACCGGGCGCAAAGTTGACAGCCCTCACCCCAGCCGCACGCCTCCATCGCGCAGCCCGCGCGTCACGCTGCCGGTGGCCGGCACCAGCGGGATCAGGCAGGCCTGCACCGCGTGATAAAGGTCGGGCTTGCCGGCAAAGACGCGGTTGACCGGGCGCAGGTCATCGTCGATCTCGGGGTGCCAGGCGCCGCCCTGCCGGTCGATCAGATGCGCGTCGGCAAAGCTCCAGATCCGGCGATACCATCCCTCGAACGCCTGCCCGCCCCCTGTCGCGCGCAGCACCGCCGCCGCCGCGATCCCTTCGCAGCAGGGCCACCAGTAGCGGTCGGCGCGGTCGGGCGCATCGTCCCAGGTGAGGGTGTAGTAGAACCCGCCGCGCGCCCTGTCCCAGCCGATGGCGCAGGTGTGCAGGAACAGCGCGCGCGCCGCCTCGATCATCCAGCCGTGCCGTTTGCCGCCCAGCGCATGAAGCTGGTTCAAAAGCCGCGCCCATTCGAGCGCATGGCCTGGCGTCGTGCCAGCCGGGCGGAACATCGGGTCGCCCGCATAGGCGCGGTCCACGTTCCAGGCGGCATCGAAATGCTCGGCCACGCGCCAGCCCTCGGCGCGGGCGTGGCGGTTGATGATCAGATCCGCGATGCGCTCTGCCATCGCCAGATACTGCCCGTCGCCCGTGGCCTCATAGGCCGCCATCAGCGCCTCGGTCAGGTGCATGTTGGAGTTCTGGCCGCGATAGTCGCCAAGGCTCTGCCAGTCGGCGGCATATTCCTCGGTCGTGGCGCCGGCGGCCGCGTCCCAGAACCGCGCCAGCAGCACCTCGGTCACATCGGCGAGCAGGCGGTCGGCATCGGGGTGGCCCGCGACCTTGGCGGATGCGGCCGCGAGCAGCACAAAGGCATGGCCATAGGCCTGTTTCGTCGGGTTCACGAGGCCCGCATCATCGACGCCCCAGTGATAGCCGCCATGGGTGGCGTCGCGGTGGCGCGTCCAGATGAACGCCATCCCGTGGTCGATGATCCGGTCGGCGCCGGGCAGGCCAAGCTGATGCGCCATCACATAGCAATGCACCATCCGCGTGCTGTCATGGATCTGCCGCACCGCGCCACCCGGCCCCACCGGCAGCGGCAGGCCATGATCGCCCAGCGGAAAGAACCCACCGCGCGGATTGATGAGTTGCGGCTGGAAGAACCCGAACAGCGCGCGCGCCTGGTCCAGCAGCCAGAGCCGGTGCGCCGGGCGCGTGGTGAAATCGTCACCGGTGGTGCCGGACCAATGCGGGGCGGTGTCAGAAGCGGTGTCGGTGGGGGTCATCGCGGGCAACTCCTGCGCAGGAAACTGTCCCTGCGTCATATGCAAATCGCGCGCGGCTTAGAAGGGCGAAGTGCCCCGCCTGGGCGGGGCACTCCGGTCACGTCAGGCCAGATCGAAGCGGTCGGCGTTCATCACCTTGGTCCAGGCAGCGACGAAATCGGTCACAAAGCGGCCGGCGTTGTCGTCCTGGGCATAGACCTCGGCATAGGCGCGCAGGACGGAGTTCGACCCGAACACCAGATCGACCCGCGTCGCGGTATGGCGCACCGCGCCGGTCGCCCGGTCCACGAGGTCATAGAGGTTCATGCCCTTGGGCACCCATTTGTAGGCCATGTCGGTGAGCGTGACGAAAAAGTCGGTCGTCAGCGCACCCGGCCGGTCGGTGAACACGCCATGCGCGCTGCCGCCATGGTTGGCCCCCATCGCCCGCATCCCGCCGATCAGGCAGGTCATCTCGGGCGCGGTGAGCCCCATGAGCTGCGCGCGGTCGAGCAACAGCTCTTCGGCGGATACCGCGTAGTCCTTCTTCAGCCAGTTGCGGAACCCGTCCGCCAGCGGCTCGAGCACGTCAAAGGAAGCGGCATCGGTCGCGGCCTCGCTCGCATCGCCGCGGCCCGGCGCAAAAGGCACGCTGACGGCATGGCCGGCGGCCCTGGCCGCCATCTCGACCCCGACATTTCCCGCGAGCACGATGGTATCGGCAAGGCTCGCGCCCGCCTTGGCGGCCAGCGGTTCGAGCACCGCCAGCACCCGCGCCAGACGCGCGGGCTCGTTGCCGGCCCAGTCCTTTTGCGGGGCGAGGCGGATGCGCGCGCCATTGGCGCCGCCGCGCATGTCCGACCCGCGATAGGTGCGCGCGCTGTCCCAGGCGGTCGCCACCATATCGGTCAGCGACAGGCCGGACGCCGCGATGGCGGATTTCAGCGCGTCCACGTCATAGCCCACCGGCCCGGCAGGAACAGGGTCCTGCCAGATCAGATCCTCGGACGGCACTTCGGGGCCGACATAGCGGGTCCTGGGGCCCATGTCGCGGTGCGTGAGCTTGAACCAGGCGCGGGCAAAGGTCTCGCTGAAATAGGCATGATCGGCGGCAAAGCGTTCGCAGATCGCGCGATAGGCCGGGTCCACCTTCATCGCCATGTCGGCATCGGTCATCATCGGCATGACGCGGCGGGTCGGATCCTCGACATCGACCGGCATATGCTCGGGCTTGATGTCGATCGGGCGCCACTGGTTCGCGCCGGCGGGGGATTTGGTCAGCTCCCACTCATAGCCGAACAGCAGGTCGAAATAGCCGCCATCCCATTTGACCGGGTTGGTCGTCCAGGCGCCCTCGATCCCCGAGGTCACGGTGTCGCGGCCCACGGCGCGGGTGGTGTGGTTGATCCAGCCCAGGCCCTGTTCGGCCATATCCGCGCCTTCGGGTGCGGCGCCCAGCAGGGTCGCGTCGCCATTGCCATGCGCCTTGCCGACGGTATGGCCACCGGCGGTCAGCGCCGCGGTTTCCTCGTCATCCATCGCCATGCGGGCAAAGGTCTCGCGCACATGGGCGGCGGTGCGGGCCGGGTCGGGCTGGCCGTTCACGCCTTCGGGGTTCACATAGATCAGGCCCATGTGGACAGCGGCGAGCGGGTTTTCCAGCGTGCTGGCGTCATCGAGGTCGCCATAGCGGTTTTCCGACGGGGCGAGCCATTCGGTCTCGGACCCCCAATAGACGTCCTTCTCCGGCGCCCAGATATCGGCGCGGCCAAAGCTGAAGCCATAGGTCTTGAGCCCCATCGACTGATAGGCGATGTGGCCCGCATAGAGGATCAGGTCGGCCCAGCTCAGCCTGTTGCCGTATTTCTTCTTGATCGGCCACAGGAGGCGGCGCGCCTTGTCCAGGTTGGCATTGTCGGGCCAGGAGTTCAGCGGCGCAAAGCGCTGGTTGCCGGTGCCGCCGCCGCCGCGCCCGTCGGCGAGCCGGTAGCTGCCGGCCGCGTGCCAGGCCATGCGGATCATCAGACCGCCGTAATGGCCCCAGTCTGCCGGCCACCAGTCCTGGCTGTCGGTCATCAGTGCGGTCACATCGGCGCGCAGCGCGTCAAAGTCGAGCGTCTGCACGGCCTTGGCATAGTCCACGTCACGCAGCGGATTGGTCTTGCTGTCGTGCTGATGCAGGATGTCGAGGTTGAGCGCGTTGGGCCACCAGCCCGTCACCGACGCCGCCTGCGTGGTGTTCGCGCCATGCATGACCGGGCATTTGCCGGCCTCGTTCGTGCGATTGCCATCCATGATGTTCTCCTTGTCTGGCGTGTAAGACGCCGCACCGACCGCGCCCCGGCAGGGAGGCAGAATCGTTGCGAGAGGTTGATTTGAAACCTGTTTAACATGAACGGTCCATAATACAAATTTGCATTTCCAAATGATTGGTATAAGTTTTTGTTATGAAATCACTGACCCTCCGCCAGTTGCGCTATTTCGACGCCCTCGCCCAGCACGGCCATTTCGGCCGTGCGGCCGAGGCCTGTGCGATCTCGCAACCCGCGCTGTCGCTCCAGATCCGCGAGCTTGAGGACACGCTGGGCACCACGCTGGTGGAACGCGGCGCGCGCCAGATCCGGCTGACCGCGACGGGCGAGGCGCTGGTCGCGCGCGCCCGCGACATCCTGCAGGGGGTGGACGAGCTTGCCAACCTCGCGCGCGCGGCCGCCGGGCCACTTTCCGGGCGGCTGCGGATCGGGGTCATCCCCACCGTCGCGCCCTATCTCTTGCCGCGCGTGATCGCGACGCTGGCGGCGCGCTACCCCGCGCTCGACCTGCGCCCGCGCGAGGCGGTGACGCAAAAGCTGGTCGAGGACCTGCGCGAGGCGCGGCTGGACGTCGCCATCGTGGCGCTGCCGGTGTCAGAGCCGTGGTTGCAGGAATTGCCGCTGTTTTCCGAGGAATTCGTGCTGGTGCGCCACACCCGTGACGCCGCAGCGCCGGTGCCCAACCCCGATACGCTGCGCGAAATGCGGCTCTTGCTGCTCGAGGAGGGGCATTGTTTCCGCGACCAGGCGCTGTCCTACTGCCGCCTCTCGCCGGGGATGCCACGCGACCTGATGGAGGGCAGCGCGCTGAGCACGCTGGTGCAGATGGTGGGCGCGGGCATCGGCGTGACGCTGATCCCGCAGATGGCGGTCGCCATCGAGACCCGCAGCGCCCCGGTCGCCGTCGCCCGCCTGCCCGAACCCCGCCCGATGCGCACCATCGGCCTGGTCTGGCGCAAGACCAACCCGCTGGGCGGGCAGTTCGCCGAGCTGGGCGAAGTGGTGCGGGGGCCGGGGAGGGGCTGATCCCCTGGCCACTGCGCAAGGGGGACGGAGGGTCAGGTCAGGGAACGGCCCGGTCAGGGAACGGTCAGGTCAGGTCAGGTCAGCGAAATGTCCATCGCGACCTCCGCGCGCCACCACGCCGCACCGGGCAAGCGGGCCTGGGCCTTGCGCCAGGGCGATGCTTGAAACCCTGGCAAAGGCAGGGCGTCGCCTCGCATTCGACGATTTCACGACAGGAGAGGAAAGGACGTGGCGGACTGGAGAGGATTCGAACCCCTGACCCCTTGATTCGTAGTCAAGTGCTCTATCCAACTGAGCTACCAGTCCGCGAGGTCTGGGGCGATGTAGCCCCGGCGCGGGGGGTTTGCAAGGGTGAATTGCACCGTTGCGCGACGGGCGTTCACTCGGCCGCATCCCGCAACGCGATCTCGGACTTGGGCAGGCACAGCGCGAATTCGGTGCCGGTCGCATCCGACCGCCGCAGTTCGAGCAGCCCGCCATGGCCGCGCAGCAGTTCGGCCGAAATCGCGAGGCCAAGGCCCGCGCCGCCCTTGGTCGCACCGCCCTGAAAGGGCTGGAACAGATGCTCGCGCGCCTTGGCGGGCAGGCCGGGGCCGGTGTCGAAGATATGGATCCACCAGGCCTCGTCATCCTCGCTGGCGCGCAGGCAGATCTCTCCGGGCTTGCCGGTCGCCACGATGGCCTGACGGGCGTTGCGCACGAGGTTCAGCAGCACACGGTAAAGCTGCTCTCCATCGGCGCGCACCAAAAGGCCCGCCGGCACATCCTCGGCAAAGGACAGGTCGTGGTCGCCCGCGGCGAGGCGTTCGGCGTCGATCACATCGTTCACGATGGCGGCCAGCGGCACGCGGGCAAGGGCGGGCGGCGGTTCTTCGGCGCGGCCAAAGGCGAGCGTGCCCTCGCACAGGTTCACGGCGCGGGTGATCGAGCCCACCAGCTTGGGCGCCATCCGCCGCACCAGCGGGTCTTGCGACCCCTCGATGCGGTCCACGAAAAGCTGCGCGGTGGTCAGGATGTTGCGCAGGT
Organism: Rhodobacterales bacterium; assembly: GCA_009993005.1. GTDB lineage: Bacteria > Pseudomonadota > Alphaproteobacteria > Rhodobacterales > Rhodobacteraceae > JAACUH01. Next base: position 66,900 of record JAACUH010000065.1, read on the forward strand.
CATGGCTGACCTTGGCCACCGCGCCGCCAAGCTGTGCGAGCCGCTCTTTCTGCTTGAGCGCGCCGGTGAGTTGCGTCTGCAGCGACTGCAGCGCCGTCTCGGCCTCGCGCAACTCGGTGATGCTGGCCGCAGGGCTGATGATGCGGCGCGCGTCCTCGGGTGCTGCGGCATAGCTCTGCATCGCCGCGACAACGCCCTTGATCGGGCGCACCAGCAGCCCGCGCACCGCGTAAAACAGCAATGCGGCCGTCACGACCGAGATCACCAGCGACAGATAGAGGATGTTGAGGCCGTAATCGACCATCGCCGCGCGCAGCGGGCCGGTCGCCATCGTGACCTCGATCAGCAGGCCGCCATCCTTGACCGGCTCGCCGATCACCCGGATGATGCGGTTCTCGCGGTCCCACAGCAAGGCCATCGCATCGCCGATCAACGCCGCTGCGGTCGGCGCGCGCAGATCGTAGGTGGCGTGGATCGGGGCCGGGATCGGCGAGGACAGCGCAAGCTGGCGCACCTCGTCGCGCCGCAGCACCACGTTGAACACCCCCGCATTGGTCAGGAGTTCCTGTTCCAGGTCGGCATCCAGCATGTCATCGGCCAAGAGCGCCAGCGAAGCGATCTGCGCCCGTTCGAGCCGGAGCAGCAGGTAATCCTCGCGAAACCGCGCGACCGAGGGGACAAAGATCAGCACTTCGGCCAGCATCACGAAGACCGTGGTGAGCACCAGAAAGCGGCCAGAGAGCGAATTGAGCATGCACCGTCCCGTTGCGGGTCAGGGCAGCCAGCGTTGCACCAGCCCCACCACCCGTTTCACCATACTACTGTCAAACAGCCGGGGACTGAAATAGGCACCTGCGGCGCGCTTGTTGATCTCGCCGATGGTCGGATAGGGCAGCACGGTCGCGGCGATGGCCGTCATCCTGAGCCGGTTGGCGATGGCCATGGCCCAGAGGCCGATCAGTTCGCCCGCCTGCACACCCACGATGGTCGCGCCCACGGGGCGGCCCTTGACCACCATCACCTTGATGCGGCCGGTGGTCTTGCCCTCGGCAATCGCGCGGTCGTTATGGGCAAAGTCGTAGCGCACCACCTCGAGCCGCGCGCCATGCGCCTTGCGCGCCTCGGCCTCGGTCAGGCCGACCTGCGCAAGCTCGGGGTCCGTATATGTCGCCCAGGGGATATGGTCGTGGCGCTGCCGCGACGGCAGGCCCAAGAGCATGGAGCGGATGATGACCCCCGCGTGATACCCCGCCACATGGGTGAACTGGAACCCGCCCGCGACGTCGCCGATGGCATAGACGCGCCGGTTGCTGACCGACCGCAGGTCGGCGCCCACCTTGATCCCGCGCCGGTCATGGGTGACGCCGGCGGCCTCCAGACCCAACCCCTCGACATTGACCTTGCGCCCCACCGCCATCAGCAGGTGGCTGCCGGTGATGTCGCCCTGCGCGGTGTGCACGGTGACGCCGCCGGTGGCGCTGACCCGCTCGGCCGCGGTGCCTTCGCGGATCGTCACGCCCTCGGCGCGCAGCCTGTCCAGCACGATGGCCGCCATTTCGGGGTCGTCCCGGCCCAGCGCCTTTGCGCCCTCGATCACCGTGACCTTGCAACCCAGCCGCAGATGCGCCTGCGCCATCTCCATCCCGATCGGGCCGCCGCCGATGATGATCAGGTGCTCGGGCCGCTCGCGCAGGTCGAATATCGTCTCGTTGGTATGCACCGTCACCGTGTCGAGCCCCGGAATCGGCGGCACAAAGGGCCCCGACCCCGTGGCCACGACGAACCGGCGCGCGGTGATGAGGCTGTCGCCCGCCTGCACCTGCGTCTTGGAGATGAACCGCGCCTGCGCGCGGATCACATGCACGCCCAGCCCCTCGAACCGCTCTTGCGAATCGACCGGGGCGATGGTGTCGATCACCTGGCGCACGTGATCCTTGGCTGCCGCATAATCGACCTGCGCCGCCACGTCGGCCACGCCGTATCGCGCGCCGTGACCGACCGCATAGGCCTGTTTGCCCGCGGCAATCAGCGCCTTGGACGGGATGCAGCCGAAATTGAGGCAATCGCCGCCCATCAGATGCGCCTCGATCAGCACGACCCGCGCGCCCATCTGCACCGCCCCCGCCGCGACCGACAGTCCGCCAGAGCCGCCACCGATAATGCAGATGTCTGTCTTGATTTCTTGCATTGGTCAGCCCTTTCGCCCGCGCAGGGCCTTGATTGCAATGGGAAGCGCCGCCAGCAGGCACAGGCCGAGGATCGGCAGCAGGATCTGCGGTGTGAAGATGATGCCGAGGTTGGGCGTCTCGCCGCGGGCAAAGACCTCGCCCAGACCCGCGCCGACCGATGTATAGACCAGCGCGCCCGGCATGATCCCGAGAAAGGTCGAGATCGCAAAGCGCGACAGCGGCACGCCCACCAGCGCCGGCACGAGGTTGGCCACGAAGAACGGCACCGCCGGCACCAGCCGGATCAGGAACAGCATCGACCACTGGTTTTCCTCGATCCCGGCGCGGATGCGGCTGACGGCGCCACCGCTCTGGTCCATCCGCGCGGCGAGCATGTTGCCCAGCCCCCAGCGCGCGGCGAGAAAGATGCCGATCGCCCCCAGCGTGGCGCCGGTGACATTGTAGAGCACGCCCGGAAAGGTCGCGAACAGGAAACCGCCGGTCAGCGTCGCGATGGTCGCCCCCGGCAGGGAGAACGCCACGATCAGCAGATAGGTCCCGACAAACAGCCCCACGGTGAGCGGATAGTTCGCGTCGCGGAACGCCAGCAGCGCCTCGCGGTTGTCGCGCAGCGCTTCGAAGCTCAGGTAATCGCGCAGGAACACCGCGCCGAGCACGGCCGCGACGGCCACCGCGATCAGCGGCAGGCGCCGCAGGAACGGATGGGCAGGAGGTGTGGTCATATCGGTCATCGCCTTGTTCCTGGTCTTGTTCCTGGTCTTGTTCCGGGTCTTGTCCCGGGTCTTGTCCGGGTTGCAGCCTGCCGGTCACGAAATCATGACAGCTAGATGCCCCTTGCCGGGACGCGGGACCAGCCTCATCACGCGGCGTTGATGCTGCGCCGCGCGCGGCCCCTGTCTGCTCACGCCGCGCGGGCGGGCGCTGTAACAATTGGCCTGGCCCGCGCGGCGCAATGTTGCAGAAATCCGCTGCCGCCAGCGTTGACACGGGGCGGGGGTAGCTTTAAGGGACGGGCTTCGAATGACGATGGGCCTCGAATCCTTTTGCTGGTGATTTGGCCCCCAGACCGGAGTAAAGCGCGATGAAACGCACGTTCCAACCTTCCAACCGGGTGCGCAAGGCGCGTCACGGTTTCCGTGCGCGCATGGCGACCAAGGCCGGTCGCAAGATCCTCAACGCCCGCCGCGCCCGCGGCCGCAAGGTGCTCTGCGCCTGATCCAGACAAGGCTTTGGCCAATGACACCGCCGATGGCACCCGTGGCAGGCTCTGAAAGCCCTGCCACGCAGGCGCCGCCGGCGGTTTTGTCCTGTCTGACGGTCCTGCGCAAGAGAGCCGATTTCCTGCGCGCGGCCAGCGGGTTGCGCCAGGGCGCCGCCGGCTTTCACCTGCAGGCCCGCGCACGCCGCGCCGATGAGTCCGCGCGCGGCATCCGCATCGGCTATACCTGCTCGAAAAAGGTCGGCAATGCCGTGGCGCGCAACCGGGCCAAACGCCGCCTGCGTGAGGCGGCACGGCTGGTCCTGCCCCTCCACGGCCGCGACGGGTGGGATTATGTGCTCGTCGGCCGCGCCGACATCACCGCGACGATCCCGTTTGACACGATGCAATCCGATCTGATCCGCGCGCTCGGCCGCGTCCACGGGTCCGGGTCATGACCCCGTTCGCCCATATCGTCGCCCTCCCCGTGCGTGCCTACCGGCTGCTGCTGAGCCCCTGGGTCGGCCACGGCTGCCGCTACCACCCCACCTGCAGCGCCTATGCGCTCGAGGCGCTGGAGAAACACGGCGCGCTCAAGGGCACATGGCTCGCCGCCCGCAGGATCGGCCGCTGCCATCCCTGGGGCGGCTCGGGCATCGACAACGTGCCCGACTGAAACCTGCCCGACTGACAGCCCGCAGCGGGGCCCGCAGCGGGGCCCGCAGCGGGGTGGGGCCGGTTTTCCGGTCAGCGCAGCTTTTCAAAGCTGATGCTGACATCCCCGATGTCAAAGCCGAACCGCTTCATATAGGCGCGGTTGAACAGCCGGTCGTCGGTGAGTTGCCACATCCAGTCGTCAAACGTGACCCGCAGCGTGTCGGCCGTGCCGTCGGCAGCGGGCACCGGCAGGTCGATCTCGTAGCGCCAGTTGAAGCGGTTGCCGTTCTCCTCGCCCGTGGCCACGCCGATCACGCCGGGGGCGGTGCCCTGCCAGGTCTGGTCGGCCTGGATCGGGCCGGTCTTGACCAGCGTCCAGACGCGCTGCTCGGTCGATCCGTCCTCATAGACGAAATCCTCGACCAGCCGCAGCGTCTGCCCGTCCCATTCCCCCGCGATCTGCACCACAAAACTGCGGCGCACGGTGCCCAGAATATCCTGGAACTGGCCGTGCGCGACGAGGCGGCCGTCAAAGAACTCCTCGAGGTTGAGCGCGCGATCGGTCAGCGCGGGGTCGTCAAAGGATGGCTTGCCGGTGCAGGCGGCGGCAAAGAGCAGGGAAGCAAGGGCGATACGGCGCATGATGGTCTCCTTTGGTCTCTTATACGCAGGGCCGGGCCGGTCGGATGCCCCCTTTGCAGCGACCGCGCGCTCTGGCATACCGCCGCCATGCTTGATGATGCCGACGATATCCATCCGCTGTTCCACGGGGCGCCGAAAAGCACCACGTTCCGCAAGCTGCGCAAGCGGTTGGTGCAGCAGGTGCGCGAGGCGGTGGACCAATACGGCATGATAGAGCCGGGCGCGCGCTGGCTCGTGTGTCTGTCGGGTGGCAAGGACAGCTATACCCTGCTCGCCATCCTGCACGAGTTGCAGTGGCGCGGGCTGTTGCCGGTCGATCTGCTCGCCTGCAACCTCGATCAGGGCCAGCCGGGCTTTCCCGCGACGGTGCTGCCCGATTTTCTGGCGCGCATGGGTGTGCCGCACCGGATCGAGTATCAGGACACCTATTCGATCGTGAAGGACAAGGTGCCCGCCGGGCGCACCTATTGCGCGCTGTGTTCGCGGCTGCGGCGTGGCAACCTCTACCGCATCGCGCGCGAAGAGGGCTGTTCGGCCGTGGTGCTGGGCCATCACCGCGACGACATCCTCGAGACCTTCTTCATGAACCTCTTTCACGGCGGCCGGCTGGCGACGATGCCGCCGAAACTCGTGAACGAAGAGGGTGATCTCTTTGTCTATCGCCCGCTCGCGCATGTCGCCGAGGCCGATTGCGAGGCCTTTGCCCGCGCGATGGACTACCCGATCATCCCGTGTGACCTGTGCGGGTCACAGGACGGGCTGCAACGCCAGCAGGTCAAGCAAATCCTTGACGGATGGGAGAAAAACAGCCCCGGACGGCGGCAGGTCATGTTCCGCGCGCTGATGAATGCGCGGCCCTCGCACCTGCTTGATCCGGCGCTGTTCGACTTTGCCGGGCTCACGCGGAGCGCGCAAATTGTCGAAAATTCTCTTGAAATGCCGCGTCTGCGTTAACCTCGGCCAAAGCAGCATCCCTCTAGGTTGCGCAGCGGGCCCCAGTGTTGCCACGGGTCCGGGCGAGAATCGGGGAACGGATAGACATGTTGACCACCAAGGACATGGGCGGGCTTTTCCAAGGGTTGCAGGACGGGGCCCGTCGGGTGCGCCGCATCCATGTGGTGGCCTGCGCGATCCCCGTGATCATTGCCGCGCAGCTCGTCTGGGGCCCGATGGCCGTGGTCTTTGCCGCACTGGCCGCCCTCATCGTGCTGTCCTTTGTCCAACCCCGGATGAGCGGGGAAGAGACGGCGTGCGCCGATCTTGCCGCGGCCCCTGCCCCGCGCGACACGGTCGTCGCCGCCATCGACAAGGCGCTGCGCAGCGCCGGCGCGACGAACCGCTTCACCTGCGCGATGATGATCGAGATCGACCGTTTCCGCCTGCTCGAGGAACGCCATGACCACGCGGTGATCGAACGGGTCCTGCAGGTTTCGGGCGAACGGCTGGCCTCGGCCCTGCGCGACCGGGACGTCGTCGCGCGGATCGATGGGCCGGCCTTTGCTGTCTCCGTGGCACCGGTGCGGCGGCTCGACCTCGAGTCGGCCATCCAGCTCGCCGGGCGCATGCAACGCGCCCTGTCAGAGCCGATTTCGGCGGATGGCGCCAATATCTATCTGACCGTCTCGATCGGCTTTGCCCTCGCCTCGCGGCTGAAATCGCCAACCGGCGAGGCGATGCTTCAGGCCGCCACCGCCGCGATGATCGAGGCGCAGCGCAGCGGCCCCTCGGCGATCCGCAGCTATTCCGAAGCCATGCGCGCCCGGATCACCTCGCGCGAGAGCCTGTCGAATGATGTGGCGGGTGCGCTCGAGCGGGGCGAGATCATGGCCTTTTTCCAGCCGCAGGTCTCGACCCGGACCGGGGCGATCACCGGCTTTGAAACCCTGTCGCGCTGGCACCACCCGGAACGCGGCCTGATCCCGCCGATCGAGTTCCTGCCGGCGCTGGAACAGGCGGGGCTGATGGACCGGCTGGGCGAGATCATGGTGTTCGAAGCGCTCACCGCGCTGCGCAAATGGGATGATGCGGGCTTTGACATCCCGCGGGTCGGCGTCAACTTTTCCAATGCCGAACTGTCGGATCCCCGCCTCGTGGACCGGATCGGATGGGAGCTTGACCGCTTTGACCTCACGCCCGAACGTCTGGTGATCGAGGTTCTCGAAACCGTGGTCGCCGACAAATCCGAAGATGTGGTGATCCGCAACCTGTCGGGGCTCGCGCGGCTGGGCTGCTGCCTTGACCTCGATGATTTCGGCACCGGGCACGCCTCGATCACCAATATCCGCCGCTTCTCGATCGAACGGATCAAGATCGACCGGTCCTTTGTCACGCGGATCGACGCGGACCCGGAGCAGCAGAAGATGGTTGCGGCGATCCTGACCATGGCAGAGCGGCTGGGCCTCGACACGCTGGCCGAAGGTGTGGAAACCGAATCGGAGTTTGCGATGCTGGCCAAGCTCGGCTGCGGCCATGTGCAGGGCTTCGGGATCGCCCGGCCGATGCCGATGCATGAAACCGACGGTTGGATCAGGGCGCGCTGCGCGGCTGTGGGCACCAAGGTGATCGCGCACCGCAAGGTCGGCTGAAAGAGCACGACGCCGCACCGCAGCGCGATGGGCCGGCCCAAGGACCTCTGGCATCAACCGGAACGCTGCCAGGCCCGTTCCCCCCTCGCCCCCTGACCGGCCCGCCTTTCGCGGCGTGGTGGGCGGGGCGCGGTGGGGCGGGGCTCGGTGGGTCGGAGTGGGTCGGGGTGGGTCGGGGTGGGTCGGGGCGCGGTCAAGAATGCTGCCAAGCCACCGCGAGGTCGGTTCCGCCAACGGGCGGCGGGATGCCCATGTCGGTGAAGGCTGCCACGCGCGCCCCGCAACCCGCCCCGCCACGCATCTTCCCCAAGGGCGCACCGCCGGCCGCGCCCCCCAAAACCGCTTGACCTTTGTGGCCCTGCCCTGTTGAACCACGCTGACAATTGCCAAGATACGGGCGGCTTTGATGGACGACCAGAACAAGAACCTCTTGCTTGCAGTAGTGCTCAGTTTCCTTGTGATCCTGACATGGTTCATCCTGTTTCCCCCCGAAGACATCGTGCCGCCACCGGCCGAGACCGTGGCAACGGCGCCTGCCTCGGACGTCACGCCCGGCACAGGCACGCCCGCGCTGCCGGGCAGCGAGGGCGGGACCGGCGCGGGGACCGATGGCGAAGGCGCCGCCGCCCTCGCCACGGCGCCGCGGATCGTCGTGCGGACCCCGAACCTCTCCGGGTCGATCTCGCTGCTGGGCGGCCGTATCGACGATCTCGCGCTCAACAATTACCGTGTCACCACGGAACCGGACGCCGACACCGTCCACCTGCTGAACCCGCAGGGCGAGATCGAGGCCTACTACGCGCTGTTCGGCTATGCAGCGGGCGACGGGCTCGCGGCCGAGGCCGTCCCCGGGCGCGACACGCTCTGGACGCTCGCGCAAGGCAACGAACTGACCCCCGAGAGCCCCATCACCCTGACCTGGGACAATGGCGCCGGGCTGCTGTTCCGCCGCACGATCGCGGTCGATGACCGCTTCATGTTCACCATCGACCAGAGCGTCATCAACACCACGGACGCCGCGGTGATGCTGCGCCCCTACGGCCTGATCAGCCGCCATGGCCAGCCCTCGGGCCTGAAGAAATTCTTCATCCTGCACGAAGGTGCTGTGCGGATGAGCGACGGCACCCTTGAGGAAGCCAGCTATTCCGACCTTGAAAAGCTGGAGTTCGACGAACGCGAAAGCACGCGGGCCGGGCGTGAAGAGGTGCAGCAGAATGGCTGGGTCGGCTTTACCGACCATTACTGGATGACCACGCTGGTGCCGCAGCAGGGCACGCCCTTCCGCTCGGTCATCAAGTATTTCGAGGCGCGCGACCTCTATCAGGTCGAGGCCGTGATGCCGATGCAGACGGTCGAACCCGGCGCCAGCGCCACGGTGCGCACCCAGCTCTTTGCCGGGGCCAAGGAATGGGCCGCGATCCGCGACTACCAGAACAAGAGCGGCATCTACGGCTTTCTCGACTCGATCGACTGGGGCTGGTTCTTTTTCCTGACCAAGCCGATCTTTGCGCTGCTGCACACGCTCAATGCCTTCATCGGCAACATGGGCTGGTCGATCGTTGTGCTGACCCTTGTGATCAAGGCGCTGGTGCTGCCGCTGGCCTACAAATCCTACGTCTCGATGGCCAAGATGAAGGAACTGCAGCCCGAGATGGAAAAGCTCAAGGAGCGCGCGGGCGAGGACAAGCAGGCGCTGCAACAGGGCATGATGAAGCTCTACAAGGACAACAAGGTCAACCCGGCGTCGGGCTGCCTGCCGATCCTGATCCAGATCCCCATCTTCTTTTCGCTCTACAAGGTGATCTTTGTCACACTCGAACTGCGTCACGCACCCTGGATCGGCTGGATCAACGACCTGTCAGCGCCGGACACGTCGTCGATCCTCAACCTCTTTGGTCTGGCGCCCTGGGGCACGCCCGAACCGGGCAGCCTGTTCTTCATCTTCTCGCTGGGCGTGCTGCCGATCATCCTGGGCATCTCCATGTGGCTGCAACAAAAGCTGAACCCGGCCCCCACCGACCCCACGCAAAAGATGATCTTTGCCTGGATGCCCTGGGTTTTCATGTTCATGCTCGGCACGTTTGCCTCGGGCCTGGTGCTCTACTGGATCGCCAACAACACGATCACCTTCACCCAGCAATACGCGATCATGCGCAGCCACGGGCACAAGCCGGACCTGTTCGGCAACATCATCTCGAGCTTCCAGCGCAAGCCTGCGGTCGCGAATACCGACAAGAAACCGGGGGCCAAGTGACCCAGAGACGCGCGGGGCGCCGCTGATGCAACTGCCCTTTCCCATCGCTGACGCGCCCGACCCGTCCGAGGCCGAGGCAGGGCGGCTGCTGTTTGCGGGGCCGGTAGAGTTCGTCAAGGGCGTGGTCGCGATGGCGGGCCTGCCGCCTGCCGACCGGCGCGAGGTCTGCTTTGCCGGGCGGTCGAACGTCGGGAAATCGTCGCTGATCAATGCGGTGACCGGGCGCAAAGGGCTGGCGCGCGCGTCCAACACGCCGGGCCGGACGCAGGAGATCAACTATTTCGCTGCCGGCGCAGGCCATTACCTCGTCGATCTGCCCGGCTATGGCTATGCCAACGCGCCGGTCGCCATCGTTGAGCGCTGGCAGAAACTGCTCAAATCCTACCTCGCCGGCCGCCAGACCCTGCGCCGCGCCTTCGTGCTGATTGACGCGCGCCACGGGGCCAAGGCGGTGGATGAAGAGATCATGTCCCTGCTCGACCGCGCCGCCGTCACATTCCAATGCGTGATGACCAAGGTGGACAAGGTGAGCACGGCCGAGCTCGACGCCTCGCTCGCGCTCACCCGTGCAGCCTTGGCCCGCCACCCCGCCGCCTATCCCGAGATCGTGCTGACCTCGTCGGAAAAAGGTGACGGCATCGCCACGCTGCGCGCCATCATCGCCCATATCGACTGACCCCGACGGGAGCCCCCAGCGCCATGAGGAAGCAGAACATGAACCGTGACTGGATCGCCACCGCCCGCACCCTGTCCGAGGCGCTGCCCTATCTGCAACGCTATTCCGGCGCGGTCGTGGTGATCAAGTTCGGCGGCAACGCGATGGGCGATGACGACGCCATGGCCGAATTCGCCCGCGACATCGTCCTGATGCGGCAGGTCGGCGTGAACCCGGTCGTGGTGCATGGCGGTGGCCCGATGATCAACGACATGCTCGCCAAGCTCGGGATCAAGTCCGAGTTTGTGCGCGGCAAAAGGGTGACGGACAAGGCGACGGTCGAAGTTGTCGAAATGATCCTGTCGGGTTTGGTGAACAAGCGGATCGTGCAGGCGATCATGGATGCCGGAGGCCGCGCGGTCGGCATTTCCGGCAAGGATGACGACATGATGGTCTGCGTCGCCGACGATCCGGAGCTTGGTTTTGTCGGCCGCCCGGTCGAGATGAACGTGCAGGTGCTGCGCGACCTCTTTACCGCCGGCATCATCCCGGTCGTGGCGCCGGTCGCCACGGGTATGGCGGATAACGAGACCTTCAACGTCAATGGCGACACCGCGGCGGGCGCGATTGCGGGCGCGCTGCAGGCCGACCGGCTCTTGCTGCTCACCGATGTGCCGGGCGTCAAGAATGCCGCGGGCGAGGTCGTCACGCAACTGTCGCCGGATCAGATCCGCACCATGACCGCCGAGGGCACGATCGCCGGCGGCATGATCCCCAAGACCGAGACCGCGCTCGCCGCCCTCGACGCCGGAGTGCGCGCGGTGGTGATCCTCGACGGGCGGCTGCCGAATGCGAGCCTGCTCGAGCTTTTCACCGAACATGGCGCGGGCTCGATCATCCGCAGCACCGAACCGCGGGTCAAGCCGCGCATCCGGTGAGCCTGCCCGCCGCCGTCATCGCCCGCGTGGCGCAGGACCGGCTGATCGCGCGCGCCACAGCGCCGGTCCTGCCCGAGGATGGCCTTGCCCCCGACCTCCGCTCCGTGATCCTGCTCGCTCCGGACGAACCCGCCTTCTGGCCGCATTTCACCGCCAGCCCCGAATATGGCGACGGCGCGCCCGCGCCGCTCGACCGCTGGTCGCGACGCATCATCGGCAAGATCGCCTGCGATCTGGGCGCCAAGGCCGTCTTTCCCTTTGGCGGCCCGCCCTGGCGGCCCTTTCCCCGCTGGGCGCTGCGCTCGGGCCAGGTCTGGACCTCGCCGGTGGGGCTGCTGGTCGATGCGCATATGGGACTTTTCGTGTCGTTCCGCGGCGCGATTGCCCTGCGCGAGGCTGTCGCCCCGCCCGCCGGCACAAATCCCTGCAACACCTGCGCCGGACAGCCCTGCCGCAGCGCCTGCCCGGTTGGCGCCCTCACCGCGGCAGGCTATGATGTGCCCACCTGCCATGCCCATCTCGACCAGCCCGAAGGAGCAGATTGCCAGACCCGCGGCTGCGCCGTCCGCCGCGCCTGCCCGGTTGGTCTGACCCGCCGCCTGCCGGCCCAATCCGCCTTTCACATGAAAGCCTTCCACACGCCATGACCCTCACCCTGATCCTGATCCGCCACGCGAAATCGAGCTGGGCCAATGCCGGTCAGGACGATCATGCCCGCCCGCTCAATCCGCGCGGCCGCACCGACGCGCCGCGCGTCGGCGCCTGGCTTGCCGCGCAGGGCCATATCCCCGACCTCGTGCTCTGTTCCGACGCCGCCCGCACCCGCGAGACGCTGGCGCTCATCCTGCCCGCCCTGCCGCGCAATCCGCAGGTCAGCCACCACGCCGCCCTCTACCACGCCGCGCCGCAAACGATGCTCGATATCCTGCACGGCGCCGACAGCCCTTGCGTCGCCATGGTTGGCCACAACCCCGGCATCGGCGCGCTGGCCGCCGGCCTGCTCACCACATCACCCGACCACCCGCGCTTTGCCGACTACCCGACCGCCGCCACCACGGTCATGACCTTTGCCGCGCCCGAATGGCGCGCCGTCACCCCCGGCACCGGCACCCTGCTGGGGTTCACGATCCCGCATGATCTTGCGGACTGACCCCCGGCTTCTCTGTGCTCAAAATACTCCCGCCGGAGGCTCCGCCCTCAATGGCCGAGGATCTGGCTCAGGAACAGCTTGGTCCGGTCGGACTGGGGATTGTTGAAGAACTCGCGCGGCTCGTTCTGCTCCACGATCTGCCCCTGATCCATGAAGATCACCCGGTTCGCCACCGCCTGGGCAAAGCCCATCTCATGGGTCACACAGAGCATCGTCATCCCCTCTTCCGCAAGCTCGATCATGGTGTCGAGCACCTCCTTGATCATCTCGGGGTCGAGCGCCGAAGTCGGCTCGTCAAACAGCATGATCCGCGGTTTCATGCACAGCGACCGCGCGATGGCGACCCGCTGTTGCTGGCCGCCCGACAACTGGCCGGGGTATTTGTCCGCCTGTTCGGGGATCTTGACCTTGCGCAGAAAATGCATGGCGATCTCCTCGGCCTCCTTTTTCGGGGTCTTGCGGACCCAGATCGGCGCGAGAGTGCAGTTTTCCAGGATCGTCAGATGCGGAAACAGGTTGAAGTGCTGAAAGCACATGCCGACCTCGGACCGGATCTTGTCGATGTTCTTGAGGTCCGATGACAGCTCGGTCCCGTCCACGATGATCTGCCCGGCCTGATGCTCCTCAAGCCGGTTGATGCAGCGGATCAGCGTCGATTTGCCCGACCCGGACGGGCCGCAGATCACGATCCGCTCGCCGCGATAGACGGTCAGGTTGATGTCGCGCAGGACGTGGAAGGTGCCATACCACTTGTTCATGGCGGTGATCTGGATCGCGACCTCGTCCGAGACCGTCATCTGGCTCCGGTCGATGGCGCGGTCGGTTGCGGCGTCTGACATGCAGGTGGCTCCTTAGCGGTTTTCACGCTGGAGCTTGCGCTCCAGGAACAGGGAATAGCGGCCCATGCTGAAACAGAAGATGAAGAAAAGCACACCGATAAAGATGAACAATTCCCAATAGATACCGTTCCATTCCGTGGTCGCGCGGATGGTGTTGGACAGGCCCAGCGGGTCAAAGAGACCGATGAACAGCACCAGCGTGGTATCCTTGAACAGCCCGATGAAGGTGTTCACGATACCCGGGATCGAGATCTTGAGTGCCTGCGGCAGCACGATCAGTTGCATCGACTTCCAGTAGTCGAGGCCCAGCGCATCGGCCGCCTCGTATTGCCCGCGCGGCAGCGCCGCGAGCCCGCCGCGCACCACCTCGGCAATATAGGCCGAGGCAAAGAGCGTCACCATGATGATCACCCGCAGCACGAGGTCGAACTCGGTCCCCGGCGGCAGGAAGTAGTTGAGCAGGAACTGCGCCGTCAGCAGCCAGACGATCAGCGGCACGCCGCGGATGATCTCGATGAAACCGACCGACACCTTGTTGATGATGAGCAGGTTCGATTGCCGCCCAAGCGCCAGCAGGATGCCCAGCGGCAGCGACATGGCGATGCCGGCAACCCCGATGATGAGCGAGAGCTGGAACCCGCCGAACGACGCACTGGGCACCGGTTGCAGGCCGACGCGGCCGACCTCGTAATAGATCGAGAACGTCGCGCCTTCGTTGCTGGCCAGCGCCGCCTCTGCCCGCAGCGCATCACGCAGTTGCGCCACGTCAGCAGGCGCGAGGCCTTCGGGCAGGTCATCGGCCGAGGTCAGCAGCGCCACGCTCTCGGGCAAGGCCGCGCGCGCCTCTTCGGCGGCGGCGAGCAGGCCGGGATGGGCCGCGATATTGGCCGCGCGCTGGTCGATGTTGCGCAACAGCGTGGTGGCGCCGCGCCGTTCCTCGGTCATGCGGAACAGCTCTGCCCCGATCCGCGTCTGCGTCTCGCGCAGCGCCGTCAACTCGCGCATCGCGCCCAGGAACGCCGCCTGCCCAGTGGCGAGGTCGGCATCCGACATCGCATTGGCCGCAGTCAGCCCCCTGGCCTGCGCGACAAGCGCGCCGATCTCCGCAACGGCCTCCTGAGCGTCGGCCAGGTTGTCCTCGGTGACACGCACGCGGACGGTGGTCTTGATCTGCTCGAGCAGCGGCCCCATGCCTTCGGGCGCGCGCGCCGGCGCAAAGTCGAGCAGGAGCCGGTGCGCGCCGACATAGGCGGCCGCCAGATCGGCCTGCGTGCTCGTGGCACCGAGCCCGTCAAACAGCGCCGCAACCTCGTCGAGCACCGGCCCGACGCTGCGGCGGAACTGTTCGGTGGCGAGCGGCGCGTAGATCGCGTTCTTGGCCGCGACGGCGACGGCCACCTGCGCGGTGACGGCGTCGCGGTCGGCCTCGATCTGCGCGATACGCGGCGCAAGGCCGTCCTGCGTGGCGATCAGCGCGTCACGCGCGCCCTCGATCCGCATATTGGCGACGGCGCGGTGCAACGCGTCGTTGATCGGCGTCATCGCCACGATCCACCAGACCAGCGCCGCCACGATGGCCCCCACGACCCCCAGCACGGCCCCGCCGACCGGCGTGAGCAGGCGCAGGGCCACATAGCCCACGCCAAAGCCCGCCACCGCCAGCAGCGGCACCCAGAACGACCCGCCCCAGAGCAGCCAAGGCATGAGGAACGGGTAGAAGGCGCTGAAATAATAGAGCTTTCCCGACACTTTGTCGCGAAACAGCACCGGCATAAGGGCCACGACCAGCAGAATCATGGCCAGAATCGACCGCCAGTAAAAGGCCGGAGGATAAGAGCCGAACAGAAGTTGCGTCCAGCGGTCGCGGATCACGCCCCAGCACGCACCCGAATTGTCGCCCACCTGGTGCAGCACGGACAGCACCTCGCGGCATTCGGTGAGCGACCCGGCATTCCAGACCGCGTTGAGGAACCAGTGCAGCAGATGGCTGGTCACATACCAGATCGCCGCGATGGACAGGACGGTCAGCAGGATGTTGAGCCAGCCGGAGAGCAGGTTCTCGCGCACCCATCTCACCGCGCCCTTCTGGGTCAGCGGCGGGTCTTGCTGGTCGATCATCGCGGCGCGGACATAGCTCAGGTTCTGGGTCATGTCAGCGGCTCACAAGCTGTTTGCGGGCGTTGTAGATGTTCATCGCGCCCGAAATCAGGAGACTGAGCAGCAGATAGAACAGCCCCATCAGCAACATCCCCTCAAGCTCCTTTCCGGTCAGGTTGATCGTCGTGCCGCCGAGCGTGGCGCGCACGTCGGCATAGCCCACGGCAATGGCGAGCGACGAGTTCTTGGTGAGGTTGAGGTATTGCGAAATGAGCGGCGGGATGATGACCCGCAGCGCCTGCGGCAGGATCACCAGCTTCATCGTGCGGTTGGGGCGCAGGCCCAGCGCAAAGGCGGCCTCGGACTGCCCCTTGGACACCGCAAGGATGCCGGCGCGCACGTTTTCCGCGATGAAGGCGGCGGTGTAGAGCGACAGCGCCAGCCACAGCGCGAGAAGCGAGCCGCGCAACTGCATCCCGCCCTCGAAATTGAACCGGGTGAGCGCGGGATAGTCGAGCGATACGGGCCGCCCGAGGATGAAGAAGAACAGGATGCTGGGCACAAAGAACAGCGCCAGCGACACCCAGAGCACCGGCAGAATCTGCCCGGTCGCCTCCTGGCGCGCCGCGGCATAGCGGCGAAAGGCCCAGATGCCCGCGAGCGAGAGGAGGAAAACGGCGATCAGGATGGTGGAATTGGCCCCCCAGACCGGCGCCGGCATGTAGATGGCCCGGTTCGTCACCGCGACACTGTCGTTCAGGATCATCGACGCCTCGCCGGTGCGAAAAGCGGCGGGGGCCGGCAGGCTCTCGGTGATGATCGCATAGATCGCGATGATCCACAGCAGCAGCGGCACGTTGCGAAAGCCCTCGACATAGACGGCCGTCAGCCGCGAGATCAGCCAGTTGCGCGACAGGCGCAGCACGCCGAAGAGAACGCCGAGGATGGTGGCGAGAATACAGCCCAGAAAGGCCACGAGCAGCGTGTTGAGGATCCCCACCAGCGCCGCGCGCGCATGGGTCGATGTCACCGCGTCATAGGCGATCAGCGACTGGCTGATCTCGTATCCGGCGGGGCGGCCCATGAAACCGAAATCAAAGGTTTTACCCTTGGACGCGAGGTTGGTCATCGTGTTCGACACCAGACCCGCGAAAAACAGCATGAGCAGGATCATCGCGACGACCTGGATGGTCATCGAGCGATATCGCGTGTCATAGATAAGCTGGGACAGCCGGAAGCCCTGCACGGGCGGGTCCGTCGTGATCGCCATTTTCATACTCCCCGGAGCCCGGTGCCGCTGGTGTCGCGCCGGTTTGCCCGGCTGCGCCCCTCGGTCGGGACAATCATATCGCGCACCAGTCGGGCGCGCTTTGGACAAGGGGCGCGGTCAATGCCGCGCCCCTTGCAGGTCGATCAGCGGAAGGGCGGCGAATAGAGCAGCCCGCCGTTGGTCCACTGTGCATTGAGGCCGCGCGCCAGACCGATCGGGGTGTTTTCGCCGATGTTCTTCTCGAACAGTTCGCCATAGTTGCCGACAGCGGCGATGGCGTTCTTGGCCCAGTCGTTCGACAGGCCGATCATCGCGCCAAGCTCGCCTTCGGTGCCCAGAAGCCGGTTGATTTCCGGGTTGTCGGTGCCGGCGGCAAGTTCGTTCACATTGGTCGAGGTCACGCCGTATTCTTCGGCCGCGATCAGCGCGTTGAGCGTCCACATCACGATGTCGCCCCATTCGTTGTCGCCATGCCGCACGAGCGGGCCCAGCGGCTCTTTGGACACGATTTCGGGGAGGATGATGTGATCGCCGGGGTTCTCGAAGGTCGCGCGCGTCGCGGCGAGGCCAGAGGCGTCGGTGGTGTAGGCGTCACAGGCGCCGGCCAGATACTGCTGCTGGCCTTCGGCGTTGGTCTCGATCGGCACGGCCACATAGCTGATGTTGTTGGCGCGGAAGAAGTCGGCGAGGTTGAGCTCGGTCGTGGTGCCTGTCTGGATGCAGATCGTCGCCCCGTCGAGTTCCTTGGCCGAGGACACGCCCAGCGCGGTCGGCACGATAAAGCCCTGGCCGTCGTAGTAGTTCACACCGACGAAATCGAACTTGAGGTCGGTGTCGCGCGAAAAGGTCCAGGTGGTGTTGCGCGCCAGCATGTCGATCTCGCCCGAAGCCAGCGCGGTAAAGCGGGTCTGGCCGGTGGTGGGCACAAAGTTGACCGCCGAGGCATCGCCAAAGATCGCGGCAGCGACAGCACGGCAGACGCCGACATCGAACCCGTCCCAGACGCCGTTGGCATCGGGCGCGGCAAAGCCGACAAGACCGGTCGTCACACCACAGTTCAGCGAACCACGTGCCTTCACATCGTCCAGTGTGGCCGCCTGCGCGGCCCCGGCGGCCAGACCGGCAAGGGTCAGCGCGCCAAAAAGAACGGATTTTTTCATGAGTACCTCTTCCTGATTTTCCCCGCCCGCTTCGGACGAGGTATTCGTTTCTTGGTCCCTTGCGGCCAAGGGATATGTCTGAGGGCAAAGGCTCCCCCCTCAACGACCATAGCTTGGGCGGATTCAGGGACCGAGGTCAAGGCCCAGAGAATTGTCCCGAGCGCATGTTTTGGGGGAAATCCTGCGATTCAAAGCGGTTTGAGGCGGTCAAACCTGCGGCGTGGTCGCGGTGGCAAGGTCATAGAATCGGCTGGCGCCCAAAAAAGCGGCCATCTTGAGCGCCGCAGTCGCTGTCGCCTCGTCATCGGCGCCCCATTGCTCGACCTGCCAATCCTCGTCGATCCGCGACAGCGCCCAGGCCCCGGCGGCATCGATCCGCCCCCGCGCAAAGGCCAGCGCCAGCACAAGCGACCCCGAAAGGCTGACCAGATCGTGAAACGCCGAGAGCGCGAATGGCTCCATCGCATCGACCTGCGCGGTCAGGCGGGCGAGTGCTGCGGCGTCCTGCGCCACGGGCACGACGCCCGTGCCCACCGCGAGCCGCGCCCCAAGCGATTGCGCCGCCCAGTCGAGCAGGGGGTCCCAGCCAGCGGCCTGCCGCGCGACCAGCGCCGCGGGACCGGGCGCGCGGTAGCACATGAGGTCGGACCCGCCATAGGCCGCGAGCATCGCCACCACCTCGGCGCGTTGCGGCGCGACCTTGTCAATGGCCGCATTGGCGGTGCGGGTGGCGGGCATCGTGCGGGGATCGACCCGCCCTTCCTGCGCCTGCCATTCCGCGGCGATGAGGTCGGCGAGCCCCCGCGTCGGCACCACGAGCGGCTGGCGCAGCGGTGTGCGCACCGGCCGTCCGTCAAGCGCGATGCCAAAGCCGCCATCCGCCGGGACAGGCGCGGCCAGCGTCCAGAACCGCTTGATCTGCCATTCGCTCATCCGCGCGCCTCCAGCAGCCTGTCGAGTGTGGGCCAGAGCGCGTCAAAGCTGTCGATCACGGCATCCGCGCCCAGATCGGCCGCGACGTGATAGCCCCAGTTCACCGCAATGGTCGCCGTCCCCGCCGCGCGGCCCATGTCGATGTCATAGCTGGTATCCCCCACCATCACCGCCCGGGCCGCCGGCAGCCCGGTATCGCGCAGCACTGCCGCGATCATCGCGGGGTCCGGCTTGGACGGGTGGTCGTCGGCGGTCTGGCGGCTGGCGAAATGGGCACCAAGGCCATGGCGTTCGATCATCTTGTCGAGCCCGCGCCGCGATTTGCCGGTCGCCACCGCCAGCACCGTGTCGGGCGCTTCCCGCAGCCGGTCGAGCATCGCGCGCGCACCGGGAAAAAGCGGGCTGCCCTCGGCCGCCCCGTCCGATGGCGCGTTGAAGCTGTCCTTGTAGGCCTGCACCATCGCGCTGCGCCGGTGCGCGTCGAGGTCGGGGCAAAGCCGGGCCATGGCCTGTGGCAGAGACAGCCCGACGATACCCAGCACAGCCGCACGGGGTGGCGGTGGCAGCCCCGCTTCGGCAAAGGCCGCTGTCATCGCGGCGGTGATCTCGGCCTGGCTGTCCACCAGCGTGCCGTCCACGTCAAAGATCACCAGCCGCATGCCGCGTCAGTCCGGCATGTTGAAGGGATCGACCGGCGCATGGCTCACCACCCAGCCGACGAAATCCCAGGTCTTGACCATATGGTCGGGCAGATCGGCGGTGACATGCAGGATCTTGCCGGTTTCCGGGTGCATGATGGTGAGCGAGCGTGCGTGCAGGTGCAGCTTGCGGCTGAGGTCCTCGCCCAGCCCCGCACCCCAGCCATCGCCAAGGTTTTCCTGCCCCGAGCCGCCGTATTTGCCGTCGCCGATCACCGGATGCCCGATCTCGGCCATATGCGCGCGCAACTGGTGGGTGCGCCCGGTGATCGGCACCAGGGCGACCCAGGCCGCGCGTTTGGCCAGCGAGGTGAGCACGGCGTAATCGGTGATCGCGCGTTTGGCGCCTTCGGTCTTGTCCACCTCGGCCGGGTGGACGCAGCGCATCTTTTCGTTCTCGCCACCCTTGCCATGGCCCGCGGCCTTGACCAGGCCGAACTTGATCGTGCCCGCGCGGGGGGACGGCACACCGCCGACCGCAGCCCAGTAGATCTTGCGCGTTTCGCGGTGCTTGAGGTTCTCGGTGAGCTTTGCCGCCATCGTGCGTGTCCGGGCGAGAAGCAGCACGCCCGAGGTATCCTTGTCCAGCCGGTGCACCAGGCGCGGCTTGTCCGGAAAGCCGAAACGCAGCGCCTCGGCCAGCCCATCGACATGGCGCGCGATGCCAGAGCCGCCCTGCGTGGCAAGCCCGGCGGGCTTGTTGATCGCGATGATGTGGTCGTCGCGGTAGATCACGCAGGACTGGATCATTTTCGCATCGGCGGCGGTCATCGCCCGGTTGACCGGGTTGCCCTCGACCTCGCCCTCGTCGGGCATCGGCGGGATGCGGACCGACTGGCCGATCTCGAGCCGCGTCGCGGCCTTGACCCGGCCGCCATTGACCCGCAATTCGCCCGAACGGCACATCTTTTCGATGCGCCCCTGATTGAGATGCGGGAAATGCCGGCGCAGCCAGCGGTCAAGCCGCTGCTCGCCCTCGTCCGGGCCGACGATACGGTTCTGCACGCCGCTCATGCCAGCACAGCCCGTGCGATCTGGGCCCCCGCAATGCAGGCCCCCAGCGACAACGCGACCGAGGCGAGCACATAGGCGCCGGCCATGCCGGTGCGGCCATCCTCGACCAGCCGCAGCGTGTCGAGCGAGAAGGCCGAAAAGGTGGTAAAGCCCCCAAGGATGCCGGTAATCAGGAACGGCTGCCAATGCGTCAGCCCGCGCGCGGTGAGCACGACCCAGAGCAGGCCGATGGCGAGCGAGCCCGCGACATTTACCGTCAGCGTGCCAAAGGGAAAGGCCACGGCTAGGCCAGTCAGGTAGCGCAGCGCGGCACCAAGCGCGCCACCTAGGGCGACGAGGGTCATGGTCAGGATCATCCCCGTCTCTTGTGCCCGCGCCCCCGGCTTGTCAACCGGTGCAAGCGGTGACGCCGTGTGCCAAAATTTTTCGTCGAAAAATTTCCGAAAATTTTTCGACGAAAAATTTTGCTCACCCCTCGCGCCGCTTGGCCCGCAGGTTGGCAAAGAACTCCACCCTTTTGCGCAGGTCGCGTTCAAAGCCGCGATCGACCGGCGCGTAGAACACTTCGCGCTTCATCGTCTCGGGGAAATAGTCCTGCCCGGAAAAGCCGTCCTCGGCGTCATGGTCATAGGCATAGCCCGCGCCATAGCCCTGCTCCTTCATCAGCCGGGTCGGCGCGTTGAGGATGTGGCGCGGCGGGGGTTCCGACCCATGCGCCCGGGCTGCCGCGCGCGCGGCCTTGTAGGCGACATAGCCCGCGTTCGACTTTGGCGCGAGCGCGAGATAGACCACAGCCTGCGACAGGGCAAGCTCGCCCTCGGGCGAGCCGAGCCGCTCGAATGTTTCCCAGGCGTGCAGGCAGACGCTCTGCGCCTGCGGGTCGGCCAGCCCGATATCCTCGACCGCCATCCGGGTGATGCGCCGGGCGAGAAAGCGTGGATCCTCGCCGCCCTCGAGCATCCGCGCGAACCAGTAAAGAGCAGCGTCCGGGTCCGACCCGCGCACCGATTTGTGCAGCGCAGAGATGAGGTTGTAATGCTCGTCGCCCGATTTGTCGTATTTGCTCGCTCGCCGCGTGAGCCGCCGCGTCAGCCCCTCACGGTCGAGCTTGCCGTTGGGCTGCCCATCCAGCGGCCAGGCCGTCACCTGCTCGATCAGGTTCAGGAGCGCACGCCCGTCGCCATCCGCCATCTCGAGCAGCGCCTCGCGCGCCGGCCCGTCGAGCGGCAGCGCGCGGCCGATCTCCTGCTCGGCGCGCTGCGCCAGACGTTCGAGATCGGCCAGATCGAGCCGGGTGAGCACCAGCACCTGCGCGCGGCTCAGAAGCGCGGCGTTGAGCTCGAAGGACGGGTTTTCGGTCGTCGCACCGACCAGCAGGATCGTGCCATCCTCCATATGCGGCAGGAACCCGTCCTGTTGCGCCTTGTTGAACCGGTGGATCTCATCGACGAAGAGGAGCGTGCCCCGCCCCTGCTGGCGGCGCAGGCGCGCGGCGTCGAACACCTTGCGCAGCTCCGGCACGCCGGTGAATATGGCCGATATCTGCACAAAGTGCAGGTTCGTCTCGGCCGCGAGCAGCCGCGCGATCGTGGTCTTGCCCACCCCCGGCGGCCCCCAGAAGATCAGCGAGGACAGCGACCCCGCCGCCAGCATCGCACCCAGCGGCGCCTCGGGCCCCAGCACCTGCGCCTGCCCGATCACCTCGGCCAGCGCGCGCGGGCGCAGCCGGTCGGCCAGCGGGCGGGCAGGCGCGTCGGGATGGGCGGCTTGCGGCAGGTTGTCAAAGAGATCGGGCATGGCGGCAGGTTATGCCGCCGCCATGGCCAAGACCATCCCCCGCAGCGCTCAGTGCAACTGCGTGGAAAAGTCGATCCACACCGCCTGATAGTCGATCCCGCCCATGTTCATGTTGCGCCCCGCCGCCTTCATGTCGAGCGAACAGCGCGCCGCCCAGCGGTCCCAGTTGGTGGGCAAGAGCGCCAGCATCCGGCGGATCCCCTCTTCGCGCGAGGTGCGCAGCATCTGCAGCACCAGCCGCAGCCGCACCTTGTGGCGGATCGAGGCGGGGATGTCATGGGCGACAAAGCCGCGCGTGACCTCCCATGTGCCCTCGTCCACCGGCGCCTCGGAATAGAGCAGGTCGGACGGGATCGAATCGAGCAGCCCACGCTGCGCGTCGCGGATCATGTAGCTGTAGATGCCGCAGCGCGCCGTCGTCGGCGTCAGGCGAACTCCGGCCAGAACCCGGCCCAGATCATCATGGACCGCCAGCCAGCGCGAGACCGGGGTGTCATACTGGTCAAACTCCATGCCCATCGTCTCGGGCAGGTTCCAGCGGTTGCGCACGATGAACGATTCACGGCGGGCGCGAAGAATATTGGCAAAAAGTTCGCCATGGTTGTGCATATTGGCGAACGAAAGTGTGGTGCTAAGCATCGCATCCTCCAGCAGGGGGTTAGGGTCACACAACCCTGCAGAGGCCATCCGGCGGGATGGTCAAAGCAGCCTGTAGTCCCTCGCGCGCTGGATCGCCTCGGTTGTCGTGCGGGCCAGTAGACTGGTCCGCGCCGAGGCAAGTCGTGCTTTGAGAGCACTTTCCGAAATGTTCAATCGTGCTGCGGCAGCTGCATGACGATCCCCCTCGGCGATACACCGCAGGGCTTCGAC
Source organism: Rhodobacterales bacterium (assembly GCA_009993005.1). GTDB lineage: Bacteria > Pseudomonadota > Alphaproteobacteria > Rhodobacterales > Rhodobacteraceae > JAACUH01. The sequence continues at coordinate 89,846 of JAACUH010000065.1, forward strand.
TTGGGCGGTAGTCAAGGACTTCGGGGGTTCCGTGATGTCGTGCAAATGCTGGACCATGGCCGCAAAGGCGGCAATCTCCTCGTCCGTGAACTCGCGGTCGTCGCGTGACGCCGAAGCGATCGTGCGCGACTTCATCGGGCCACAGGACACGGCAAAGCCGTACACCATGCCAAACTCCCGTGCCTGCCCGAGGATGTCGAACGGGTCCGGGATGTCAATTTCGCTCCACCGCGATGTGCCGACCCTGCTAAACCCCCAGGCTATGATCGGATCACGGAGCGCATAAGCCTCCTCTGTGTAGCGATCGGTCCACCCCTGCGGATAGGTCTGGATGTGCAGGAGAGGCAGCGCAAAGCGGATGTGCAGCGCAAAGAAAAATCCGCAAGGCGCCATTAGGGCCAATCTTCGTGTGTGCTGTTCGATTCCCGACCTAAGAGACATGTCTTTTTAGACAAGTTGCATCAATTGCAGTCAACCTTAAATTGTGACGCAAGTCAGTGATTTCAAGGTGATAAAATGGCCCGGCAGGATAGCGAATTGACGATTCGGCTAAACAAACTCAATTTGTCCGAATTGGCGGTCCTGCTGGCCTTTGTAAACTTCGCCACGCCGGTCTTGGGCGAGCCGGACGAGGGCGACGAGGCAGAACCGGATGACGCAACGTCACCCCGTGGCGGCCCGCGTCCGAGCTAAAGGCTGGGGGCTGGGGCTCAGGACGGTCAGCGCCGATCCCCTGCCCCGACACGCAAAAAGCCCCGTCAGATGACGGGGCTTTGCTATTCATGCAGACGGCAAAGGGATCAGTCCTCGAGATCCATCGCCTCTTCGGCCTCGACGCGTGCCTTGTCGGCGGCACCCTTGGCGTCGCGGTCGCGGTCCACGAATTCGATGATCGCCATCGGCGCCATGTCGCCATAGCGGAACCCGGCCTTGAGCACGCGGACATATCCACCCTGGCGGTCCTTGTAGCGCGGGCCGAGGATCTCGAAGAGCTTGGCCACATGCATGTCCTGCTTGAGCGCAGCCGCAGCCTGACGGCGCGCGTGCAGATCGCCGCGCTTGCCCAGCGTGATCAGCTTTTCGACGACGCGGCGCAGGTCTTTGGCCTTGGGCAGCGTGGTCTTGATCTGTTCATGTTCGATCAGCGACCCGGCCATGTTGGCGAACATCGCCTTGCGATGCTCATGGGTCCTGTTCAGTTTGCGGTAGCCCGCTCCGTGACGCATTTTCTTTCTCCTTACAACTTTATGCTTTGTGCAGCGGTCCGATGCGTGTCGGCCGCATTATTGGGGCGGGATTGCCCGGGTCGTGCGGCGGGCGGGGGATGCCCCCGCCCGGCCGGATCAGAACTGGTCCTCGAACTTTTTCGCGAGGTCCTCGATATTGTCGGGCGGCCAGTCCTCGACATCCATGCCGAGGTGCAGGCCCATGCCCGACAGCACTTCCTTGATCTCGTTGAGCGACTTGCGGCCAAAGTTCGGCGTGCGCAGCATCTCGGCTTCGGTTTTCTGGATCAGATCACCGATATAGACGATATTGTCGTTCTTGAGGCAGTTGGCCGACCGCACCGACAGCTCGAGCTCGTCCACCTTCTTGAGCAGAAGCGGGTTGAACTCGAGGCCGTCATCATCCGACATGCCGCCGGCGGCTTCGGGTTCGTCAAAGTTGACGAAGATCGAAAGCTGGTCCTGAAGGATGCGCGCCGCATAGGCCACGGCATCGTCAGGGGTCAGCGAACCGTCGGTCTCGATCTTCATGGTCAGCTTGTCATAGTCGAGCACCTGGCCCTCGCGGGTCGGCTGGACCTCGTAGCTCACCTTCTTGACCGGGGAATAGATCGCGTCGATCGCGATCATGCCGATCGGCGCATCCTCGGGCTTGTTCTTGTCGGCAGAGACATAGCCTTTGCCGGTGTTGACCGTAAGCTCCATGTAGAGCGCCGCACCTTCGTCGAGGTGGCAGATCACGTGGCCCTTGTTCAGAACCTCGATGCCCGAGCTTTCCGAGATGTCCGCCGCCGTCACCACGCCCGGCCCCTTGGCCTGCACCGTCAGGCGCTTGGGCCCGTCCACTTCCATGCGGATCGCGACGCCCTTGAGGTTGAGCACCATGTCGGTCACGTCCTCACGGACGCCCGGCACCGAGGAAAACTCATGCAGCACGTTGTCGATCTGCACGGCGGTGATGGCCGCGCCTTGCAGCGACGACATCAGCACACGGCGCAGCGCATTGCCGAGCGTCAGGCCAAAGCCCCGCTCGAGCGGTTCGGCCACCATGGTCGCCTGCCGCGACGGGTCAGCGCCCGGCCTCACGTCAAGCTGCATCGGCTTGATCAACTCGGCCCAATTCTTGTGGATCATGTGTCCCTCCATTCCTGTCCGCGCTTCATGTCCAAGAACGCGAACTCTCGAGGTTTCAGAATACCGAAAAGGGGCCGCGCCACTGGCACAGCCCCGTCAGTGTTTTCCTGCGTCAGACGCGACGGCGCTTGGGCGGGCGGCAGCCGTTGTGGGCCATCGGCGTCACGTCACGGATCGAGGTGACGTTGAAACCGGCAGCCGCCAGCGCGCGCAATGCCGATTCGCGACCCGAACCGGGGCCTTGCACTTCGACTTCGAGCGTTTTCACGCCGTGTTCCTGCGCCTTCTTTGCAGCGTCTTCAGCGGCCATCTGCGCGGCATAGGGGGTCGATTTGCGCGATCCCTTGAAGCCCATGGTGCCGGCCGACGACCAGGCGATCGCATTGCCCTGCACGTCCGAGATCAGGATCTTGGTGTTGTTGAACGACGAATTCACATGCGCCACGCCAGCGGCGATGTTCTTGGAGACCTTCTTCTTGCCTCCGCGACGGGTATCACGAGCCATGTTTCAGCCTCCCTTATTTCTTCTTGCCGGCAATGGCCTTTGCGGGGCCCTTGCGCGTGCGCGCGTTGGTGTGGGTCCGCTGACCGCGGACGGGGAGGTTGCGGCGGTGACGCAGGCCGCGGTAGCAGCCGAGGTCCATCAGACGCTTGATGTTCATCGTCGTCTCGCGACGCAGGTCGCCTTCGACGGTCAGGTTGGCGTCGATATATTCGCGGATCGCCAGCACTTCGGCGTCGGTCAGGTCGTTGACGCGGCGCTGCTCGTCGATCTTGACGGCGGTGCAGATTTCATGGGCGATGGCCGGGCCGATCCCGGTGATGTAGGTGAGCGCGATGGGAACCCGCTTTGCAGTCGGGATGTTCACGCCGGCAATACGTGCCACGTTGGTCTTCCTTTCGTTGCGGTTCCGTAAGGCCGGAACCTTTTTTCACAACTGAGGCCCGAGGGGCAAAACCCACGGGCCGCTGTTCGTCGAGGTGGTCTGCCAGAGGGGAGCGACCCGCGCCGGCACAATGATTCCCCCTGCGGGGATGGGGCTTGTTATGGGCAAGCGGTCACGGGGTCAAGCCCCGATCAGCCGGTCCCGCCTCAGTCGAGAATGGCCGCGATGGAGGCGGCCACATCGTCGATCTCGGCGAGGCCATCGACCCCTTCGAGCATGCCCTTGGCGTAGTAAAAGCCGATCAGCGGGCTGGTCTGCTTGTAATAGGCCAGCAGCCGGGTCTTGAGGCTGTCCTCGTTGTCATCGGCGCGGCGGGTAAAGGTGGTGCCGCCGCAATTGGCGCATTTGCCGTCAGCCGGCACCGGGCGCGTGACGTCGTGATAGACCTCGCCACAGCCCGCACAGGTTGACCGGCCGGTGATCCGCGCGACCAGCGCCGCGTCATCCACCCGCATCTCGATCACATGGTCCAGCGGTTGGCCCAGATCGGCCAGCAGCACCCCCAGCGCATCGGCCTGCGCCAGCGTGCGCGGAAAGCCGTCGAAGATATAGCCACCCTTTGCCATACCGGTTGTCAGTTTCTCGCGGATCAGGCCGATCACGATCTCGTCGGTGACAAGGTGGCCCTTGTCCATCACCTCGGCCACGATGCGGCCCATCTCGGTGCCGCTCGACCGCGCCTCGCGCAGCATGTCGCCGGTTGAAAGCTGCACCATCGCGCGCTCGTCCACCAGTTTGCGTGCCTGCGTGCCCTTGCCCGCCCCCGGCGGCCCGAGAAGGATGATATTCATCTGCGCGCGGGCCCCTTCGGCTTCGGCTTGGCATTGGCGCCGCCACGACGGCCGCGCAATTGCGATTTCTCGATCAGCCCTTCGTATTGATGGGCCAACAGGTGTGACTGGATCTGCTGGATCGTATCCATGCCCACCGACACGATGATGAGCACCGACGTGCCGCCAAAGTAGAAGGGGATCGCCAGCTCGTTGCGCAGGATTTCGGGCAGCAGGGCCACGAGCGCAAGGTAGCCCGAACCCAGCACGAGGATGCGCGTCACGACATAGTCGAGGTATTCCGCCGTCTTCTTGCCGGGCCGGATGCCGGGGATGAACCCGTTCTGGTTCTTGAGGTTGTCGGCCACATCCTCGGTCTTGAAAGCGACCTCGCGGGTGTAGAAATAGGTGAAGAACACGATCATGCCGCCGAAGAACAGCAGGTAGAGCGGCTGGCCCGGCCCTAAATTGGCCAGGATCGTGGACATCACCGGCCCGGTGGTGCCGCGTGAAAAGGTGGCCAGCGTGTTGGGCAGAAGCAGCAGTGCCGAGGCAAAGATCGCGGGGATCACGCCGGCGGGGTTGACCTTGATCGGCAGGTGGCTCGACCCGCCGTCATACATCTTCATTCCGACCTGGCGGCGGGGATACTGGATGTGGATCTTGCGCAGGCTGCGCTCCATGAACACCACAAAGGTCAGGATCACGATCACCATCAGGATCACGCCGATGATGACGCCCGCCCCGTTCGCCCCCGACCGGCCCTGGCTGAGAAACAGCGCCAGTGCGGCGGGGATTTCGGCGATGATGCCGACAAAGATAATCAGCGAAATGCCGTTGCCGATCCCGCGCGCGGTGATCTGCTCGCCCAGCCACATCAGGAACATGGTGCCGCCGACCAGCGTGATCATGCAGCCCGCGATGAAATAGAGCCCCGGGTCAGAGGCGAGATCGCCCGCCTGAAGGCTCGCGGCCAGCGCGTAGGACTGGAACGTCGCCAGGATCACGGTGAAATAGCGCGTGTACTGGTTGATCTTGCGTCGGCCCTGCTCGCCCTCTTTCTTGAGGTTCTTGAGCGGCTCGTACATCGAGGCCATGAGCTGCACGATGATCGAGGCCGAGATATAGGGCATGATGCCGAGGGCAAAGATGCCCATCCGCGACAGCGCGCCGCCGGTGAACATCGACAGGATGCCGCCGATGCCTTTCGCTTCCTCTTCCATGAAGTTGCGAAGGGCCACGCCGTCGATGCCGGGGACCGGGATATAGGTGCCAAGGCGATAGACGATCAGCAGGCCAAGGGTAAAGAGGATGCGTTGGCGCAGCTCGGTGGCCTTGCCGAAGGCCCCCCAGCTCATGTTGGCGGCCATTTGCTCTGCAGCGGATGCCATGCGGGCTCTCTTTTTCAAGGAAGCGCCGCCACCCGGTCTCCCGGACGGCGGCGCGAGGAAAACTCAAAGCAGGATGTAAGCAGCGCGCGCGCTGTTCACAACCTGTTATTCGGCCGCAGCCGCATCCTTTGCCGCCGCCGTGACCGCGAGGGTGCCGCCGGCCTTGGCCACGGCCTCGACCGCACCGGCAGAGGCGCCGGTGACGGTGATCGTGGCCTTGGCCGTGATCTCGCCCTTTGCCAGCACGCGGATACCGTCGAGCTTGCGCCGCACGAGGCCGGAGGCCACCAGCACATCCTCGGTGATCTCGGCCTTGGCGTCGATCTTGCCGGCGTCGATGAATTTCTGGATCAGACCCAGGTTCACCACCGCATAATCCTTGCGGTTCGGCTTGTTGAAGCCGCGCTTGGGCAGACGCATGTAGAGCGGCATCTGGCCGCCTTCATAGCCCTTGATCGCCACGCCCGAGCGGGATTTCTGCCCCTTGATCCCGCGCCCGGCGGTCTTGCCGGTGCCGGAGCCGGGGCCGCGGGCCACGCGCTTGCGGGCCTTGGTCGCGCCGGGATTGTCACGCAGTTCATTCAGTTTCATGTCGCTACTCCTTTGGCCGGAACTGCCCCTCCAGCGACGGAAGCGGCAAACACGGCATCATGTGAGGGCGGGCCAGGCATCCTCGGACGCCCGGCCCGCCAGAAAATCAGCCGCGTTCTTCGATGATCGCGACGAGATGGGGGATGCTGTCAACCATGCCGCGCACCGAGGGGGTATCCTCGAGCTCGCGGGTCTTGTGCATCTTGTTCAGGCCCAGGCCGATCAGCGTGGCACGCTGCTTGGCGGGGCGGCGGATCGGCGAGCCGATCTGCTTGACGACGATGGTCTTTGCCATAGTGCTCAGGCCTCCACGGCTTCGGCGGCGGCGGCGTCTTCCGGCTTGCGCAGGATCTCGGCCACTTTCTTGCCACGGCGTTGCGCGACGGAACGGGGCGATTGCTCTTTCTTCAGCCCGTCGATGGTCGCGCGGATCATGTTGTAGGGGTTCGAAGACCCGAGCGACTTGGACACGACGTCCTGCAGGCCCAGCATTTCGAACACGGCGCGCATCGGACCACCGGCGATGATGCCGGTCCCCGGCACCGCCGCCCGCATCACCACACGGCCGGCGCCATGGCGCCCTTCCATGTCGTGGTGCAGCGTCCGACCCTCGCGCAATTGCACGCGGATCATCTGCCGTTTGGCCTGCTCGGTCGCCTTGCGGATCGCTTCGGGGACTTCCTTGGCCTTGCCCTTGCCATAGCCGACACGGCCCTTCTGGTCGCCCACGACGACGAGCGCCGCAAAGCCAAAGCGTTTGCCGCCCTTCACCGTCTTGGACACGCGGTTGATCGCCACGAGACGATCGGCAAACTCGGGCGACGCGTCTTCGCGACGGTCCCGGCGTGGTTCACGTTCTGCCATTCTCTCGTCTCCTTAAATCTTGAGGCCGGCTTCACGCGCGGCGTCGGCCAGAGCCTTCACCTTGCCATGAAACAGGAAGCCACCGCGGTCGAAATAGGCCTCGGTCACACCGGCCTTGATCGCGCGTTCCGCAATCGCCGCGCCGACCCTGGTCGCCGCATCGATGTTGTTCTTGCCGACCACGCCCAGATCCTTTTCGAGCGACGAGGCGGCCGCAAGCGTCACGCCGCGCACATCGTCGATCAGCTGGACGCTGATGTTCTTGTTGCTGCGGTGCACCGACAGGCGCGGACGCCCGGCGTTGACCTTGCGGAGTTTGTTCCGGACGCGCAGACGGCGCTTCAGAAACAGGGTTCTTTTGCTGTTTGCCATTTCTGCGATCCTTACTTCTTCTTGCCTTCCTTGCGGAAGATGAACTCACCCTTGTAGCGGATGCCCTTGCCCTTGTACGGCTCCGGCCCACGCCATTCGCGGATGTTCGCGGCGACCTGGCCAACAAGCTGCTGGTCGATCCCTTCGACAGTGATTTCGGTCTGCTTGGGCGCGGTGACGGTGACGCCGGCCGGCACTTGGAAATTGACGTCGTGGCTGTAGCCGAGCGCCAGCTTGAGCACATTGCCCTGCATCTGCGCGCGGTAGCCCACGCCGGTGATTTCGAGGTCTTTCTTGAAACCGGTCGAAACGCCGGTCACAAGGTTCGCCACCATCGAGCGGGACATGCCCCACTGCTGGCGGGCGCGCTTGGACGTGCCGCGCGGCGTCACCGAGATGGTGCTGCCGTCGAGCGTGATCGTCACATCGTCGGTCGCGGTAAAGCTGCGGGTGCCCTTGGGCCCCTTCACTTCCACGGTCTGCCCGGACACAGAGGCCGAAACCCCCGCAGGCAGCTCGACCGGTTTCTTACCAATACGAGACATTGCCAGCTCTCCTTAGAAGACCGTGCACAGCACTTCGCCACCAACATTGGCAGCGCGCGCATGTGCATCCGACATCACACCCCGGGGGGTGGAGACAATCGACACGCCCAGACCCTGACGGACCGAGGGCAGGTCCTTGACACCCATATAGACGCGACGACCGGGCTTGGAGACCCGCTTGATTTCGCGAATGACAGGGGTGCCTTCGTAGTATTTCAGGCTGATTTCCAGCGCCGGATGGCCATCGGCCCCCGTCGTTTTCTCGTAGCCGCGGATGTAGCCTTCGTCCTTGAGCACATCCAGCACCCAGGCGCGAAGTTTGGACGCGGGCGTGATGACCGTGGACTTGCCACGCATCTGGCTGTTGCGGATGCGGGTCAGCATATCACCGATAGGATCGTTCATTGCATACCCTCCTTACCAGCTCGACTTGACCATGCCGGGGATCTCGCCGTTCGAGCCGAGCTCGCGCAGCATGATCCGGCTGACCTTGAGTTTGCGATAATAGGCGTGCGGACGCCCGGTGAGCTGGCAACGGTTGTGCAGCCGGGTGGCCGACGAGTTGCGCGGCAGGGCGGCCAGCTTGAGGGACGCCTTGAAGCGCTCCTCGACGGGCTTGCTCTGGTCATTGATGATCGCCTTCAGCGCGGCACGACGCGCGGCATACTGGTCAACCAGCTTTTGCCGCTTCTTTTCGCGCTCGATCATGGATTTCTTAGCCATATCTCTCTCTCCTCCGCGATCAGCTGTTGAACGGCATGTTGAAAGCCTTCAACAACGCCTTCGCTTCCGCGTCGGTCTTCGCGGTGGTGCAGATGACGATGTCCATCCCCCAAACCTCATCAACCTTGTCGAAGTTGATTTCGGGGAAAACGATGTGTTCCTTGAGGCCGGTGGCATAGTTGCCGCGCCCGTCAAAGGATTTGCCCGACACGCCGCGGAAGTCGCGGATACGGGGCATGGCCACGGTGATCAGGCGGTCGAGAAACTCGTACATCCGGTCGCCGCGCAGGGTCACCTTGGCGCCCAGCGGCATGTCCTCGCGGACGCGGAAACCGGCGATCGAGTTCTTGGCCTTGGTCACGACGGCCTTCTGGCCGGCGATGGTGGACAGGTCTTCCTGCGCCGACTTGGCCTTCTTGCTGTCGCGGACAGCCTCGGCACCGCAGCCGATGTTCAGGACGATCTTGTCCAGACGCGGGATCTGCATGTCGTTCTTGTAGGAGAACTCTTCCTTGAGGGCGGCCTTGATGGTGCCCTCGAACAGCGCCTTGAGGCGCGGGGTATAGCTGGCAGTATCAAGCATCAGATCACGTCCCCCGTGGTCTTGGCAAAGCGGACCTTCTTGTCGCCGTCCATGCGGAAACCGACGCGGGTGGCCTTGCCTGCGGCATCGACGATGGCGAGGTTGGACAGGTCGATCGGCATCGCCTTGGGCTGGCGCCCGCCCTGGTCGGACTGGCTCTGCTTCACATGGCGGATCGCGATGTTCAGACCCGCGACGACGGCCTTGCCCGACTTGGGATCGACGGTCGAGATCTCGCCCTTCTTGCCTTTGTCCTTGCCGGCCAGAACGATGACCTTGTCACCTTTGCGGAGTTTGGCAGCCATCACAGCACCTCCGGAGCAAGCGAGATGATCTTCATGAAGTTCTTGGCGCGCAATTCGCGAACGACCGGCCCGAAGATACGGGTGCCGACAGGCTCCATGTTGTTGTTGAGGATGACGGCGGCGTTGCGGTCAAAGCGGATCGCGGTGCCGTCTTCGCGGCGCACTTCCTTGGCGGTGCGCACGACGACGGCCTTGCGGACATCGCCCTTCTTCACGCGGCCACGCGGAATGGCTTCCTTCACCGACACCACGATGATGTCGCCGACGGACGCATACCGGCGGTGCGACCCGCCCAGAACCTTGATGCACTGCACCCGGCGTGCGCCGGAGTTGTCAGCGACATCCAGATTGGTCTGCATCTGGATCATTTGGTTTCTCCCGACCTTTGGGCACTCTGGCCCAGGGTTTCGATCAAACCGGGGTGTTACCGCTTAGTTGGCGATAACCTCCCAGCGTTTCGTTTTCGATTTCGGCGCGCATTCCTGAATGCGCACGGTGTCACCCACGTTGTAGGCGTTGGTCTCATCGTGGGCCCGGTATTTCTTGGACTTGCGGATGGTCTTTTGCAGGAGCGGGTGCTTGAAGCGCCGCTCGACCGAGACGGTCACGGTCTGCGCGTTCTGGTTGGAGGTGACGACACCCTGGAGGATACGCTTGGGCATGTCTTACACCTCCGCAGCGGCCGCGGCCGCCTTTTCGTTCAGAATGGTTTTCACACGGGCCGCGCCACGGCGCACGGCGCGCATGCGGCCGGTGTTCTCGAGCTGGCCGGTCGCCTGCTGAAAGCGCAGGTTGAAGGCCTCTTTCTTGAGCGCGACAAGCTCGTCGCGAAGCTGATCGGGCGTCTTGGCCCGGAGTTCGTTGGCGTCCATCGCCATATTCCTTTTCTCAACATCACCGGAGGGCCCCGAAAAAGGGTCACCCTGATTCCAGTGGAGTTCATGATGAAGGTGCCGCATAGACCCGTTGGGCCGCTTTGGCAAGCCTTAGTGCAGAAATCGCGCCGCGTCGCGTGATTCAGGCAAGTGCTATCCAACCGCGGAACGTGAACGCGGCATAGAACGGCTCGATCCCCGTAAAGCCGGCCTCATGCAGGAGCGCCTCGTCCTGCGTGGGCGTCAGGATCGCGAGCCGCTCCGACATGGTTTTCGCGGCGTTCTCCATATTCTCCGGCGCGACGCCGGACGACACCGCAAAAGCGGCAAAGCGGCTGAACCATGTTGCCCGCTCTGCGCCATCGCCCGGAATGCTATGATGCATGCTGACAAAGGGCGCACCCGGTTTCAGACGACGGCGGATCGCCTGAAGGGTCGGCAGCCGCTCTGCCAGCGGGATGAAATGCATGGTCAACAGGCAAACGGCGGCATCGAACGGGCCATCGGGGGCGGCACCGATGTCGCCGTGGTGCAGGCTGACCCGGTCTGCGTAGTCTCGCAGGCTCTGCGCGGCGAGGTCGAGCATAGGCTGGCTTGGATCGACTCCGTCAAAACGCCAACCCGGATATGCCGCAGCAAAGACCTTTGTCTCGAGCCCGCCACCAGCGCCCAGGACAAGCACCCGGCCAGCGTCGGGCACATGCTCGGCGAGCAGGACCGCCACCATCCGCTGCATGTCGTGAAAGCCTGGCACGAGCCGTGGCGGTGCCTCGGCATAGCGGGCCACGGCGTCAGCGTCCTGAAATCCGGTCATGCGGCACCTGTGTAAAACAAAGGCCCCCGCCGGTTACGGCGGGGGCGTTGTCGCGTTTTCCGTCTTTTCAGACCAGAATTACCAGTCTTCGCGAACGACCGTGCGGGTCTTGATCGGCAGCTTCATCGCGGCAAGGCGCAGGGCCTCGCGGGCGACGACTTCGTTCACGCCGTCGATCTCGAACATGATCCGGCCCGGCTTGACCTTGGCGGCCCAGAAATCGACCGAGCCCTTGCCTTTACCCATCCGCACTTCGATGGGCTTGGAGGTCACGGCGACATCCGGGAAAATCCGGATCCAGACACGACCCTGACGCTTCATATGGCGTGTCAGGGCGCGACGGGCGGCTTCGATCTGCCGTGCGGTGACCCGCTCGGGCTCGATCGCCTTGAGGCCGAATGTGCCGAAGTTCAGGTCGGACCCACCCTTGGCATCGCCAGAGATACGGCCCTTGTGGAGCTTGCGGAACTTTGTGCGCTTTGGTTGCAGCATCTGATGTTACTCCTTACCGGTCGCGGTCGCGACGCGCACCACCACCGGCCCCACGGGGCAGCGCGCCCTCCTGAAGCTCGGCGGACTTGCGGTCACGCGCTTGCGGATCGTGTTCCATGATCTCGCCCTTGAAGATCCAGACCTTGATCCCGATGATGCCATAGGCGGTTGACGCCTCCGACAGCGCATAGTCGATATCGGCACGCAGGGTGTGCAGCGGCACGCGGCCTTCGCGATACCATTCGGTCCGGGCGATCTCGGCCCCGCCAAGGCGGCCCGCGACGTTGACCCGGATGCCCAGGGCACCCATGCGCATCGCGTTCTGCACCGCACGCTTCATCGCGCGGCGGAAGGAGACGCGACGCTCGAGCTGCTGCGCGATGCTCTCGCCCACCAGCGCGGCGTCCAGTTCGGGCTTGCGGACCTCGACGATGTTGAGGTGCAGTTCCGACTTGGTCAGCGCGGCGAGTTTCTTGCGCAGCGTCTCGATATCCGCGCCCTTCTTGCCGATGATCACACCGGGACGGGCCGCATGGATCGTCACGCGGCACTTGCGGTGCGGACGCTCGATGATGACGTGGCTGATGCCGGCCTGCTTGGCCTCCTTGCGCACGAAGTCCTTGATCTTGAGGTCTTCGAGCAGAAGGTTGCCGTAGTCCTTGGTATTGGCGAACCAGCGGCTGTCCCAGGTGCGGTTGACCTGCAGACGCATCCCGACGGGATTGACCTTGTTACCCATTGGCTTGCTCCCCGGTGGCGGCTTCGACCTGACGGACCTTGATGGTGAGTTCCGAGAACGGCTTCATGATCTTGCCGAACCGGCCCCGTGCCCGCGGACGGCCACGCTTCATGATGAGGTTCTTGCCGACATAGGCCTCGGCCACGACGAGTTCGTCCACATCGAGGTTGTGGTTGTTCTCGGCATTGGCGATGGCCGATTGCAGGCACTTCTTGACGTCACCCGCGATCCGCTTTTTCGAGAAAGTGAGGTCCGACAGGGCCTTTTCCACCTTCTTGCCGCGGATCAGGGCGGCGACGAGGTTCAGCTTTTGCGGGGACGTGCGCAGCATACGGCTCTTGGCCATCGCTTCGTTGTCGGCCACGCGGCGGGGATTCTTGTCCTTGCTCATGGCTTATTTCCGCTTCGCTTTTTTGTCGGCGGCGTGCCCGTAATAGGTGCGCGTCGGCGAGTATTCACCAAACTTCTGGCCGATCATATCCTCGGTGACATTCACCGGGATGTGCTTCTTGCCATTATAGACCCCAAAGGTGAGGCCCACGAACTGCGGCAGGATGGTCGAACGGCGCGACCAGATCTTGATCACTTCGTTGCGCCCGCTTTCGCGCGACACTTCGGCTTTTTTCAGCACGTAAGCATCGACAAAGGGGCCTTTCCAGACAGAACGAGCCATGTGTCAGCGCCCTTTCTTGGCGTTACGCGAGCGCACGATGAGCTTGCTGGACGCCTTGTTCTTGTTGCGGGTCTTGTTACCCTTGGTTCCCTTGCCCCAGGGCGTGACCGGATGACGGCCGCCCGAGGTCCGGCCTTCACCACCGCCGTGCGGGTGGTCGATCGGGTTCATCGCGACACCACGGACCGACGGGCGGATGCCGAAGTGGCGGTTGCGCCCGGCCTTGCCGAGGTTCTGGTTGCTGTTGTCGGGGTTCGACACCGCGCCCACGGTCGCCATGCATTCCTGACGGACCATGCGCAGCTCGCCCGAGGACAGGCGGATCTGGGCATAGCCCCCATCGCGGCCGACGAACTGGGCATAGGTGCCGGCAGCGCGGGCGATCTGGCCACCCTTGCCCTGCTTCATCTCGATATTGTGCACGATCGTGCCGATCGGCATCCCCGAGAAGGGCATCGCATTGCCCGGCTTGATATCGACCTTGGCGCCGGCGACGACCTTGTCACCCACGGCGAGGCGCTGCGGGGCCAGGATATAGGCCTGCTCGCCATCCTCATACTGGATCAGCGCGATGAACGCGGTCCGGTTGGGGTCATATTCGATACGCTGGACGGTTGCCGAGATGTCGAACTTTGTCCGGCGGAAATCAACGATACGGTAAAGGCGCTTGGCACCCCCACCCTTGCGACGCATTGTGATCCGTCCGGTATTGTTCCGGCCGCCATGCTTTGTCAGGCCCTCGGTGAGCGCCTTGACAGGACGACCTTTCCAAAGCTCCGAACGGTCGATCAGAACCAGCCCTCGCTGGCCAGGCGTCGTCGGCTTATACGACTTCAGTGCCATGCTTTCTGTCTTCCGTTTGCTTTGCGGGCGGTTTGGCCCGTCTCTTGATGAAGGGCCCCGAAGGTCCCACAGATGTGGCGCCGCGGGGCAGATTGCCTCGGGTGCCGCGATAAAAGCCACGGCCCCGGACGAATCCGGGGCCGGGCCGATGGGGTCACATATTAGAGACCGGTCGAGACGTCAATCGTGTTGCCCTCGACGAGCGTCACATAGGCTTTCTTGACATCCTTGCGGGTGCCCAGCGATCCGCGGAACCGCTTGACCTTGCCCTTGGTGATCGTGGTGTTAACCGCCTTGACCTTGACCCCGAACAGGGCCTCGACCGCCGCCTTGATCTGCGGCTTGTTGGCGTCGATCGCGACCTCGAACACCACGGCATTGGCGTCAGACGCCATCGTGGCCTTTTCGGTAATGATCGGCTTGCGGATCACGTCGTAATGTTCTGCCTTGGCATTCATTTCAAACGCGCCTCCAGCGCTTCGACACCGGCGCGGGTCAGCACCAGCGTGTCGCTTTTCAGGATGTCATAGACGTTGGCGCCCATCGAGGGCAGCACGTCCAGCGTGGCGATATTGGCCGCGGCCCGGGCAAAGTCCGGGTTCACGGTCGCGCCGTCGATGATCAGCGCGCGCTTCCAGCCGAGGCCGGCCAGTTGCTTGGCCAGAACGCTGGTCTTGGCGGCCGACACTTCGGCGGCCTCGATGATGACCAGCTCGCCCGCCTTGACCTTGGCCGAGAGCGCGTGCCGCAGGCCGAGCTTGCGGAACTTCTTGGTCAGGTCATGGGCGTGGCTGCGCGGGGTCGGGCCCTTGTAGATGCCGCCGTGCCGGAAGATCGGCGCCTTGCGGGAGCCGTGGCGTGCGCCGCCGGTGCCCTTCTGGCGATAGATCTTCTTGGTGGAATAGCTCACATCCGATTTGCCAAGGGTCGAGTGCGTGCCCTGCTGGGCGGCCGCACGCTGCCAGCGCACGACGCGGTGCAGGATGTCCGCCCGCGGGTCCAGCCCGAAGATCGCATCGTCGAGTTCGACCGAACCGGCGGCCGCGCCGTCGAGTTTGATTGCATCAGCCTTCATTGTTCTCGCCTCCGGTCGCGGCATCATCCGCCGGGGTTGCATTCGCGGCTTCGGCTTCGGCAGCCTGCATCGCAGCTTCTTCGGCCTCGGCGGCTGCCTTGGCGGCGGCGGCTTCGGCAGCGGCAGCCTCGGCGGCGGCAGCTTCGGCCAGACGGCGCGCTTCTTCAGCGGCCGAACGCAGCGCGGCAGGATAGATCACATTGGCCGGAACCGGCTTTTTCACCGCATCCTTGACCGTGACCCAGCCACCCTTGTTGCCGGGAACCGCACCCTTGACCATGATCAGGCCACGGTCGGTATCGGTGCGCACCACTTGCAGGTTCTGCGTGGTGATGCGGGCCGAGCCCATGTGCCCGGCCATCTTCTTGCCTTTGAAGATCTTGCCCGGATCCTGGCACTGACCGACCGAACCATGCGAACGGTGGCTGACCGACACACCGTGGCTGGCCCGCAGACCGCCAAAGTTGTGCCGCTTCATGACACCGGCAAAGCCCTTGCCGATCGACGTGCCGGACACGTCAACATACTGGCCTTCAAAGTAATGGGCCGCGATGATCTCTTCACCCACCGGGATCAGGTTTTCCGGCGCAACGCGGAATTCCGCGATCTTGCGCTTGGGCTCCACCTTGGCGGCGGCGAAATGGCCGCGCATCGCCTTCGAGACGCGCTTGACCTTGGGCGAACCGGCGCCGAGCTGGACGGCGGTGTAGCCATCCTTTTCGACGGTCCGCTGTGCGACGACCTGAAGGCCGTCAAGCTGGAGAACGGTCACGGGGATCTGCCGACCGTCTTCCATGAAAAGGCGGGTCATGCCGACCTTTTTCGCGATGATACCTGAGCGCAACATGGTCATGTCCTCCCTCAGACCTTGATCTCGACATCGACACCGGCGGCCAGGTCGAGCTTCATCAGCGCGTCCACGGTCT
Organism: Rhodobacterales bacterium; assembly: GCA_009993005.1. Taxonomy (GTDB): domain Bacteria; phylum Pseudomonadota; class Alphaproteobacteria; order Rhodobacterales; family Rhodobacteraceae; genus JAACUH01. Next base: position 105,734 of record JAACUH010000065.1, read on the forward strand.
GCGGGGTCGGATCGACGATGTCCAGCAGGCGCTTGTGCGTGCGGATCTCGAACTGATCGCGGGATTTCTTGTCGATGTGCGGTCCCCGCAGAACGGTGAACTTCTCGATCTTGTTGGGCAGCGGGATCGGGCCGCGAACGCTTGCGCCGGTGCGCTTGGCGGTCGAGACGATCTCGGCGGTGCTCGCGTCGAGGACGCGATAGTCAAACGCCTTGAGGCGGATGCGGATGGTTTGGCTGGCTGCCATGGGGGGCCTCTTTCGGGCTTTCAGATTGAGAGGTGGGCCGGGCAGGATTGCCGGGCCACATCGAACCTGTCGTCTTGAATGCGGCAAGGCGGGGTTGCCCCCACCTTGCCAGATGCTTGTCTGTCCTGCGGTTACTCGAGGATCTTCGACACGACGCCGGCGCCGACGGTGCGGCCGCCTTCGCGGATGGCAAAGCGCAGGCCGTCTTCCATCGCGAGGCGGGTCATGCCGACCTTTTTCGCGATGATACCTGAGCGCAACATGGTCATGTCCTCCCTCAGACCTTGATCTCGACATCGACACCGGCGGCCAGGTCGAGCTTCATCAGCGCGTCCACGGTCTGCGGGGTCGGATCGACGATGTCCAGCAGGCGCTTGTGCGTGCGGATCTCGAACTGATCGCGGGATTTCTTGTCGATGTGCGGTCCCCGCAGAACGGTGAACTTCTCGATCTTGTTGGGCAGCGGGATCGGGCCGCGAACGCTTGCGCCGGTGCGCTTGGCGGTCGAGACGATCTCGGCGGTGCTCGCGTCGAGGACGCGATAGTCAAACGCCTTGAGGCGGATGCGGATGGTTTGGCTGGCTGCCATGGGGGGCCTCTTTCGGGCTTTCAGATTGAGAGGTGGGCCGGGCAGGATTGCCGGGCCACATCGAACCTGTCGTCTTGAATGCGGCAAGGCGGGGTTGCCCCCACCTTGCCAGATGCTTGTCTGTCCTGCGGTTACTCGAGGATCTTCGACACGACGCCGGCGCCGACGGTGCGGCCGCCTTCGCGGATGGCAAAGCGCAGGCCGTCTTCCATCGCGATCGGCGCGATCAGCTCGACGCTGAACTTCAGGTTGTCGCCCGGCATCACCATTTCGGTGCCTTCGGGCAGCACAACCGTCCCCGTCACGTCCGTCGTGCGGAAGTAGAACTGCGGCCGGTAGTTCGCGAAGAACGGCGTGTGACGGCCGCCTTCTTCCTTGGTCAGGATATAGGCCTCGGCCTCGAACTTCGTGTGCGGCTTGACCGAGCCGGGCTTGCAGAGCACCTGGCCCCGCTCAACGCCTTCACGGTCCACACCGCGCAGGAGCGCGCCGATGTTGTCGCCCGCTTCCCCGCGGTCCAACAGCTTGCGGAACATCTCGACCCCGGTGCAGACCGACTTCTTGGTGTCGCGGATGCCCACGATCTCGATCTCGTCGCCGACGTTGATCACGCCACGCTCGACCCGGCCGGTCACAACCGTGCCACGGCCCGAAATCGAGAACACGTCCTCGATCGGCATCAGGAACGGCCGGTCAACCGCACGTGCCGGCGTCGGGATGTATTCGTCCACCGCCTTCATCAGCGCGCGGATCGAATCCTCGCCGATCTCCTTGCTCTCGCCGATCATCGCCTGGTGGGCCGAGCCCTTGATGATCGGGATGTCGTCGCCGGGGTATTCGTAGGACGTCAGCAGCTCGCGCAGCTCCATCTCCACCAGCTCGATCAGCTCTTCGTCATCGACCAGATCGACCTTGTTCATATAGACGACCATGTAGGGGATGCCCACCTGGCGGCCCAGCAGGATATGCTCGCGCGTTTGCGGCATCGGACCGTCGGACGCCGCACAGACCAGGATCGCGCCGTCCATCTGCGCCGCACCGGTGATCATGTTCTTCACATAGTCCGCGTGGCCGGGGCAATCGACATGCGCATAGTGGCGCGCTTCGGTCTCGTATTCCACATGCGCCGTCGAGATCGTGATCCCGCGCGCACGCTCTTCCGGCGCACCGTCGATCTGGTCATAGGCCTTGAAATCGCCGAAATACTTCGTGATCGCCGCCGTCAGCGTCGTCTTGCCGTGGTCAACGTGACCGATCGTGCCGATGTTCACATGCGGCTTGTTGCGTTCAAACTTTGCCTTCGCCATG
>JAACUH010000066.1 GCA_009993005.1 Rhodobacterales bacterium
TATGTGGCCGAGTATCACCAGCAGGTCAGCCTGCCGCCGGTGCCTGCCGACACGCCAATTGTGCTGGCCAATTGCTTTGACGCGTCGGGCACGCCCTGCGTGCTGCCCGACGACCAGCGCGGGATGCGCGAGCTCACGTCGCGGCTGATCGCCGCCGGGCACAGCCGCATCGCCTATCTGACGCTGTTCGACGGGCTCACCGCCACGGTTCTGCGCACCGAGGGCTACCGGGCGGCGCTGTCCGCCGCCGGGCTCGCCTTTGACCCCGCGCTGGTCGAGGCCTGCGAACTGCACACACCCGAAGGCGAGACGCAGCTACTCTACGATGCCATCGACCGGATGCTGCGCCTGCCGGTGCCGCCCACGGTGTTTTGCTGCGGCAATGACAAGATGGCGCTCAAGGTTTACGGGATCCTGCGCTCGCGCGGTCTGCGGGTGCCTGACGACATTTCGGTCGCAGGCTATGACAACTACCGCATCATCGCCGAGACGCTCTACCCCCCGCTCACCACGGTCGAGCTAGCCTATACCGCCATCGGCGCGCGCGCGGCGCAGCGCCTGATGGCCCTGATTTCCGGCCAGGGTCGGGAAGATGCCGGCCCCCAGCTCGTCGCGGGGCCTGTCCACTGGCGCCAGTCCGTCACCGAGCGGGCGGCGCATTCGATTGTGAAACTCGTCAGGGAGGAATGATGACGATGAAAACGATGCAGATCCTGTCCGGGGCCGCGCTTGCCGCCCTTCTGGGCAGCACGGCCATGGCGCAGACCGAACTGACCATGTGGTATCACGGGGCCGGCAACCAGGTCGAGGCCGACATCATCAACCAGATCATCGCCGATTTCAACGCAAGCCAGAGCGACTGGGCCGTCCGGATCGAGAGCTTTCCGCAGATCGCCTACAACGACTCGGTCGTGGCCGCGGCACTGGCGGGCAACCTGCCCGACATCCTCGACGTGGACGGCCCGGTCATGCCGAACTGGGCCTGGGCCGGCTACATGCAGCCCTTGCCGCTCGACGCGGCGGTGATCGCCGACTTCCTGCCCGGCACCAAGGGCTATTGGGATGGGCAGCTCTACTCGATCGGCCTGTGGGATGCGGCCGTGGCGCTGGTCACGCGGCAATCCACGCTCGACGCGCTGGGCCTGCGCAGGCCCACGCTCGATGCGCCCTGGACGGGGGACGAATTCATGGCGGCGCTCGATGCGGCCAAGGCGAGCGGCGACTATGAATACGCTTTTGACGCTGGCATGGCCTGGACCGGCGAATGGTATCCCTATGCCTTCAGCCCGTTCCTGCAATCCTTTGGCGGCGACATCGTGGACCGCACGACCTACGCGACCGCCGAGGGCGCGCTGAACGGCGAAGCCGCGATGGCATTCGGTGAATGGTGGCAGGGGCTCTTTGCCAATGGCTATGCGCCGGGCACCAGCCAGGACCCCGCCGCGCGCGACAACGGGTTCATCGAGGGGCGCTATGCCTTTTCGTGGAATGGCAACTGGGCGGCGCTCGGTGCGCTGAATACCTTCGAGGACACGCTGTTCCTGCCCGCGCCCGATTTTGGCAACGGCCCGGTGATCGGCGCGGCAAGCTGGCAGTTCGGCGTGTCGGCCACCTCCGCACACCCGGACGGCGCGGCGGCCTTTATCGAGTTTGCGCTTCAGGATGAATACCTTGCGGCCTTCTCGAATGGCATCGGCCTGATCCCCGCCACGGCGACGGCGGCGGCCATGACCGAAAACTACGCCCCCGGTGGCCCGATGGCGGTCTTCTTTGACCTGACCGCCGCGCAGGCTTTGGTGCGCCCGGTCACGCCCGGCTATGTGGTGCAGGCCAAGGTGTTCGAAAAGGCGCTGGCCGACATCGCCAACGGTGCCGACGTGGCCGATGCGCTCGATGCCGCGGTGGACGAGATCAACACCGACATCACCCGCAACGGCGGCTACGGCCACTAGGCCTGGCTGCTTTCGCCGGTCCCGGTCACCAGCCGGGGCCGGCCCCTTCTGCGCAAGGACGGTGCCGATGGCCACGAAACTCACACAATCCAATGGCGCGGGCTGGGCCTTTGCCCTGCCGGGGTTCGGCCTGATGGTGGTGTTCATCATCCTGCCGTTCTTTTTCGCCTTTGCGCTGTCCTTCACCAACCAGCGGCTGATCTCGCCCAACCCGACCGCATATGTCGGCGCGGCCAATTACCGCCAGTTGCTCGGTGTCGGCACGATCACGCTCGACCCGCTGCGCGACGACGCGGGCGCGGTGCAGCGCGCGGCGGACGGCAGCCCCGCATACCCACGCCTGCGCGAATTCACCCGCGCCAACCCCGACTATCCGCAGCTTGACGGGATGCGCGAATGGTTTTCCTTTGGCCGGGGCGAAAGCCGCACCTTTGTGCTCGCGCGCGACGTGGTGTTCATGAAGGCCATCGTGAATACCGTCATCTTCGTGCTGGTTGTGGCGCCGTTGCAGGGCGCATTGGCGCTGGGCCTCGCGCTGCTGATCAACCAGCGCCTGCGCGGCATCAACCTGTTTCGCGCGATCTATTTCATGCCGGTCGTCGTCTCCATCGTCGTGGTCTCGCTCTTGTGGCGGTTCATCTATTCGGCCGATGGCGGGCTTTTGAACAACATGCTGACCGGGCTCAGTTTCGGGCTCTTCACCCCGGTTGACTGGCTCGGCACGCCCTCGACCGCGCTGGGGTCGATCATCGCGATGTCGATCTGGCAGGCCGTGGGCTTTCACATGGTGATCTGGCTGTCTGGCCTCCAAACGATCAGCCCGACGCTCTATGAGGCGGCAAGCATCGAGGGCGCGACCAAGTGGCAGACGTTTCGCTATGTCACCTGGCCGGGGCTGCGCAATACCGCCGTGCTGGTGCTGATCGTCATCACCATGCAGGCCTTTGCCCTCTTTGCGCAGATCGACGTGATGACCAAGGGCGGGCCGCTCGACAGCACGCAGACCATCGTCTTTCAGGCCGTGGACCGCGGCTATGGCAAGCAGGACATCTCGGGCGGCTCGGCCATTTCGGTGATCCTCTTTTGCATCGTGCTGACGATCAGCCTGATCCAGCGCTACCTGACACGGGAGAGAACGTGATGGCGACCATCAACCCCGACAACCACGGCCTGCGCCTGATCCTGCGCTACACCGTGCTGACGCTGATCGCCGTGATCTTTGTCTTTCCGCTGGTGTTCATGGTGATGTCCTCGCTCAAGCCCGACCAGCAGTTGCTGGCCGACACGTCGAGCCTGCGCGCCTTTCTGCCGGTGGGCGACATCAGCCTGAACAACTATGTCGCGGCCTTTGACCGCGCGCCGGTGGGGCTGTTTGTGATGAACTCTGTCATCGTGACGGGCGTCACCGTCGTGCTGTCGCTGCTTGTCTGCTCGCTCGCGGCCTTCTCCTTTGTGTTTCTCAACTGGCGCGGGCGCGGCGTGATCCTGAGCGTGATCCTCGCCACGCTGATCGTCCCGTTCGAGACGATCGCGATCCCGCTTTTGCTCATCGCGTCGAAACTGCCCTGGATCGGAGCGGAGGGCGTGACCATCGGCTGGCTCAACTCCTACCGCGTGCAGATCGTGCCCTTCATCGCGGATGGTCTCACGATCTTTCTCTTTGTGCAGTATTTCAAGGACCTGCCGGGCGAGCTGATCGAGGCCGCGCGGGTCGAGGGGGCAAGCTGGCCGCAGATCTACCGCCGCATCGTGATGCCGCTGGCGGGGCCGGTCATCGCCACGGCGGCGATCCTCAAGTTCCTCGTGATGTATAACCAATACCTCTGGCCGCTGATGGTCGTGCAGCAGGAAAGCTATCGGCCCGTGATGGTCGGCCTGCAATACTTCTTTCAGCTCAACCGCGCCTGGGGCGAGATCATGGCTTACCTCAGCCTCATCACCGTGCCGGTGCTGGCCTTCTACCTCTTTCTGCAACGCGCCTTCATCGCCTCGATCGCCTCGACCGGCGTCAAGGGCTGAGCCCTCTATCGGAGACTTCACATGGTTCTGGCCATCAAGGACAAATACATCTGGGATAGCTGGTATGCCCATGACGGCACCCGCTGGCACGGCTATTTCCTCCAGGCCGACCGCAGCATCGGCGACCCCGACCTGCGCCATTTCAACGTGAGCCAGGGTCATGCGGTCAGCGACGATCTGGTGAATTGGGACCATCTGGGCACCTGCCTGTCGCCCAGCGCCGGCCTGGCCTTTGACGACCTGACCACCTGGACGGGGTCGGTGCTGCAAGGGCCGGACGGGCTGTGGCATCTGTTCTACACCGGTGGGTCACGGGCCGAGGACGGGCTTTACCAGCGCATCGGGCATGCCACCTCGACCGACATGCACAACTGGCGGCGGGTGGGTGACGGGCTCTGCCTCGACATGACCGGGCCTGCGGCGGATGCCTATGAAAAGGATCACGCCATCGGCCACTGGCACGACCGCGCGATGCGTGATCCCTGGGTGATGCGCGACCCCGACGGGCCGGGCTGGATCATGTATTTCACCGCCCGCGCGCCCGGAATTGCCGAACCCAATGCCGGCGGCGCGATCGGTTTTGCCACCTCGCCGGACCTTTACACCTGGACGCTGCAACCGCCGGTGTTCGTGGGCGGCTACGGGCAGCTTGAGGTGCCGCAGGTGTTTCGCATCGGGGCGCGGTGGTATTGCCTCTTTTGCACCTCGGCGCAGCATTGGGCGGCCGCCACCGTGGCGGGCAGCAGCAGCTCGCCCGTCACCGGCACGCATTACCTCATCGCCGACGACCCGCGCGGGCCCTGGACCGTCGCGCCCGGCTTCCTCGACGGCGACCTGCCTTGCCGCCGCTATGCCGCGCGGCTGTGCGAGACGCCCGATGGCTGGGTCATCATGGGCTTTGCCGATAGCGGCCATGACACGTTCATCGGCCATGTGATGGACCCCGAGCCGGTCGAGATCGGCGCGGATGGCCTTCTTTCAGTGCGGCGCCTGTCGCAAGCGGCGGAGTAGGACATGGCAGACGTGAAACTGCGCGGCCTGCGCAAGAGCTTTGGCGCCGTCGATGTGATCAAGGGCGTGGATATCGACATCGCGGATGGCGAGTTCGTGGTCTTTGTCGGCCCCTCGGGCTGCGGCAAATCCACCCTCCTGCGGATGATCGCCGGGCTCGAGGACATCACCGGCGGCACGCTCGAGATCGACGGCGTGGTGGTCAATGACAAGCAGCCAAAGGACCGCGGGATCGCCATGGTGTTCCAGTCCTACGCGATCTTTCCGCATATGACGGTGCGCGAGAATGTGGCCTTCGGCCTCACGATCAACGGGCTGGCCAAGGCCGAGAAGGACGCCAAGGTGGCCGAGGCGGCGCGCATCCTGCAGATGGAGCATCTGCTGGACCGGCGCCCGTCGCAGCTTTCGGGCGGGCAGCGCCAGCGGGTCGCCATCGGGCGCGCCATCGTGCGCGACCCCAAGGTGTTCCTGTTTGACGAGCCGCTGTCGAACCTCGACGCCGCCCTGCGCATGGACATGCGGATGGAGATCGGCAAGCTGCACCAGTCGCTCGATGCGACCATGGTCTATGTCACGCATGATCAGGTCGAGGCGATGACCCTCGCGGACAAGATCGTGGTGCTGCGCGACGGGCTGGTGATGCAGATCGGCGCGCCGATGGAGCTTTACCACAACCCCGCCAACCTCTTTGTCGCGGGCTTTCTGGGCGCGCCCTCGATGAACTTCATCACCGTGGATGTGCAGGCCATCGAGGGCGATCTGGCCCGCGTGAGCCATCCCGCGCTCGAACCCATCGCCGTAGCGCACAAGGGGCGCGACATCCGCGCGGGCGGCAAGGCGGTGCTGGGCGTGCGGCCGCAATACCTCGCCCCGGTCGAAGGGCCGGCGGGGATGCTGCACGGCACCGTCGCGCTGACCGAACGGCTGGGCAGCGAGACGGTGGTCGATGTGACCCTGCGCGACGGGTCCAAGATCATCGCCGCCATCGGCGAGGACCGTGTCTATCCGACAGGGGCCGGGATCGGCCTGCGGTTCGACCCCGCGCAGGCGCATCTCTTTGCGGTGGACTAGCGCTCAGGCCGCATAGGCGGCCAGCGCCGCGGCCACGCCTCTGTCCCGGATCGCGGCAAGCTGCGCGGCAAAGGCCGCGGCAAAGCGGGCGTTCATCCCCAGATCGCCGAACACCCGTGTGTGCGACAGAAACGCCCCCGCGTCGTCCCGTGCGGCCAGTGCGCGCGCCCTCAGGTCGGCGGCATTGTCGTCATTGGGCGCGATGGGGGCGCCGGCCTCGGTCGTGCCCTCGCAATAGCGGCACCACAGCGCCACCTCGAGCGCGAGCCCCCTGAAGGCCCGCCCCTCGGCCAGCGCCTGCCGCAGTGTGGGCAGGATGAACTTTGGCTGCCGGTTCGACCCGTCAAGGCAGAGCCGCGGGATCGTGTCGCCCACCTGCGGGTTGGCGAATCTTTCGGCGGTCCTGGCGCGGTAGGCGTCGAAACTGACGCCGGGGATAGGCCGCAGCGTCGGGATGATCTCGTCCCGCGTCAGCCGGTCGAGCCAGCGCGCGATGCGGCCATCGGCCATCGCGTCATGCACAAGGTCATGGCCCAGCAGCGCGCCCGCATAGGCGATGGCGGCGTGCCCGCCATTGAGGATGCGCAGCTTCATCAGCTCGTAATCGGCCACGTTCTGCACGAACGCGACCCCCACCTCCTCCAGCGCGGGGCGCCCGGTGGGAAACCTGTCCTCGAGCACCCATTGCCGGAACGGCTCGCATGCGACGGGTGCGGCGTCGGTCAGGCCAAAGCGGTCGGCCACCAGCGCGCGTTCCCGGTCCGATGTCGCGGGGGTGATGCAATCGACCATGCCATTGGGAAAGGCCACGTTCTGCGCGATCCATCCGGCCAGGGCGGGGTCCGACAGCCCGGCGAGCCCGACCAGCGCGCGCGCGGCGACATGGCCGTTTTCGGGCAGGTTGTCGCAGGACATGACGGTAAAGGGCGCCACACCCGCCGTCTGCCTGTCGCGCAGCGCCGCCAGCATCATGCCGAACACGGTGCGCGGCGCATCAGGGTGGGCCGCGTCATGGGCGATATCGGGATGGGCCGCGTCAAAGCCGTCGGTGCTGGCGTCGATGAAATAGCCGCCCTCGGTCACGGTCAGCGACACGATGCGAATCGCCGGGTCGGACATCGCCGCGATCACCGCGCCCGCCTCGACCGGCACAAATCCCACCATCGCGCCGACCACCCGCGCCGACAGCCCGGCGGGGTCAAGCTCGACCACCGTGCTCAGCCAGTCCTGCGCGGCGAGCCGCGCGCGCATGACCGCGTCGCCGGGGCGCACGCCCGCACCGAGGATCGCCCAGTCCTGATCGCGCCCCAGCGCGAACAGCCGGTCGAGATAGACCGCCATATGCGCGCGGTGGAAATTGCCCACGCCCAGATGCAGGATGCCGGCGCGCAGCGCGCTGCGATCGTAGGACGGCCCGGCCACCCCGGCCGGCAATACCGCAAGCGCGGCCGTGTTGAGAGGTATCGCCATCCGCTCATCCAGTTCCCGCCATCCCGGTCAGATCAGGCCCGCCGCCGCACGCATCTGCCCGACCTCGAGACCGCGCCGGTTGCGCACCGGCCCGCCGACCAGCCGCAGCGCGGCCGGATGGGCCGCATCCAGCACGCCGAGCCGGATCAGCAGCGCGGCGATGGCGGCCTCCTTGGCACGCTCGCCCCCATCGAGGATCTTGAGCGCGACCCCGATGCCGAGGTCGGGGATGATCGCCACATAGACCCCATCCGCACCGCCCTTGATCGCCGCACGGCCGCCCGTGGCGCGCATCAGCTCGGTGCAGGCATAGCCCTCGCCATTCACCAGTTCCGGCCAGGCGCGCATCGCATCGACCAGCCGCACCTGCGCGCGCGCCCGCGCGTCATGGCGCCCGCCCGCCGTGGCAAAACCCGCCATCGCCCGCGCAAGCCCCGCCACCGAGGTGATCGAGGTCGGGGCCGAACAGCCGTCGATCCCCTGCCCCGGGCTGGTCTCGCCCGTCACTTCGTCGAACACCTGCCGGATCGCGGCCTGCAACGGATGCGCGGGGTCGATGTATTCGGCGTCGCCGCCGCTATGCGCGGTATAGCTGAGAAAGCCCGCATGTTTGCCCGAGCAGTTGTTGTGGATCTGGCAGGGCGCCTGCCCCGCCCGGATCAGCGCGTCGCGCGCGGCGCGGTCGCCGGGTTCCTGCGGACCACAGCGCAGCGCGCTCTCGTCAAGGCCGAGGTCGGCGAGCCAGCGCGTCACCCGCTCGGTATGGATCGCGGCCCCCTGATGGCTGGCGCAGCACAGCGCCAACTGGTCCTCGCGCAGGCCCAGCGCATCGGCATAGCCGCTTTCCACCAGCGGCAGCGCCTGGATCATCTTGTAGGAGGACCGCGGATAGATCAGCGCGGCAGGGTCGCCCCAGGCCTGCGTCACAGCACCATCCGCCCCGCAGACCACGGCATGGCCGCGATGGACGCATTCCAGCAGATTTCCGCGCCAGACCTCGACCAGATCGACAGCTTCGGCCATGACATCCTCCGTTTCAGCGATAATCCGCGCAATGTTGTGACCGTATGGGGGTTTCCCCCGCACCGGCTTTTTTGCTATCGCTATCGCTATCGAGTTGAACCCGTCCCTTCCAGTCGAAAAGGCACCGCCAAAGCATGTGCCGCGCGGCGGGGACGATCCCGAGGCAAGGACAGCTTGGAGGCTGGTGAATGATTTCAGGGTTTACGCGCATGGCAGGGGTCGCGGCCCTTGTGCTCTGGTCGGGGGCGGCACTGGCGCAGCAGACGACCGAACGGGTCGCAGCCAGCCAGGACTGGAGCATCCACGAGGCTGCCAATCCCAAGGAATGCTTTGTGGCCTCGCAGCCCAAGGATTCGGTGAACAGCCGCAATGGCGAGGTCGTGGCGGCCAACCGGGGCGATACGCCACCGCAGCTCACCGTCACCTACCGCCCCGCCAATGGCGTGAGCGGACAGATCGCCTTTCGTGGCGGCAACTACCAGTTGGCCGGCGGCACCACGGCGTCGATCCAGATCGGCGGCACGACGTTCCAGCTCTTTTCCGAGGGCGAATGGGCCTGGCCGGCCTCGCCCGATGACGATGCGCGCATCGTGACCGCCATGCGCGGCGGGGCAGAGGCGATCGTGACCAGCCAGTCGGGGCGCGGCACCCTGTCGCGCGATACCTTCTCGCTGATCGGCTTTACCGCCGCTGTCGAAGAGGCCACGCGCCGCTGCGCCGGGTGATCGCGCGGCGGGTCCCAGGGGGGGGAAAAATTTTCGTACGAAAATTTTTGCGCCGGCGCGCTTTTGGATGTATGTCCCGCGCTTGCCCAGACGGTGAGACCCGAGATGACCCAGCCCTCCGCCCCGATCACGCAGGATGTCCTGACCCTGCCGCGCAAGCTGCCCGAGGGGCCGGTCAACCTGATCGGCCTCACGCGCGACGCGATGCGCGCGGCGCTGATCGCCGCCGGCACGCCCGAACGGCAGGCCAAGATGCGTGTGGGGCAGGTCTGGCAATGGGTCTATCACTGGGGCGTGCGCGACTTTGCGCAGATGTCCAACCTTGCCAAGGACTACCGCGCGCTGCTCGCCGCGAACTTCGTGCTCGACCTTCCGCAAGTCGTGACACGGCAGGTCAGCGCCGACGGCACCCGCAAATACCTTGTCCGCATCGCCGGCGGGCATGAGGTCGAGGTCGTCTATATCCCCGAGACCGACCGTGGCACGCTGTGCATCTCCTCGCAGGTCGGCTGCACGCTCACCTGTTCCTTTTGCCACACCGGCACGCAGAAGCTGGTGCGCAACCTCACGGCGGGCGAGATCATCGGCCAGGTCATGCTGGCGCGCGACGATCTGGGCGAATGGCCGGTGCCGGGTGCCCCCAAGGACGAGACGCGGCTGTTGTCCAATATCGTGCTGATGGGCATGGGCGAACCGCTCTACAATTTCGACAACGTGCGCGACGCGATGAAGATCGCGATGGACCCGGAGGGCCTGTCGCTGTCACGCCGGCGCATCACGCTCTCGACCTCGGGCGTGGTGCCCGAAATCGCGCGCACGGCGGTCGAGATCGGCTGCCAATTGGCCGTGTCGTTCCACGCGACGACCGACGAGGTCCGCGACCTGCTGGTGCCGATCAACAAGCGCTGGCCGATCGCGACGCTGCTCGATGCGCTGCGCGCCTATCCGGGCCTGTCGAACTCCGAGCGTATCACGTTTGAATATGTGATGCTCAGGGGCGTGAACGACACCGACGCCGACGCGCGCCGGCTGGTGAAACTCATCAAGGGCATCCCGGCCAAGATCAACCTGATCCCCTTCAACGAATGGCCCGGCGCGCCCTACACGCGGTCCGACAGCGCGCGGATCAAGGCCTTTGCCGACATCATCTACAAGGCGGGCTATGCCAGCCCGATCCGCACCCCGCGCGGCGAGGATATCATGGCCGCCTGCGGCCAGCTCAAATCCGCGACCGAGCGCGCCCGCAAGAGCCGCGCCGCCATCGCGGCCGAAACCGGCCTCGCGCCCTAGACCAGACCCGCCACGCGCCGGGCGAAAGGACAGCCGCCATGAAGATCACCCTCGGCAAGATCGAGTTCACCGTCGCCCCCGTGGAAAGCGGGTTGCGCGAGGCGCTGCTCGCCGACCCGATCATGGCACAGGGTGTCTGGCGCGATGTCTACCGCTGGGACGCCGCCGCCCAGACCGGCCAGGTGCTGGTCCCCGCACAGGGCAAGGACGCGGCCGTGCCCCTGGGCAACGGGCTGAGCTTTTTCATCCCGCGCGTCGGCGCGGGCGGTGTCGTAACCAAGAACGACGGCGCCTCGGCCCGCATGGCGGCGCGTTTTCTCGATGCTGTGGGGGCGCGGCAGATCCTCGACGTGATCACTGCGATCAACCGGCTGGTGAACCTGCCCTACAAGTCCCTGCCGCTCGACACCTTCGCGCCGGTCAACGCCGCCGCCTCCTATCTGCTGCGCATGCATGTGGACTATGGCATCGTGCAGTTGCGCGATGCGGGCCGCAACCTGACCGCCTACCTGTTCCTGCCCGGCCAGGTCGCCTTTCACCACGAGATCACGGCAATCACCGATGCGCCGGCCTATGAGGCGCTGATCGCCGCAACCCCGGCGCTGACCGCCCCGCAGCCCGCCTTTGTCGTGCCGCCGCGCACCGAGGCGAACCTCGCCATCCGCCGCATCGCTCTGGGCCGCAGGCTCGAGGACATGCGCCCGGTGATCGAGCGTCTGGCCGGCCCCGAGGGCAAGCTCGCCGACGGGCCCGAGGCCCGCAGCTTTGCCCGGCTGGTCAGCGAATGGCGCGCCCTCACCCCGCCGGCCAAGACGCGCGCCTAGCCCATCCGCTCCGACGCGTAGGACCCGGGCGAGGCCGGAAACACCACCGTCTTGTTGCCATTGATGAAAACGCGCCCGTGGATATGCGCATGGATCGCGCGCGACAGCACCTGCGCCTCCACATCCCGGCCGAGCGAGACATAGTCCTCGCCCGATTGCGCATGGGTCACGCGGATCGTGTCCTGCTCGATGATCGGGCCCTCGTCGAGGTCGGCGGTCACATAATGCGAGGTCGCGCCGATCAGCTTCACCCCCCGGTCGAACGCCTGCTTGTAGGGGTTCGCGCCCTTGAACGACGGCAGAAAGGAGTGGTGGATATTGATGATCCGCCCCGACATGCGCCGGCACATGTCATCCGACAGGACCTGCATGTAGCGCGCCAGCACGATCAGCTCTGCCCCGCTGTCCTCCACCACCTGCATGATCCGCGCCTCGGCCTCGGGCTTGTTCTGCGCCGTGACCTTGATGTGGTGAAAGCCGATGTCATGGTTCACAACCACCTTCTGATAATCGAGGTGGTTCGAGATCACCGCCACGATGTCGATCGGCAGCGCCCCGATCCGCCAGCGATAGAGCAGATCGTTCAGGCAATGGCCAAAGCGCGACACCATGATGACCACCTTGCGCTTGACCGCCTCGTCAAAGAACTCCGCCTGCATGTCAAAAGGCGCGCCCACCGGCGCGAACTGCGCGCGCAGCTCGTCGAGCGTCACGCCATCCTCCGACCGGAAACTGATCCGCGCAAAGAAATTGCCGGTCGCATCATCGTCGAATTGCACCGCATCGGTGATGTTGCACCCCTGCGCCGCAAGAAACGTCGAAATCGCCGCCACGATCCCGCGCGTGGACCGGCACTGCACCCGCAAGGCAAAGGTGTTCATCGCTCAAATCACTCCCGAACTGTCAGACATCGTTCCTCTGCCCAAGACGCCGCCCAAAGGCAAGGACGACGCGCGCGCCCGGCTTCTCTGTGCCCCAAATACTCCCGCCGGAGGCTCCGCAGCCGCCTCCCCGCGCAGGTTTCAGACCATCAGCGCCCGCGCCTCTGCGGGCGACAGCGCGGCGGGCCGCTCGCAGGTTGTGCTCATCGCCACAAACCGCTTTTCCGCACCCGCCCGCAGGATCGACACCATCACATCGACCGCATGCACCGCCAGATCGACATTGCAGCGATGCGCCCGGCCTTCGGCGATGGCGGTGGCCATGTCGGCGAGCCCCGCGCAGCGGTAATTGGCGCGCGCATTCCCCTGCCCGTCAGTCACATTCGGCACGCCGAAGGGATGGTCGCGTCCCGCCACCTCGGCCACGGCACCATCCGGCCCCGCCATCTCGACCGTGCCGCCGAAAAAGTTCGGGTCCGGCACGAACAGCGACCCGGTCTCGCCGTAAAGCTCCATATTGGCGTGGCGATGCGTCCACACATCCCAGCTTGCCGACAGCGTCACGGTGGCGCCGCCCGCAAACTCCAGCAGCGCATGCACATTGGTGGGCGTATCCACCGGCACCGTTTCGCCATGGCGCGCGCCATTGGTGATGGTGCGGGTGGCAAAGCTCGCATTGGCCAGCGCCGCGACAGACGTGACCGGCCCGATGAGCTGGATCAGGTTGGTGATGTAATAGGGCCCGAGGTCGAGCACCGGCCCGCCGCCCGGCTGAAAGAAGAAGTCGGGGTTGGGGTGCCAATGCTCCATCCCGTGGCTCATCACATGGCAGGTGCCGCCGATGATGCGCCCCACGCCGCCCTCGTCGATCACCGCACGCGCAAGCTGATGCGCGCCCCCCATGAAGGTGTCGGGCGCAGAGCCGACCCGCAGCCCCTTTTTCGCGGCCAGCTCCTGCAAGGCCTTGCCCTCGTCGAGGCTCAGCACCAGCGGCTTTTCCGAATAGGCATGCTTGCCCGCCTCGAGGATGCGGCGCGTGACCTCGTAATGCACCGCAGGCACCGTGAGGTTGACGATGACATCCACATCACGCGCCGCGAGCAGGTCATCGACCGTTTCCGCGCGCACCCCGAATTCGGCCGCACGCGCCTGCGCCGCCGCCATGTTGATGTCGGCCACGGCGGCAAGCTCGAGCGCGCGGAACAGCGGCGCATATTTCAGATAGGTGGTCGAGATATTGCCGCATCCGATGATGCCGACGCGCAGTTTGGTCATTTTATCCAGTCCTCAGAAGGCTTTGACAGCGGCGAGCGAACGGCGCGCGAACCGCGCGTGATCCTTGGGGTTGTCATGCTCGACGACCATGTGGGTGATGCCATTGGCATCGAGCGCGCCCTTGATCGCGGCCCAGTCCATGATCCCGTGGCCCACGTCGGCCCAGCCGTCCTCGTCCAGCCCCTCACCCTCGGCGGCGATGTCCTTGACATGCACGGCGGTGATCTGGGGGCCATACTTGTTGATCCAGGCGACCGGGTCATGCCCCGCCACCCGCACCCAGCCAAGGTCAAGCTCGAGCGACACACCGGCCGCCGCGATCAGGTCGAGCGGGGTTTGCCCGCCGCCCAGATCGGCGAGTTCAAAGTCATGATTGTGCCAGCCAAAGATCAGCCCGGCATCGACCACCGGCTTGCCCATCTCGGCCAGCCGCGCGCCAAAGGCGGCCCAGCCCGCAGCGTCGGTCGGGCGCGCATCGGCCGCGATATGGGGCACATAGACCCGCGACATGCCCAGCGTGCGCGCGACATGCAGCGCGCGCGCCGGGTCGCCCTCGACCATGTCGATGCCGAAATGGCCCGAGCTCATGCGCAGGCCGGCGGTGTCCAGCGCCGCATGCAGGGCCTCGAGATCCCCGTAAAGCCCGCCATAGCCCTCGACCTCGGCAAAGCCCGTGGCGGCAAGCATCGCCAGCGTGTCCTCCAGCGGCGGAAAGTTGCGCGAACAGTAAAGCTGATAGGCGATCGACATGGGTTGGTCCTTTGGTTGTCGTGTCACTGGGCCGCGACGGTCGCGGAATAGAGGTCACGCAGGGTGAAACGCGGCGTGGCGTCGGGGTCCTGCGGGGTGAATGTGATCGTGGCGGAATGGCCGGGGAACAGGGTCATCGCATTATGCGAAAACCGCCCCGGCACATCCGCCTCGACCGAGACGAACAGCGCCAGACGCTCGGGCGTGATGGTCAGGCTCCAGCCGGTCGCCGTGGGTTCGGCCGCCAGCGCGAGCGCGGGGTCCTGCAAGGCGTAGGATTTGTAGGGTTTGGGCGCGAAATGGTCGCCGCCGATCCGGTTGCCCTGCGCGTCCGTCCAGACAAAGGCCAGCATCTCGCCGCTCTTTAGCGCATCGGACGGGACGCTCAGCGCCAGCACCGCCGCGTCCGGTCCGGCCGTGACCGGCCCCCGCCCCAGCGGCCGCGTCGTGCCGTCCATCGCCACCGCCACCGCGCCCACGATCAGGTCAACCGGGGCGGCGGTATCATTGACCGCGCGCAATTCGATCCCGCCCGCCACCGGCACCGCCGCCACCAGCACCGGCGCAAAGAACGCGCGCGCCATGTGGTGCAACAGCTTCCAGCCGCCGCCATGGTCGAGCGAGGACCAGGAACACACCGGCCAGGTATCGTTGAGCTGCCAGTAGAGCGTGCCCATGCAATGCGGTTTGAGACTGCGCCAATGGGTGACGGCGGTCTTGATCGCCAGCCCCTGCTGCACCTGGCTCAGCCAGACGAAATCCTCGAACCGCTGCGGCCAGCGGAAATAGCGGAACATCGTCTCGGCGATGCGCGCATTGCCGCCCGCGTTCTTCTGATGGCTCTCGAGCACGGGGCTCGCGATGTTCCAGTCGGCGGGCGCGGCAAAGCGGCGGATCACCTCCATCGACGGATAGGACTGGAACCCGAATTCGGAACAAAAGCGCGGCGCCACGTCGCGGTAATGGTCGAAATCGCGCCCTTCGTGCCAGACCGACCAGAAATGCATGTCGCCCGACCCGTCATCATGCCAGGCATCGCCAAAGTTCATCGGCCCCGGCGAAGGCGAGGACGGCCACCAGTTCGCCTCGGGGTCGGTGTCCTTCAGCGCTGTCTCGATGGCGCGGTTCAGGCGGTCGTAGTTCACGAGGTAACGGTCGCGGTTTTCGCGGCTCTCGGGGAACCAGGTCAGCGCGCCGATCAGCTCATTGTCGCCGCACCAGAGCGCGAGGCTCGCGTGGTGGTGGATGCGAGCGACCGCCTCGCGCACCTCGGCCTGCACATTGGCGATGAAACCGGGGGTAGAGGGGTAGAGGTTGCAGGCAAACATGAAATCCTGCCAGACCATCAGGCCCAGTTCGTCACAGGCGTCATAGAAACTGTCAGGCTCATAGCGCCCGCCGCCCCAGACGCGGATCATGTTCATATGGGCCTCGACCGCCGATTGCAGCAGGTCGCGCGTGGCCTGCGGCGTGATCCGCCCCGGCAGGGCATCGGCGGGGATCCAGTTCGCGCCCTTGGCAAAGACATCGTGACCGTTGACGCGAAACGTGAACCCCAGCCCCGCCGCGTCGGGCTGCGTCACAAGGTCGATCTCGCGCAGGCCGATGCGACGGGTGGCGGTGGCGGGGCCGACGGTGACGGTCAGGTCATGCAGGGTCTGCGGACCAAGGCCCGCCGGCCACCAGAGCGCGGGGTTCTCGACCTCGAAGATCACGGCGATGGCCTCCTCATCGACCGTGCCGCGCAGGCTTTGCCCGGCGAATGTGATCTCGAAGGGGTGGCCCTGCGCATGGGTCAGCCATGCGGTGACGGTCAGGCTGACTGCACCGTCGCCATGGTCCTGCGCGACGGCAATCCGGTCAATGCGCGGGGCGGCGCGCGGGACGATGGCGATCTGGCCAAGCACGCCCATCGGCGCCAGCGCGATGTTCCAGTCCCAGCCGAAATCGCAGGCGGGCTTGCGCAGCATGTTGCCATTGGGGATGGGGCAGTTCAGCGCGGCGTAGGGGATGGGAAAGGGCTGCGCCGCCTGCGCGGCATCCGCGGCGGCGGTGGCGGCGTGCAGCGTGATCTCGACCACATTCTCGCCCAGCCGCGCCACGCCAGACAGGTCAGCCCGCCACGCGCGAAAGGCATTGTCGCAGCGCAGCACGTCCGTCCCGTTGAGCCGCACGGTGGCGACGGTATCGACCCCGGCGATCACCAGATCGACATCGGTCGCGTCGAGCATGACAGTGCGCCGCAGCACCCAGTCGCGCGCGCAGATCCAGCGCAGGTCATATTCGTTGCGCCCGAAATAGGGGTCGGCGATCAGCCCCGCCGCATGCAGGGCCGTGATCACATCGCCGGGCAGCACAATGTCGCAGGCATGGCCGCCGTCACTGTCGGACAGCGCCCAACGCCCGGTGATGTCACCGGGCGCCGGCTGGTCGGCATGGATCAAAGCCGCACCTCGGTCTTTTTGTCAAAGAGCGATGCGCGCGACGGCTCGATCCCGAGGCGGATGTTTTCACCCGGATGCACCCGCGCCTGCCCGTCCATGCGCACCCGGATCGGCTCGCCCGCGAGCTTGGTCCAGACCAGCGTGTCAGAGCCCATCGGCTCGACCAGTTCGACCGTCACGTCGATCTGCACGGGCGTGTTGCCGACCAGTTCGCCGGTCACGATATGCTCGGGCCGGATACCGATCGTGGCGGGGCCGTCGGACACCTGCGGCGTGGCGTAATGGTAGCCCACCATCGGCATGCGCAGTTCGCCCTTGGTAAAGGTGCCCCCCTCGAGCATCCCGTCGATGAAGTTCATCGAGGGGCTGCCGATGAAATCGGCCACGTATTTGTTGAGCGGCCGGTTGTAGATCTCGTCAGGCGAACCGAGCTGCATGATATTGCCCGACTTCATGATCGCGATCCGGTCGGCCAGCGTCATCGCCTCGACCTGGTCATGCGTGACGTAGATCATCGTGTTCTTGAGCTGCTGGTGCAGGCGCTTGATCTCGACCCGCAGATCGGCGCGCAGCTTGGCGTCGAGGTTCGACAGCGGCTCGTCAAAGAGGAACACGTCCACATCGCGCACCAGCGCCCGGCCGATGGCGACGCGCTGGCGCTGCCCGCCCGACAACGCGCCGGGCTTGCGCTGCAACAGCGGCTCGATCTGCAGCACCTCGGCCGCGCGCGAGATGCGCTTCTTGATCTCGGCGGCGGGCATCTTGGCGTTCTTGAGGCCAAAGGACAGGTTCCCCTCGACCGTCATCTGCGGGTAGAGCGCATAGCTCTGGAAAACCATGCCGATGCCGCGTTCGTTGGGCTCTTTCCAGGTGACGTTGTCGCCCTTGATCCAGATCTGGCCATCGGTCGGCTCGAGAAGCCCCGCGATGCAGTTCAGGAGGGTGGACTTGCCACAGCCCGACGACCCCAGCAGCACGAGAAACTCGCCCTCGCCGATGTCGATGTTGAGTTTGTTCAGCACCTTGACCGCGCCGAAGTTGAGGTCGAGGTCCTTGATCTGGACGGAATGTGCGTTCATGGGGATCAGCCTTTGACAGCGCCGGCAGCAATGCCGCGCACGAAGAGTTTGCCGGAGACGAAATAGACAGCGAGCGGAACCAGACCTGTCAGCAGCGTCGCCGCCATGTTGACGTTGTATTCCTTCACGCCCTGCACCGAGTTGACGATGTTGTTGAGCTGCACCGTCATCGGGTAGTTTTCAGCCTTGGAGATGAACACGACCCCGAACAGGAAATCGTTCCAGATCCCCGTCACCTGAAGGATGATCGCCACGACAAAGATCGGCAGCGCCAGCGGCAGCATGATGCGGAAATAGATGCCCCAGAACCCCGCGCCATCAACGCGCGCGGCCTTGAACAGCTCTTCGGGCACCGAGGCGAAATAGTTGCGGAACAAGAGCGTCAGGATTGGCATTCCGAACACCGAATGCACCAGCACCAGCCCGGTGAGAGAGCCGTAAAGCCCGATCTCGCGCAGGATGATCACCATCGGGTAGAGCATGATCTGATAGGGGATGAAGGCCCCCAGCATCAGGATCACGAAAAACACCTCAGACCCGCGGAACTTCCAGTTGATCAACGCATAGCCGTTGACCGAAGAAATGGCGATCGACAGCACCACCGAAGGCAGCAGGATCGACACCGAATTCCAGAACCCCGGCGACAGCCCGTTGCAGACAAGCCCGGTGCAATGCTGTGACCAGGCCTGGATCCAGGGCTGAAAGGTGATCTCGACCGGCGGGGAAAAGACATTGCCGATGCGGATCTCGGGCATCGTCTTGAGCGAGGTCACGATCATCACATAGAGCGGCAGCAGGTAGTAGAGCGAGACCAGCAGCAGCGTGCCGTAGATGAAGATGTTGGAGGCAGAGAAGGCCTTCTTGGGCTTCTTGCCGCGGGGGCCGGACATGTCGGTCCGGGCGAGTGTGCCGGGGTTAGCCACGCTTCTTGCCTCCGAATTCGAGATAGGCCCAGGGGATCAGGACAATGGCGACCGAGAGCAGCATCATGGTGGATGCCGCAAAGCCCTGGCCGAGGTTCTGCCCGCCGAACATGTAGGAATAGACATACATCGCAGGCATCTGCGACGACAGGCCGGGCCCGCCCGAGGTCTGCGCCACGACAAGGTCATAGACCTTGATGATACCGGCCGCGATCAGCACCAGCGAGGTGATGAACACCGGGCGCATCATCGGGATGATGATCTGGATATAGGTCTTGACCGTGCCGATGCCGTCAACCTTGGCCGCCTTCCAGATATCCTCGTCAATGCCGCGCAGACCGGCGAGCATGATGCACATGATCAGCCCCGTGCCCTGCCACAGCCCCGCGATCAGCAGGCCGTAGAGCACGATCTGCGGGTTGTTGAGCGGGTCAAAGGTAAAGCTCTCCCATCCCATCGAGCGCACGACATGCTGGATGCCGAATTGCGGGTTCAGGATCCATTGCCACACGAGGCCGGTCACGATGAACGACAGCGCAAAGGGGTAAAGGATGATGGTGCGAAAGATGTCCTCGCCGCGGATCTTGCGGTCGAGCAGCGTGGCGAGAAAGAACCCGATCACCAGCGTAAAGACCATCGAGAACACCCCGAACTTGCCCAGGTTGCTGATCGAGGTCAGCCAGCGGTTGTCGGACCAGAGGCGTTCATATTGCGCCAGGCCCACGAATTCGAGCCGCGGCAGAAGCCGCGAATTGGTAAAGGAATAGACGATGGTCCAGACGGTGCAGCCCACGAAGATGCCGACCGATGTGATGATCAGCGGGATCGATGCGATCTTGGACATCGGGTTTCGAAACAATCTGCTGGGCCTGCGCCCGCTCGTCACCGACGACCTTGCGCCGGTATCCTCCACAACTGTCATCGTGGCGTCCCCTCCCTGATCTGGCTTTTGAAACTGGTTTTTTGTTTTTGGTCCTGAGACGGATCATGTCGCAGGAAAGCGGCCGTGACTATCACCTAATGCGTGTATCGCGGCCTTGACGGATCGGGCCCGACAAGCGTGCTTGCCGGGCCCGGAGGGTCGATCAGGCCGATCAGTCGGCGGTGGCGATGATCGCGGCGAACCGCGCCTGGCCTTCTTCCGCCGTGATCGACGGGCTGTTCCAGAACTCGACCATCAGGTCATTGAGCTGGTTGCCCGTGTCCGGCGACAGCAGCATCGTGCCGTCCGGCAGGATATTGCCCGAAGCGAGGATCTCGAGACCCTTCTTCATGCAATCGTTGGCGGCGGCGAGGTCCACGTCGCCACGGATCGGCAGCGAGCCCTTGGCGAGGTTGAAGGCGACCTGCGTTTCCGGCTCGACCAGCAGGGCGGCCAGACGGAACTGCGCGGCGGTCACTTCGGGGTCGGAGTTCACGGGGAAGTAGAACGCATCGCCCCCGGTCGAGATGATCTCGTTCACACCCAGACCCGGCAGGCAGGTGTAGTCCACCCCGGCGGTCTGACCGGCCACGGCAAACTCGCCCTGCGCCCAGTCACCCATGATCTGGCCACCGGCAGCGCCGGTGATGACGAGGTTGGTCGCCTGGTTCCAGTCCTGCACGGTCGAGCCTGCCGACAGCGAACGGGCGGCGGCAAAAGCCTCCCAGACGGCCTTGAACTCGGGGCCTTCGGCAGCTTCGACGCTCTTGTCGCGGTTCACCGCGAGCCAGGCATCGACACCGGCGATGGCGACCGACATCACGCCAAAGGCGCCCGAGGTCTGCCAGGACTGCTGACCCATCGCCAGCGGGATCTTGCCGGCGGCTTCGAGCGCGGGGGCGGCGGCGACGAATTCGTCCCAGTTGGTCGGAACCGGCACGCCGGCATCCGCAAAGGCCTGGTTCGACAGCCACAGCCACTGCCACGAGTGGATGTTGACCGGCGCGCAATAGATGCGGCCATCCAGCGTGCAGGCGTCGAGCAGCGACGACGGGCGGATGATCTCGGCCCAGTTGTTGGCCTCGGCCACTTCGGTGAGGTCCTGCAGCAGGCCGGCGGCGATCAGCTCTTCGGCCTGACGGCCATGGTTGAACTGGAACGCGCCCATCGGGTCGCCGCCCAGGATGCGGCTGACCATGATCGGACGCGCGGTGTCGCCGCCGCCAGCGATGGCGCCGTCAACCCAGGTGTCGCCCGAGGCGTTGAAGGCTTCGGCAAGCTTGCCGACAGCGGCTGCTTCGCCGCCCGAGGTCCACCAATGGGTGACTTCCAGCTCGACCGCATGGGCCGCGCCTGCCGTGACGATCGCCGTCGCCGCCAGCAGTTTGGTTGTGAGTTTCACGATTTTATCCTCCCTGGTTCTAAATCGTTGTAGATTTTTCTATATCGATTTAGTTTAGTCTGGCAAGTAATTTTGAGACAGGATCGGTAGCGGAGAGGAAACTATCGGTCGCGGCGCCCCGCGGGGCGGCTTGCCTGCTGGGCCGAGGATCGGTTTTCAAACCGCCCTGAGTCAAGCAAAACATGGGCCTGGGGGATGCTTTGAAGGGCAGGGAAAAGACAATGGCAGCGCAACTTGACCCGCCCGGTGCGACGAGCACGGCCAAGCCGACGCTCAAGACCATCTCGCTGCTCAGCGGGCTCGCGGTGCCGACCGTGTCGCGCGCGCTCAGCGATGCGCCCGACATCGGCGCGCAGACCAAGAAACTGGTGCGACGAATCGCTGACGAGATCGGCTATGTGCCGAATCGGGCCGGTGTGCGCCTGCGCACCGGACGCACCAATGTGCTGTCGCTTATCCTCTCTACCGAACATGATGTGATGAACCACACCGCGCGGCTCATCTCGTCGATCGCGGGGGCCTTGCAGGGCACGCCCTATCACCTCAACGTCACGCCCTATTTCCCGACCGACGACCCGATGAAGCCGATCCGCTATGTGGTCGAGACGGGGTCGGCCGATGCCGTCATCTTCAACCAGATCCAGCCCGACGACCCCCGCGTCGCCTATCTGATGGAGCGCGGCTTTCCCTTTGCGACGCATGGCCGGTCGCGCTGGGCCGACCGGCACGCCTATTTCGACTTTGACAACACCGTCTTTGCCGAACTCGCCGTGCGCCGGCTGGTCGCGGCCGGGCGGCGCCAGATCATCGTGGTGGCGCCACCGCTGGACCAGAACTATGCGCAGAACATCCTGGCGGGCGTCACCAACGCCGCCGACGCCTGCGGCATTGCCACACCTGTCATCATGCACCACATCACCTCTGACAGCGCGAGCGCCGATGTCGAGGCGGCGGTGGGCCGGCACCTTGCCGCGGCGCCTGAGACAGATGGCATCATCTGCGCCTCGACCTCGGCCACCATGGCCTGTGTCGGCGCGCTCGAAGGCGCGGGGCGCGGGCTGGGCCGCGACATCGACATCTTTGCCAAGGAGGCGATCCCGTTTCTCAACCTGTTCAGACGGGAGATCATGGCGATCAAGGAGGACGTCAAACAGGCCGGCGAGTTTCTGGCCCGGGCCGCGATCCAGGCGATCCGCGAACCGGGGCTGCCGCCGCTGCAAGGGCTTGACGTGCCGCAGGACAATGGCTGACCTAGCAGCAGTAAAACCGCCCCTCACAGATGAAAAGGCAATGCCATGACCACCCAGATCAAGGGCCCCGCCCTGTTTCTTGCGCAGTTCGCAGGCGATGCCGCGCCGTTCAACACGCTTGAGGGGATCACGAAATGGGCCGCCGGGCTGGGCTACAAGGGGGTGCAGATCCCGACCTTCGACAGCCGGCTCTTTGACCTCGCCCGCGCGGCCGAGAGCCAGACCTATGCCGACGAGGTCGCGGGCATCTGCGCCGACGCCGGCGTGGAGATCACCGAGCTGTCCACCCACCTGCAAGGGCAGCTTGTCGCGGTGAACCCCGCCTATGACCTTGCCTTTGACGCCTTTGCGCCGGCCGATTGCCGCGGCAATCCGGCCAGGCGGCAGGCCTGGGCTGTCGATCAGATGAAAAAGGCCGCCGTCGCCTCCGAACGGCTGGGCCTGACCACCTCGGTCAGCTTTACCGGCGCGCTGGCCTTTCCCTACCTCTACCCCTGGCCGCAGCGCCCCGCCGGCCTGATCGAGGAAGCCTTTGCCGAGCTCGGCCGCCGCTGGACCCCGATCCTGGACCATTACGCCGACCATGGCGTGACCATCGGCTACGAGATCCACCCCGGCGAGGATGTGTTCGACGGCGCCACCTACGAGATGTTCGTGGATGCCTGCGGTGGCCATGTCGCCGCGATGATCAACTACGACCCGTCGCATTTCGTGCTGCAACAGCTCGACTATCTGGCCTTTATCGACCTCTACCACGACCGCATCAACGCCTTCCATGTGAAGGATGCAGAGTTCAACCCCGATGGCCGCCAGGGTGTCTATTCGGGCTACCAGCCCTGGATCAACCGCGCCGGGCGGTTCCGCAGCCTGGGCGACGGGCAGGTCGATTTTGCGGGGATTTTCAGCAAGCTGACGCAATATGGCTATGACAGCTGGGCGGTTCTCGAATGGGAATGCTGCATCAAATCCCCCGAACAGGGCGCGGCCGAGGGCGCGCCCTTCATCGAAAGCCACCTGATCGAGGTCACGGGCAAGGCCTTCGATGACTTTGCCGGCGGCGACAAGGACGACGCCGCGATCAGGGCCATGCTCGGGCTGTGAAGGCGGGCTTCAGCCTTCTTCTGTGGACGACAGAGGTCACGCAGGCGCATCATGGCATCCTGCGCGACCTCGCGCGCGCGGGCTATGACGGGGCCGAGATCCCGATCACCGGATCGGGCGTTGCGGATTGCGCGGCGCTGGGCCGGGTGATGGCCGATATCGGCCTCGCCGCGACAGCATCCGGCATGGTGACGGATGCGGCCGCCAACCCGATGAGCCTCGATCCCTCTGTGGCACAGGCGGGCGTGGATCACCTGCGCCGGCTTGTGGACCGTGCCGTGGCGCTGGGGGCCGAGGTGCTGATCGGGCCGTTCTTTCAGCCGCTGGGCACCTTCAGCGGCACCGGGCCGACGGATGCCGAATGGGCGGCGCTGGTGCGCGCGCACCGCGCCATGGCAGATCACGCGGGCGACGCGCTGCGCCTCGCGGTCGAGCCTCTCAACCGGTTCGAATGCTACGGCCTCACCACCGCCGCGCAGGCCGCGCGTCTGGTGGCCGAGGTCGGGCACAGCCTTTACGGCTCCCTCTACGATACGTTCCACGCCAATATCGAAGAGCGCGACCCGGTCGGCGCCATCACCGCCAGCGCGGGCGCGCTGGGCTATGTGCATGTGTCGGAAAACGACCGCGGCACGCCGGGGCGCGGGCATATCGACTTTGCCGCGGTCTTTGCCGCGCTGGCGGCGGTGGGCTATGATGGCTGGATCACGGTCGAGGCCTTCGGCCAGGCCCTGCCCGACCTCGCGGCGGCGACACGGGTCTGGCGGCCGCTCTTTGGCTCCGAAGCCGAGGTTTACACCGAAGGGCTGGCCCTGATCCGCCAGGGTTGGGCCGCAGCGACAACAGGGAGGGCAGACAATGCCGGTTGAGACACGGAAACTGCGGCTGGGGATGGTCGGCGGCGGCCAAGGGGCGTTCATCGGCGCGGTGCACCGCATCGCGAGCCGCATCGACGACCGGTGGGAGCTGGTGGCAGGCGCGCTGTCCTCAGACCCCGCCCGCGCGGCGGCCTCTGCGGCAGAGCTCGGTATCGCGCCGGACCGGTCCTACGCCGACTTTCTGACCATGGCCAAGGCCGAGGCCGGCCGCCCCGACGGGATCGACGCCGTCGCCATCGTGACACCCAACCACATGCACGCGGCGCCCGCCGTGGCATTCCTGCAGGCCGGGATCAGCGTGATCTGCGACAAGCCGCTCGCCGCCACCGCCGAACAGGCACAGGCCATCGCGGCGGCGGTCAAGACGGGCGAGGCGGGCACGACGGGCGAGGCGGGCACGACGGGCAAGGCGCATTTCGTTCTGACGCATAACTATACCGGCTATCCGCTGATGCGGCAGGCGCGCGAGATGGTGGCGCGCGGCGATCTGGGCGCGATCCGCGTGGTGCAGGCCGAATATGCGCAGGACTGGCTGACCGAAAGCGTCGAGGCCACGGGCAACAAGCAGGCCGATTGGCGCACCGACCCCGCGCGGTCGGGCGGCGGCGGCGCGATCGGCGACATCGGCACCCATGCGTTCAACCTTCTGTCCTTTGTCACCGGCCTGCGGGCCGAGGCGCTGGCAGCGGACCTGCACAGCTTTGGCCCCGGTCGCCGGGTGGATGACAACGCCCATATCCTGCTGCGCTTTGCCGGTGGCGCGCGCGGGATGCTCTGGGCGTCGCAAGTGGCGCCGGGCAACGAAAACGGCCTGCGCCTGCGCATCTATGGTGACAAGGGCGGGCTGGAATGGGGGCAGGAAAACCCCAATGTGATGACCTGGGCGCCCTTTGGCCAGCCCAAGCAGATCCTGACGCGGGGCGGCGCGGGGCTGGGCGGCGGGTCGGGCCAGTTCACCCGCATCCCGCCGGGCCATCCCGAAGGCTATCTCGAAGGTTTCGCCACACTCTATAACGACGCCGCCGACCTGATTTCGGGCGCAGGCGCGGGCGCGTTGCTGCCGGGGATCGCCGAGGGGCTGGACGGGATGTGGTTCATCGACGCCTGCATCCGGTCGTCGCAAAAGGATGGCGGCTGGATCGCACGGTAAACAGGCTGCCTGGCGTGCATGGCGTACCTGGCGGGGGGGGGGGCGCGAATAATTTTCGTCGAAAATTATTCTGTGGCGCGGCGGGACCACCCGCGCCAGAGGCCGGGCCGGCGTGCAACCCGCCAATAATTTTCGTAGGAAATTATTGGCGCCCCCCCCGCCAGGCACGCCAGGCGTGCCCCGGGAGCACCAGCGCCGCGCGGCTGTAGCGGCCGACCATGCGGCGCGGGTCCGACAGCATCCGCCAGAGCCATTCCGCCGCGATCCGCCGCACCCAGCGCGGCGCGCGCTTCTGCGACCCGGCGAGGAAATCGAGCCCCGCGCCGATCCCCGCGAACCCCACCGCTGGCGCAAGGGTCCGGCCCCGCGCCGCCAGCATCTCCTGTTTGGGCGCGCCCAGCGCCACAAAGCAGAGCCGCGCGCCGCTCGCCGCCACCCCGTCGAGCAGCGCGCCCGCGGCGGCGCCATCCGGGTCGAACCCCATCGGCGGCGCGATCTGCGCCACGATGTCCAGCCCCGGCACCGCCGCGCGCAGCGCCTGCGCCGCCTGTGCGAGGCTCTGATGCGTGCCCCCCACCAGCGCCACGCCAAGCCCCGCCTGCGCCGCCGCCTGCGCCAGTGGCACGATCAGGTCCGACCCCGGCAGCAAGTCCAGTCGCCGCCCCGCGAGCCGCGCCAGCCAGACGATCGGGTTGCCGTCAGCCGTCACCAGATCCTGCGCGCCATAGGCCGCGCGAAAGCTCCCGGATCGCGCCAGTTTCGCCAGATGGTCGAGGTTCAGCGTCGCCAGCGCAAAGCCCTCGCCCGCCTGCCAGCGCTGCCCGACCTCGGCCAAAAGCTGCGCGCGGCTGGCCATGTTGACCGTCACCTGTCCTGATCCGACTTTGAAACGCATTGCGACCCTCTCGGCTGCCTTCCCTTTGCACGAATGCGGCCGGGCACAAAAGGGTGCGGGCCGGGACAAACTGTTGACACGGTCTCATGATGTGACACAGGCACAGGTCGGACAGGTCTGCGTGGGGCTTTCGTGACGGGTGCAGGGCAAATGCAAGGCGGCGTGACGCTGATCGGCTGCGGCTTTGTGGCCGACCTTTACATGCGGTCGCTGCGCGCGCATCCGCAGGTGGTGGTGCATGGCGCGCATGACCGCAACCCGGCCCGCGCCGCAGCCTTTGGCGCGCATTGGGGCGTGCCGGTGCTGCCCGACCTCGCCGCCGTCTTTGCCGCCACGCCGCCGGGCGGCGTGATCCTCAACCTGACCAACCCGTCGCAGCACTATGCCGTCAACCGCGCCTGCCTCATGGCCGGCCACCACGTCTATTCGGAAAAGCCGCTCGCCATCGCGATGGACGATGCGCGCGCCCTGCATGCGCTGGCGGCGGAAAAAGGCCTGCTCATCGCCTCCGCCCCCTGTTCGGTGCTGGGCGAGGCCGCGCAGACGCTGGGCCATGCGATCCGCCGCCGCGTCGCGGGGGCGCCGCTCCTTGTCTATGCCGAGCTTGACGACGGCTTCATCCCGCAGGCCCCGCTCGACAAATGGGGCAGCGAAAGCGGCGCGCCCTGGCCCTTTGCCGATGAGTTCCGCACTGGCTGCACGCTGGAACATGCGGGCTATTACCTGTCCTGGCTCATCGCCTTTTTCGGCCCCGTGCGCCGCGTCACCGCCACCGCCGCCAGCGTGATCGCCGACAAGCGCGGGGTGGAGGATGCCGCGCCAGACGTCTCGGTCGCCACGCTGACCTTTCATTGCGGGATGGTGGCGCGGCTCACCTGCTCCATCGTGGCCCCGCATGACCACCGCATCCGCGTCGTGGGTGAAGCGGGCGTGCTCGAGATGGCGCAGGCCTGGGACAATGACGCAGCCCTGCGCTACCGTCGCCGGTTCACCCTGCGGCGGCGGTTGCTCGAGCATCCCTTCGGCCGGCGCATCCGTCTCAGGGGCCCGACGCATCCGAAACTCGGCCGGCGCGGCGCGGCGGCGATGAACTTTGCGCTCGGCCCGGTCGAGATGCTCGCCGCGATTGCTGAGGGGCGCCCCTGCCGCCTGTCGGCCGATTTCGCGCTGCACCTCAACGAGGTGACGCTCGCCATCCAGAACGCAGGGTCCGAGGGCGCCTCGGTCAGCATGACCACCACCTGCCCGATGATGGAGCCGATGCCATGGGCGCGCTGAGGCTGCTTGTCACCGGCGCGGCGGGATTTGTCGGGCGCGCGACGCTGGCCGAGGCGCGTGCGCGCGGGCATGGCGTGCGCGCGCTGGTGCGGCCGGGCGGCACGGTGCCGCAGCTCTGGGCGCAGGACAGCGGGATCGAGGTCGTCGCGGTCGATCTGGCCGAGCCCGGACGCGCCTTGCGCGCGGCGCTCGACGGCGTCGATGCGGTGATCCACCTGGCTGGCGCGATGCGCGGGCCCGAGGGCGTGATGCTGCGCGATACGGTCCTTGCGACCGAGGCGCTGATGCGCGCCATCGGCAGCATCGGCAGCATCGGGCGCATCGGGCGCACCGCGCCGGTGCCGCGCTGTGTGCTGGCCTCCTCGCTCGCGGTCTATGCGACGGGGCGGCTCACGCCCGGCACGGTGCTGACCGAACGCTTTCCGCTCGAGGATGCGGGCGCGCTGCGCGATGGCTATACGCGGGCCAAGATCGCGCAGGAAAAGGTCGCCCGCGCCGCAGCCTTGAAATACGCCATCCCGCTCTGGCTGCTGCGGCCCGGCGCGGTCTTTGGCCCCGGCCATGTCTGGAACGCGCATCTGGGGCCAAAGCTCGGCCCGCTGATGATCCGCATCGGCGGGCGCGGCGCGATCCCGGTGAGCTGGGTCGGCCATACCGCCATGGCGCTGGTGTCGGCGGCCGAGCGTGACCCCGGCGAGGTGACAGCCGTCAACGTCATCGACGACGACCTGCCCGACCGCGCCCGCTACCTTGCCGCGCTGCGGGGCCATGGCGGGCCGCGCTTCGTCCTGCCGCTGCAGTGGCGGGTGCCCGATACGCTGGCGGGACTGCTTGCGCCCTTTGCCCGCGATCTGCCCGGCCTCTTGCGCCGCCCGGTGATCCGCGCGCGGCTGATGCCGCTGGGCTATGACAACCGGCTGCTGCATGACCGGCTGGGCTGGCGCCCCCGCCATGACTTTGACGCCGCGATGGCACTGGCCTTGCGGGAGAGCGCGGCATGAGCGCGATGGGCGGCCCGATCCTTTACCTCACCGGGGAATATCCGCGCGCGACGGATACCTTCATCCAGCGCGAAGTCGCGGCGCTGCGCGCGCTGGGGTTCGACATCCGCACCGCATCGGTGCGGCGCACCGGTCCCGAACATCTGACGGGGCCAGAGCAGCAGGCCGAGGCGGCGGGGACGTTTCATGTGCTCGAACAGGTGCTGCGGCTGATCCCGCTGATTGGGGCCAAGCTCGCGGCGCTGCGCGCGCCGGGGCGGTTTTTCGCGGCGCTGGCGCTGGCGTGGCGGACATCGCCCAAGGGGTTGCGCGGGCGGGCCTATCAGATGGTCTATCTGGCCGAGGCTCTGGTGCTCGCCCGGCACATGCGAAGCCTCGGCGTCGTGCATCTGCACAACCATATCGCCAAGGCGTCCGGGACCGTGGCGATGCTGGCGTCGGCGCTGACCGGCATCCCCTACAGCTTTACCCTGCATGGGCCGGACGAATTGCTCGAACCCGGATATTGGCGGCTGGATGAAAAGATCGCGCGAGCGGCATTTGTGGCCTGCATCAGCGATTTCGCCCGGTCGCAGGCGATGCTGCATTGCCCGCGTGCCGCGTGGGGCAAGCTGCATGTGGTGCATTGCGGCATCGACCCCGCCCGCTATGACGCCAGCCCGCACGGCGATGGCGGGCAACTGCTGTTCGTCGGGCGGCTGGCGGCGGTCAAGGGCCTGCCGGTGCTGTTCGAGGCGCTGACGCTGATCGCGGACCGCCTGCCGCGCCTGCGGCTGACGCTGGTGGGCGACGGGCCGGACCGCCGCGCGCTCGAGGCCGAGGCGCGGGGGCTGCCGGTGGCGTTCGTCGGCTACAAATCGCAATCCGAGGTGGCGGAGTTGCTGCGTGGCGCGGATGCGCTGGTGCTGCCGAGCTTTGCCGAAGGCCTGCCCGTCGTGCTGATGGAGGCGATGGCGGCGCGCCTGCCGGTCATCGCCACCCGCATCGCCGGCGTCCCCGAACTGGTCGAGGACGGGGCGAGCGGCCTCCTCGTGCCGCCGGGCGACGCGCAGGCGCTCGCCGCTGCCATCGCCGCCGTGCTGGGCGACCCCGCCCGCGCGGGCCGGATGGGCGCGGCGGGGCGCGCAAAGGTCAGCGCAGAGTTCGACATCGCGACCGAGGCGGCATGGCTCGGCGTGCTCTTCCTCGCCAGCCAGACGGGCGGCCCACGCCCCGGCAAAAGACCCGGAGTGCCCGCATGACCACCGCCGCCGCCGCCGTCACCGTCACCGTCACCGTCACCGTCACCGTCGCCGTCATCGCCATCGGCCGCAACGAAGGCGCGCGCCTGCGCGCCTGCCTGACCTCGCTGCAGGGACAGGCGGGCCGCATCGTCTATGTGGACAGCGGATCGACCGATGACAGCGTGGCCTTTGCGCGCGGCATCGGCGCGCAGGTGGTCGCGCTTGACCGCAGCGTGCCTTTCACCGCCGCGCGGGCGCGCAATGCGGGGTTTGAGGCGCTGCGGGCGGACGGCCTGCCCGAGCTTGTGCAATTCGTCGATGGCGATTGCGCGATCGAACCCGGCTGGATCAGCGCGGCCGCCGCGACGCTGGACAGCGACCCGACGCTGGGAATCGTCACCGGCTGGCGCACCGAGATCGCGCCGGAAGCCAGCGTTTACAATGCCCTGGCAGAGGTTGAATGGCACCGCCCGGCGGGCGACATCCCCTCCTGTGGCGGCGACATGATGGTGCGCGCGGCCCTGTTCGACCGGCTGGGCGGGTTCAACCCGCGGATCATCGCCTCCGAGGATGAGGAGTTCTGCCTGCGGGTGCGAGCAGCCGGGCTGCGCATCCACCGCCTGCCAAGGATCATGACGCGCCATGACGCGGCGATGACGCGCTTTGGCCAATGGTGGCGGCGCACGGTCCGGTCGGGACATGGCTTTGCCGAAGTCGGCGGCATGTTTCCCGGCCATTTCCGGCCCGAGCGGCGGCGGGTCTGGATTTATGGCGGGATAGTCCCGCTCATGTTGCTCGCGGGACTGGTCACGGGCACATGGCCGCTGGTCGCCGCCGCCCCGGCAATCTGGGCGCTGAACTGGGCGCGCACGCTCCAGGGCTTGCTGCGCCATGGTCAGCCGCTGCCGCAGGCCGCGCATCATGCCGTTCTGCTGACCCTGTCCAAACTGCCCAACATGCTGGGAATGCTGACCTATTACCTGCGCCGCGCGCGCGGTTCCGACATGACCATCATCGAATACAAATAAAGACGGAGCACCTGATCCCATGACCCAGACCCCCCTGCGCGTCGGCATCATCGGGGCCGGCTATATCGCCACCTGGCATGCAGAGGCGATCCGCGCCACGCCGGGCATCCGCCTCGCCGCCATCTGCGACACTTCGCAAGCGGCGGCAGAGGCGCTGGCCGCGGGCTGGGACGTGCCCGCCTATACCTCTCTCGAGGCGCTGATCGCGGCCGATGTCTGCGACGCGGTGCATATTCTCACCCCGCCCGACCTGCACCATCCGCTCGCGCTGCAGGCGCTGGCGGCGGGGCTGCATGTGCTGGTGGAAAAGCCGGTGGCGACCTCGGCGGAGGAGACGCGCGCGATGGTGGCGGCGGCGGCGCAGGCGGGGCGGGCCTTTGGCGCGGGGCACAATTTCCTTGGCCTGCCGGGCTATCGTCGGCTCAGGGCGCTGCGCGATGCAGGCGGGTTGGGGCGGATTGCGGGGGCCGATATCCGGTGGTGCTTTCCGCTCGCGCCGCTGCGGTCCGGGCCGTTCGGGCTCTGGCTCGCGCAGGACAGGCGCAACCTGCTGCTCGAGCTAGGCCCGCACCTCTATGCCTTTGCGGTGGATCTGTTCGGCCCGCTCGAGATCCTGGCGCTCGAGACCGGCCAACCGGTCGCGCTGCCCGGTGGCGGCACGCGGCCGCAGGGCTGGCGGGTGCTGGCGCGGGCGGGGCATGTGGAGGTGACGCTGACCCTGTCGCTGGTCGAGACGATCGACGACCGGTCCGTCACGCTGCGCGGGTCCACCGCCGCGGCGCGGCTCGACTATGCCAATGACACGCTGGTGGTGACGCGCGACAACACCGCCGATCTGGTGGTCAACCCGTTCCTGCGCGAGATGGCCCTGGCCGGCCAACACTTGCGCGAAGGCGTGGTGAACGTCGCGCGCCAGACACTGAGCCTGAACCGCAAATCGCCCTATGGGCTGAGCTTTCGCGGGGCGCTTGCGGGGTTCTACGGGCCGCTCGTCGCGGGCGAGGCGCCTGACGGGCGGTTTTCCGGCGCGGCGGCGGTGCAGGTGATGGAGGCGATCGACGCCACACTGGCGCTGCTGCCGCCGCAGCCCGCACCTGCGGTGGTCACGGGGCGGCCCCGGCCCGAGGTCATGGTGATCGGCGGCACCGGCTTCATCGGGCGCAACCTGACGCGGGCGCTGGTGGCACGCGGCCATGATGTGCGGGTGCTGAGCCGGGGCCGGCATGGCCCCTTTGGCGATATTGCCGATCATGTGGAGACGGTGGCGGTGTCGCTGTCCGATACCGACGGGCTGCGCGCGGCGATGACGGGGATGCGCGCGGTGTTCAACCTGGCAAAGTCGATGGACAAGACCTGGGAGGCGGCGCTGGCCAATGACGTGGGCACCACGGTGCGGGTGGCCGAGGCGGCGCAGGCCGCGGGGGTGGGCCGGCTGATCTATACCGGCACGATCGCCTCTTATGACATGTCGGATCCGCGGGGGGTGATCACCGAGGACACCGGCTTTGGCGATATCAGCCAGCGCAACCTCTACGCCCGGTCCAAGGCGGAATGCGAGGCGCGGCTGATGGCGCTGCACCGGGCGCAGGGCCTGCCGGTGGTGATCGCACGCCCGGGGATCGTGCTGGGCCATGGCGGGCCGCTCCAGCATTGGGGGATCGGGCGCTGGCATGGCGCGGGGGCGGTGCGGCTCTGGGGCAACGGGCGCAATATCCTGCCCTTCGTGCTGGCCGATGACGTGTCGGCGGGGCTGATCGCGATGATGGAGGAGGGCAACGCGCCGGGCCGGTCGTTCAACCTGATCGGCGAGCCGATGTTCTCGGCGCGCGATTATTTTGACGCCATCCACGCGAGGTTGGGCGCGCGGATCAGGGTCACGTCGGGCGCGCTCACCGCGCTGTGGCTGGCGGATGGGGTGAAGGCCGCGCTCAAGACGCGTCTGTTGCGGCGCAGGGACGTGGCGCGCCCGTCGCGGGCCGATTGGCTGTCGCGCGGGCATCTGGCGCGGTTCGACAATGCCATGCCCAAGGCGGTGCTGGGCTGGCGGCCAGAGGCCGACCGGGAGGTGTTCTTGCGCCGCGCGGTGGACGAGGCGGGGTTGCTGGGGTTCTAGGGGGCTCTGCCCCCATCGCCTGCGGCGATTCCCCCGGGATATTTCGGGCCAAAAGATGAGACTGCCGGTGCGGCACCGCGCCCGTCGGCGGCCGTGATTGGCGGCATTGGCTTAATTCTGCCAAGATTGTCTGGTGAACTGGGATAAATGCGGGGGCACGGACGCGGCCCGCGCGGGATTCGTGGGGAACACGGCAGAATGACAGAGCAACGGCCCCCGCGCCGCAGACGGCCCCGGCTCGACCCTGGCGAGCGGGAGCGGCTGCTGGCCGAGATCGCGACATACGGGCCGCCGCCGGTCACGCAGGATAAGGCGATCCGGGCGGCGCTGACCGAGGGGCTCGATCCGGCGGCGGAGGCGCCGGCGGGAGCAGAGGCAGCGGCGGCGGCGGAGGCTGTGCCGGTTGCGGTCGCAGCGCCGCCGCGCGCTGCTGAACCGGGTCCGGGTCCGGGTTCGGCTTCGGCTTCGGCTTCGGCTCCAGGGGACATCTGGTCATCCCTGCTGCAAGTTCCCGTCAACGAGGCGGCTCTGGCACAGAACCTCATCATCACCGCGCGGCGGGTGGACCCGGCGCATGCGGCTTTTGACGTGTTGCGCGCGCGGCTGGTGCAGGCGCTGGCCGACCGGGGGTGGAACCGCGTCGGCATCACCTCGCCCACGCGCGATTGCGGCAAGACCTTTACTGCCGCCAACCTCGCCATCACCCTGTCGCGCTATGACAATTGCCGCACGCTGCTGATGGACATGGACATGCGCAACCCCAGTTTGGCCAAGACGATCGGCCTGCGCAGCACGTCCTCGATGGGGGATTTCCTGCGCGGCCAAGAAGCAACCGATGCGTTCATAAGGCGCGTCGCGCCGAACGGGCTCAACATCGGGGGGAACCTCGCGCTGGGGCTCAACGGGGTGATCGAGCCCTACGCGGCCGAGCTGTTCCACGAGGCGCGCTGTGCCGAGGTGCTGGCGCGGGTGCAGGCCGAGCTTGCGCCCGATGTGCTGCTGTTCGACCTGCCGCCGGCGCTGGCGCAGGATGATGTGATCGCCTTTCGCAAGCATATGGATTGCGTGCTGATGGTGGTGGGCGGTGGCATCACACGGGCCAGCGATGTGCGCGAGAGCGTGCGGCGGCTGGGCGAGGATATGCCCATCGTCGGCGTGGTCATGAACAAGGCCGAGGGCGAAGGTATCGATCTCTACGGCTATTGACGGGGTCGGGTGACGGCCACCGGGACCGCGGCCCGCTGCTGGAACGGCAGGATGCCGCCGAGGGCCGTGGCCCAGCCGCGTGCGGTGGACAGGATCAGCGCCAGTGCGGCAAGGATCAGCGCCACCAGGCCAAGGCGGCGCCGGGCCTGCGCGGGTGCGCGCAGGTTGGGGATGACCACGACAGCCTGCACGCCCAGCGCGCGTTCAAGCTGGGCTGCGGTGCGGATCGCGGGGTGCAGCCATTCGATCATAAGGGCCGCACCCAGTGCCACCAGCCCCACCGCAACGGCCCCGGCCGCCGCGACCTTCTTGCGGCTGGCCGAGACAGGCGCCTCGGGCACCAGCGCGGTTTCCAGCACCTCGAAGCGTTCAGACTGGTCCTGGCTTTCGAGAAGCTGGGTCATCGCGGCCTCGGTCCGGCGTGCGGTGACGATGCGGTATTCCTCCTGCAACTGTTCAAGCTGCCGGGTAAAGGCGTTGAACTGGCGCTCTACCTCGGGGGCGGCGTCGAGCGCGCGCTGGATCGTGGCGATGTTCTGCGCGATCAGGGCGCGCTGCTGCTGCAGCAGGTCGGTCTGGCGTGCGATCTCCTCGGCGCGGAGGCGGTCGCGGTTGGTCTGCAGGCCGATGATGTCCTGTTCGATCGCGATCAGCGCGTCGGTGAGCCGGGACAATTGCGTGCGCTGCGCGTCGGTGCCGGCGGGGAGGGCCGCGGCATTGGCCTCCTTGAAGCGGGCGAAATCGGCCTCGAGCGTGGCGATGGTGGTGCTCACCCGCGCCTCTTCATCCACGAAAAAGGCCAGCGTGCGGGCGGCGCGGCCTTCGCTGCGCTGACGGGCCTCGGTCAGGATGTCGTCAAGAAAGGCGTTGGCCACACCGGCCGCCTTTTGCGCATCGTCGAGCCGCACGGTGATGGCCAGGCCCGAGGGCTGCACATCGGGTCGCCAGCTTTGCGCGGGGTCCACAAGCTTGACGATCCGCACGGACTGGCGCAGCGCGGCGATGCGTTCGATCAGCGGCATATCGGGCGGAAAGAGGTCAAATCGGTCGATCATCGCGACGAGGCTGTCGC
Organism: Rhodobacterales bacterium; assembly: GCA_009993005.1. Classification (GTDB taxonomy): domain Bacteria; phylum Pseudomonadota; class Alphaproteobacteria; order Rhodobacterales; family Rhodobacteraceae; genus JAACUH01. The sequence goes on from JAACUH010000066.1 coordinate 35,257, forward strand.
GCGACATGAGTTTCTGTTCGATCAGGTCGAGCCGGTTCTGCGTGCTGTTGCCGGTGGTGGTCCCGGCGATCAGCACCTCGGCCACCTGCGGCGCCTCGATCTGGATGACCGCCGTCGCCTCGTACATCTGCGGGCGGGACAGGGCAAACAGCACAGCAAGCGGCACGCCGACCAGCAAGATCAGCGCGATCAGCAGCATCCGGCGCCGCACCATGCCCGTGATGTCCCGCAAGGAGGCAAGCTGGCCCATGAACAATCCCTTCCGGCGCGCTGTGTCTACAGCCCGACCGTTTGCACAATATCGACACATCCTTGACATATTCTAAAGAAACCAAGGTGATCACGCCATAGCGCCTGACGCAAACCCGCGTGAGTGGCGGGAAACGGACTATTTCCGTTTCCGGGATCGCCGCCACAATCTCGCCGCATTCGGGCCTGCCGCACTCAGCTGCGCGGATGCCGCACCACGCTGGCGACCAGCAGACCCGCATGGCGGGCGTAGCGGCCGGCGATGATTTCGCCACCGGAGAGGGTCGCGGCAAAGCTGTCGGGGCCCGCGACCCGCACCGTCATCGCGGCAAAGCCCAGCACGGTGCGGTCGCGCGGGTAGATCGCCTTGTAGGCGGCTTCCTTGGCAGCAAAGACGAGCCGGGCATGTTGCCCCTGCACGAGGGCGGACAGATGCGCGATGCCTGCGCGCTCGGTCGGGGTGAGCACTTCGTCGATGATGTCGGCGGGCAGCGGGTCGTCGAGCTCGATGTCGAGGCCGAGCGCGGTGACCTCATTGCTGCGGGCGAGGATGGCGAGGCAGGCGCCGCCGCCGTGGCTGATCGACCCCACCAGCCCGGCGGGCCAGAGCGGCGCGCGGTCGGGGCCCATCGGCACGGCGGCGGGGGGCAGGCCCAGTGCCGCCATCGCGGCGCGGGCGGCGACGCGCCCAGAGGTGAATTCGGCCAGGCGTGCGGGGCGGGCGCGGACCATGGCGGCGGCCTCGGCCGGCCAGAGGGTGCCCGTGGGCGCGGCGGGGTCTTGTGCGGCCACGGCGACAGCGGGGCCCACCATCGCCTGCACGCAGGCAATCAGGCGCTGCGTCACCCCGAAGTGTCCAGCCGGCTCGCCCGCATCGCGCGGCGGCGCGCCATCGCGTCCATCCGGTCATTCGCCGGGGCGGGGTCGGGCGAAGGTGCCGCGGCAGGCGCGCGGCCCTCGTCGATGCGCGCGGCAAGCGCCGCCAGCGTGGGAAAGCGGAAGATGTCGGTGATGCCGAGCGTCGGCACGGCCAGCGCCTCGCGGATGTCGCGATGCGCCTGCACCGCGAGCAGCGAATGCCCCCCGAGGTCAAAGAAATTATCGCGCGCGGTGATGCCGGTGACGCCAAGGATGCGCGACCAGATCGCGGCGATGCGGGCCGCCGTCGTCTCGCCCGTCACCGCGGGCGCGGCGGGGACGGCGGCCGTTGCCGGCGCGGGCAGAGCCTTGCGGTCCACCTTCTTGTTCGGCGTCAGGGCAAAGGCGTCGAGCCGGACGATCCGCGCGGGCACCATATGGGCGGGCATCTGCGCGGCGAGTGCTGCGCGCAGCGCGGCCTCGTCCACCGGGCCGGTCGCGGTCACATAGCCCACAAGCTGCACCAGCCCCGGCACATCCTCGCGCGCCATCACCACCGCTTGCGTGATCCCCGGCTGCGCGTCGAGTGCGGCCTCGATCTCGCCCAGTTCGATCCGGTAGCCGCGCAGTTTCACCTGATGGTCGGCGCGGCCAAGGAAATCGAGAGTGCCATCCTCGCGCCAGCGCACCAGATCGCCTGTGCGGTAGAGGCGGCCTTCGCCAAAGGGGTTGGCGATGAACCGCTCTGCCGTCAGGTCGTCACGTTGCCAGTAGCCGCGCGCGACACCGGCGCCGCCGATGAAAAGCTCGCCCGCCACGCCAACCGGCACCGGGCGCAGCGCATCGTCGAGCACATGGGCCTGCGTGTTGGCGATGGGCCGGCCGATGCCGACGGTCCCGACGGTGCCGGCCGGGCCGGCCGTATCGGTCGTGTCGGTCGTGTCGGTCGCGGGCTGGGTGGTGGACCAGATCGTCGTCTCGGTCGGGCCATACATGTTCTCGATCCGGGCGCCCGTCGCCGCGCGCAGGTCGGCCACCAGCGCGCCGGGCAGCGCCTCACCGCCGATCATCAGGTGGCGCAGCCGCGACAGGGCGGCGCGGGCGGTGTCATTTGTCACCAGCATCCGCGCCATCGAAGGCGTGCATTGCATGTGGCTCACGCCATGGCGCGCGATCTGGGCGGCGATGGAATAGTCATCCGCCGCGAGCGCTCCGCCACTATTGGCGATGGCGCGCACCTGCGCCAGCGGGCGCAACCCGTCGAGCACCTGCGCGACCGGGATGCCAAAGTCGATCAGGCAGGCGACCTCGGTCACGCCGATGGCCTTGAGCTGTTCGATACGCAAGACACAATCTGAAACCGTGCCAAAAAGGCCAGAATCTTCAAAATAGCGCAGGAAAGCGAAATCGAGGATCGCCTCGAGCTCGTCCGGCCTCAGCGTCTCGAGGTCGATCTGCATGGGGTTGGCCACGCCGACCGGCTTCTTGAAGGCGGGAAAGGCCCAGGCGTATTGCTTGATGAGGGCAGCGGCGGCGCGCAGGTAGTCCTTCATCGGGCCGCGCGCGACCTCGCGCGCCGCCTCGCGCGTCTCGGCCACATAGGTGTGCAGCATCAGCGTGACGCTGAAATCGGCGGGGTCATGGCCGGCCGCGCGCAGGGCGTCGTGGTAGATGGCGATCTTGCCCCCGACCTCGGCCACCGATTGGCCCAGCAGATGGGTCAGCACATTGGCCCCGATCGCGCCCGCCTCGCGCCAGGTGTCGGGGTTGCCCGCGGTCGTCACCCAGACCGGCAGAACGCGCGATACCGGGCGCGGCTGCGTCAGCACGGCAAAGCTGCCGCCCGCGGCGGTGGGATAGTCCACCGTCTCGCCCGCCCAGAGGCGGCGCAGTTGCGCAATGGCGGCAAACATCGCGGGCTTGTTGTGCGGCGGCGTGTTCTCGGGCCGCAGCACAAAGTCATCGGGCTGCCAGCCGGATGCAATCGCCAGCCCCGCGCGCCCATTGGTGAGGTTGTCGATCACCGCCCATTCCTCGGCGATGCGCGCGGTATGGTGCAACGGCGCCACGCAGCTTCCCGCCCGTACGGCGAGGTTGCGAGTGACGGCGGCAACAGCGGCGCCAGTGACCGACGGGTTCGGATAGGGCCCGCCAAAGGCGTGGAAATGCCGCTCGGGCGTCCAGACGGCGACAAAGCCGTTGTCGTCGGCAAAGCGCGCGCCATCGAGCAGCAGGCGGTATTTGTCGCGCCCCACGCCATCGTCGTTGCCCCAGTAAAAGAGGCTGAACTCCATCCCCTGCCTGCTCACCGCAGGGCTGTCGCCGGCCACCAGCGTGCGGCTTTCGTCGCCGCTGATGACCACGGTGAGCCCGCGCGCGAGGGTCCAGAACAGCTCGAGCACCGAAATGTCGAACGACAGGCTGGTGACGGCGAGCCAGGTATCGCCGGGGCGGTGCGGGATGCGCGCATCCATCCCGGCCATGAAATTGGCGACATTGCGATGCGTCACCATCACGCCCTTGGGCCGCCCGGTGGAGCCGGAGGTGTAGATGAGATAGGCGAGGTCGTCGGGGCGCGCGGCGGCATCGGGCGCGGTCGCGGGGGCGGCGGCGATGCGCGGGTCTGTGTCGATCAGCAGCAGTTGCGCGCTGTGCGGCGGCAGTTGCCCGGCCAGCGCGGCCTGGGTGACGATCACTTCGGCGCCACAATCCTCGATATAAAGCGCAATGCGATCAGCGGGATAGGCCGGGTCGAGCGGCACATAGGCGCCACCCGCGCGCAGGATCCCCAGTGCGCCCACCAGCATGTCGGCCGAGCGCGCGACACAGAGGCCGACGCGCGCCCCCGGTGCCACACCCATGGCGCGCAGGACTTGCGCCACGCGGTTTGCGGCGGCGTCCAGCGCGGCAAAGCTCAGGCTCTGCCCCTCGAACCGCAGGGCGATGGCTTCGGGCGTCCGCGCGGCCTGAACGGCGATCTGGTCGTGGATGCAGGCGGGGTCAAAGGCGGTGTCGGTCGCGTTCCATCCGTCGATCAGCGCCTGTTCGGCGGGCGGCAGGACGGCGAGGTCGGCCACAGCTGTGTCAGGTGCGGCATGGGCCAGCAGATGCACCAGCCGCGCGGCGATCAGCGCGAGCATCGGGGCCGAGACGCGGGCGGGGTCGGCGTGCAGCATCGCGCCGCCCTCGCCCAGTGCCAGCGTCAGCGCGGTGCCGGGAACGGGCCCGCCATCCGAGAGGCCCACGGCGGGCAGCGTGACGCCAACGCCCGGCAGGCGCGCAGGCAGGTCGGCGGCGAAACCGCCGCGCGCGCGGGCCGCGGCGATTTCGGCGGCAAAAGTGCCCATCGCCGCGCCCCATGTCGCGCCGCTGTCAAAGCGCACCGGCCCCCAGCCCGCCACATAGCCCGGCGCATCGGTCGGCAGCATCAGCGCGAGGTCGATCACCGGCGCCTCGCCCATCCGCTGCGCCAGTGCGGCCATCGCGGCCATCGCGGCTTCGGGCGGGGTGCCGTCCGGCAGCGCCACGGGGCAGTCGCGGCCCCCCTGCCCCAGCGGCGGAAGGCTGGCGGCGGTGAGGGTCGCAAGACGGTCGGCCCAGAACGCCTCGCCCTGCACCGTCTTGGCGAGGGCGGCGGTGAGCGCCTCGGCCCCGGTCAGGGGGTCGAGCCTATCGCCCGGCGCAAAGCTCTCCGGGTCCACCGCCGCACCATCGGCGCTGCGCAGACGAGACAGAACCAGCGGCTCGGTCGCGGTGGCCACGGTGATCCCCTCGCCGTTCACCGCCAGCACGGTGCCGGGCGCGGCCGCCGGCCCCTCGGCCAGATGCACGGCGCCCACCAGCGTCACCCGACCCTGATGCGCGATCTTGGCGCAGGCGAGCGGGTTGCGGTAGCCGCCATGGTCAAGCGCGCGCACCAGGGCCGCGAGCGTGCCGGCAGGCTGGGTAAAGTCCAGCCGCGCGGCGGCGGCAGGCCGCATGTCGCGCGCGAAATAGCTGCGCTGCGCGAGGTCTTGCGCGGTGGTCTGCGGCGCGCCTGTTGCCAGCGCGGCGAGCACCTCGGGCCAGCTTTCGATGGCGGCGGCGTAGCATTTGGTATTGAGCGACAGCGCGGTCTCGCCCGGCGCGATGTCGAACATCCGCTGTGTCAGGATCGGCCCTTCGTCCACGCCGCCGCCGATCAGGTGCCAGGTGATGCCGTGGCGCGCCTCACGGGCCGCAATCGCCCAGACCGGCGCGTTGAGCCCGGCGTAGCGCGGCAGCGGCCCGTCGTGAAAGTTCACCGCGCCGCTGCGTGCCAGCGCCTGCACCGGTGCGGGGATGATGTCGAGGTTGGCGATGCTCAGGATCCAGTCGCAGGCGATATCGCCCAGACGCGCGGCAAGGTCGCGACCCGGCACATGCACCGGCAGGCCCAGCCCTTGCGCCCAGCGCGCGACCTCGGCGTTGCGCGTGACCACGGCGCGCAGGGCGTGCCCGGCGTCCAGCGTCATCTGTCCGCATTGGATGGCGAGGCTTTCGTTGCCGATCAGCAGGGCGGAAAAGGCGGGCATCAGGAGGCTCCGGTCACAGGGGAGGGCACGGGTGCGGCGGGGCGCAGCAGAGCGCCCGCGTCATGGCGGATCAGGTCGCGCAGGAAATGCGGCGGATCGGCGGGCGCACGATGCGCGAGCGCACAGCGCAGCCGGTGCAGCGTGCCCCCCGCGACATGGGCGAGCGTGGCGGCCAAGGCATAGGCGCGCCCGTGATTCTTGGTAAAATAGTGCCGGCGCGAGGCGAACCAGTAGCCCGGCACGCGGTCCCACGTCTTCATCCCCGTGGACACCGACCCGATATGCGCCACCCGGCTGTCCGGCACGAAAAGCGTGCGCCAGCCTGCGCGGGCGGCGCGCAGGCAGAGGTCGGTCTCCTCGAAGTAAAGGAAAAACGTCTCGTCAAAGAGCCCGATCGCGTCGAGCACATCGCGCCGCATCATCAGGCTCGCGCCGGCGAGCCAATCGACCGCCTGCGTGGCGGCGGGCGTCGGCAGCGGCACCGCGCGATGCGCCAGCAGGCGCGAGATCGGGCCGCTGCGCGCGGCGCCCTCGACCTCGCTCGCCAGCGAGGGAAAGCGGAAGGTCGTCAGATGCGGCGCGCCGTCCTGCCCATGGATAAAGCTGCCGGCAAAGCCCGCGCCGGGGTCGGCCTGCAAGGCCGCCAGCAGCCGCGCGATGGCGTCCGGCGCCGGAAAGGCGTCGGAATTGAGCACATAGACGTAATCGGGCTGCGCGCCGCCCGGCAGGCCCGCGCGGATGCCCGCATTGTTGCCCGCGCCAAAGCCGCCGTTGCGCCCCGACTGGATCACGCGCACGCGGTCCCAGCCGCGCGCGGCCACGGCCTGCGTCATCGCCTCGAACGATCCATCGCGCGAATCGTTGTCCACCAGAGTGATGGCGCCTGCGATGCCTTCCATCGCCGCCAGGGCATGTTCGGCGGCGCGCAAGGTCATCTCCGGCGTGCGCCAGTTGAGGATCACGCAAAGGACGCTGGGCACGGTCATTCCGCCGCTCTCACGGGGACAAAGGGCGCCACCGGGCGGGCGCGCTCAGCCGCGGCAATCACCCGGCGCATCCGCGCAGCGAGCACGCGGACATTGGGCTCGAGCACCATGCTGTCATGGTCGCCCGGCACCTCGATCACCTCGACGCGGGGCGCATTGGCCGTCCAGTCGTTGTCAGGCGTGACATAGGCGCGTTCGGAGTTGACCCAGCGCCCGGGCGCGACCTGCCATTTACCGACGAGCGGCGGGCGGAAGAGCGTGAGCGGGCCGTCCCAGCGCCGCAGGTCATAGCGGGCCACGGCGGTCAGGAACGCCGCCTCGATCGCGGCATTGTGGAACTGCGGCGTCTCGGCCACGGCATCGGCCACAGAACCGGGGCGCGGGCGGCGCTTTTCGATCTCCCACCGCGCGCGGCGGATCGCCCAGCGGATCGGATAGGCCACGCCACCCGCGCGCGCCTCTTGCCACTGGATCGCCATGCGGTCGGCGCGCGTCAGCGGCCGGCGCACCGGCAAGGGCGTATCAAGCATCACCAGTGCGGCGATCTCCTCTCCGTCGGCGGTCAGTTGCTGCGCGATCTCGAGCGCGGTGATCCCGCCGCCGGAAAATCCGCCCAGCATATAGGGCCCGTGGGGCTGCACTGCGCGCATCTCGGCGATATAGTCGCGCGCGGCGGCGGCAATGCTGTCATGGGGCGCGGCGTCGCCATAAAGCCCGCGCGCCTGCAGGCCGTAGAACGGCCGGTCGGTGCCCAGAAGATGCGCGAGGTGGCGCAGGTTGAGCACATTGCCGAACATGCCGGCCACAAGGAAGAACGGCCGGCGCGGCCCGCCCTCGCCCTGATGCATCGGCACGAGATGGGTAAAGCGGCGCGCGGCCGGCGCGGCGACATGCGCGGCACCCGGCCCGGCACCCGGCCCGGCACCCGGCCCGGCACCTGGCCCGGCACCTGGCACGGGCGCGGCCCCCTCGGCCTCGGCCACGCCCTGCGCCGCGAGCAGCGCCGCGCAGGTGCGGATCGTGGGCGCCTCGAACAGGACCGAGATCGGGAAATCGACCTGATAGGCCTTGCGCACCATCGCGAATAGCCGCACCGCGATCAGCGAATGCCCGCCGAGGTCGAAAAAGCTGTCCTCGACGCCGATCTGCTCGACCCCCAGCAGGTCCTGCCAGAAGCCCGCGAGGCGGCGTTCGATGTCATTGGCGGGCGCGACATAGTCGCTGTCGAGCGCGGGCCGGGCAAAGCCCTGCTCGGTGGTGTCCTTGCCCGCCGGAGCTTCGGCCTGCGCCACCAGCACGGGCAGATCGAGCGAGGAGACGACGACCTGCGGCGCACCCAGCGCCAGCGCGCGAAAGAACGCCTCTGCCCCTTCCTCGGGCCGGATGCCCTGCGCGATGTTGTGGCGCAGCCGTTCTTCGGCCGGCGACAGCGGGCGGGCAGCAGGGGCGGTCTGCGCCGGTCCGGTCTGCGCTTGGGCGGGAGCGGCGGCAAAGCTGAGCGCGCTGTCCATGCGGCGGATGGTGAATCCTGCGACCTCGACACAGACCGTCCCGTCGGGCGCACAGAGCGTCACGTCAAAGCGCGCGGTCTGCGCGTCGGCCCGGTTGCCCTCGGCGCTGCGCACCCAGCTCACCACCTCGGCGGGCAGCGGGCGGTGGACGCGGACAGAGGCATAGCTCACCGGCACCCACAGATGCGTCGGCGCATAGCCCGCGATCAGCCCCATGGCCCAGCCGGTGGCAAGGTCCATCAGGCCGGGATGCAGCACATAGCCCGGCGCCGGCGCGGACAGGCACAGATGGGCGAGGCCCTCGCCCTGCCCGAATGCCGTCGCGCGCAGCACGCGCCAGCCGGGGCCGAAACGCAGATGCGCCTCTTGCGGGCTCCTGAGTGTCTCACCCGGGGCGGCTATCACCGGCGCGCCGCAGCGCGCGGCGATGGCGGGCAGGTCCGGGGCCGCGGGCGCAGCCAGCGGCAAGAGCCGCACGTCCGCCTCGGCGTTGAGCTGATAGCCATCCGCGCCCTGCGCACTCTCCACCCGCACGCCGTATCCGGCATCCGCGCGCGGCAGGGTCAGGCGCAGGCGGGTCGCGCCGGTATCATCGACGCGCAGCGGGCGCAGGAAGTACAGGTCGCGGATCTCGAACGCGCCCGCCTCTCCCTGCGCCAGCAGGGCCTCGGCGATCAGTTCCAGATAGCCGGTGCCGGGCAACAGCGCATCGCCCGCCGCGGTCCGGTGCTCGTCGAGAAACCAGCGCTCGCGCGCCTTGTAGCGCGCGCTGAACACCCGGTGGCCCTCGGCATCAAAACTGGCGCTATCCAGCATCGGCTGGCCTGCGGGCTCTTCTGGCGCGGGGGCAGCGAGGCGCGCCTGCATCGCGCTCGCGGCCATCCCGACTTCGGACCAGATGCCCCAGTTGATCGTCACCACCCGCGTCCGGCCGCCGGCGCGCGCGGCGGCAAAGGCGTCGAGATAGGCATTGGCGGCGACATAATCGACCTGCCCCGCCGGTGCGGTCACCGTCGAGCTGGACGAGAACAGCACCAGCACGTCGAGCGTGCCATCGGGAAACAGCGCGTCGAGCACCTGCGTGCCGTGGATCTTGGGCGTGAACACATCCTCGATCGCCATCGCCTGCTTGCCCATGATCGGCGCATCGTCGATCACGCCAGCCGCGTGGATCACGGCGGTGATGGGGCCAAAGCGTGCCTCGGCCACCGCCCTCGCCGCGCGCATGTCCTCGACATTGCTCACATCGGCGGCGAGCGTAAGCACCTCGCCCCCTGCCGCCTCGAGCTGCTCGACCGCGCGGATGCGGCGCGCGGTGTCATCGCGCGGGCCGGCGCGGCGCAGGATCGCGGCCCAGTCCTCGCGCGCGGGGAGCGGGCTGCGCGCGATCAGCACGATGCGCGCGCGGAACCGGGCGACCAGGGCCGCCGCGACAGTCAGCCCTATGCCGCCAAAGCCGCCGGTGATCAGCACCACCGCGCGGTCGCGCAGCGGCAGGGTGGTCTCCGACGGCAGCGCCACGGGGCGATGCGTCAGCGCATAGCGCCGTTCGCCGCGCAGGGCGGCCGCGCCACCTGCGGGCGGCGCGAGCAGATCCTCGAGCACGCGGGCGGCAAGCCCGCCCAGCGGCGCGCGGCGGCGGCCCGGCGGCGGCAGCTCCACATCCAGCGTGGCACAGGTGAGGCCCGCGAATTCGCGCGGGATGACGCGGGCGGGGCCAAAGGCCGTTGCCTTTTCGGGATGGGGCAGAGGTTCACCGCGCACCTGCACCGCGCCGGTGGTGAGCAGGGTCAGGTGCAGGTCGCCCGGCCGCTTCTGCCCCAGCCCCTCATCGCCCAGCGCCTGCGCGAGGAACAACAGGCTGAAAAACCCCTGTTCCTGCGTGCGGTGGAAAAAGCTGCTGCCGGGGCGGTGGCCCGTCCCCTCGGTCACCAGCCAGCCATGCAGGATGCGCGTCGGCACCCGGCCCCGCGCGACAAGGTCGCGGATCAGGAGGTCATAGCCCTCGCGCCCGCGTTCAGGCGCGAGGATATAGCCGCCCTCGCCCGCCCGCGCAAAGGTGTCGCCAGGACGGATCAGCGTGACGCCATGCCCTGCCGCTGTGAGCCGCGCGGCGACGCTGTCGCAGAGGCCCGCCTCATCGGCGAACACCAGCCATTCCTGCGGCGCCGCGGCCCTCAGGTCGCCCGCCGTATCCACGGCGCAATCGGCATAGCGCGGGGTCCAGACCGGGCGATAGCCCCATGTGGCGATGTCGTCGCTTCGCATCGGCCAGTCGGTGGCGGGGGCCGCCTCGGCCTTGCCCGGCGCGATGAAATAGGGCGCGCGCTGAAAGGCATAGGTCGGCAGCGGCAGCCGCTGGCGCGGCCCCTCGCCCCAAAGCTGCGCACGGTCGAAGGCGCCACCCATCGCCCAGACGCGGCCCAGCATCGCCATGAAATAGCGGTCATCCGCGATGGCATCCCTGGGGTGGCGCAGGGTCGATGTCACCTGGTTGGCCGTCACCTGCCCATGCTGCCCCGCGAGCGAGGCGAGCGCGCGGCCCGGGCCGACCTCGATATAGATGCGCGCCGGATCTGCGGCGAGGGTGCTCAGCCCATCGGCGAAATGCACCGTGCCGCGCAGATGGGCCACCCAATACGCCGGGTCGGTCGCCTGCACCGCCGTCATCCAGTCGCCCGTGCGGTTCGAGATCAGCGGGATCGTGGGCGCGCTCAACCGGATCGACCGCAGGTAATCGCCAAAGCGCGCCATGATAGGGTCGAGCATCCGGCTATGCGCCGCGATGTCGATGGGAATGCGCTGGCAGTCGATGTCGCGCGCGCGCAAGCCCGCCTCGAGCGCGTCGAGCAGGTGCTGCGGCCCGCTCGCCACGCTCAGCCCCGGCGCGTTGACGGCGGCAAGGTCGAGATCGCCCAGGAGCGGGCGCAGATCGTCGGCCGGCAGCGCGACCGAGAGCATTCCGCCCGCAGGGACGGTATCAAAGAGCTGCCCGCGCAGATGCACCAGCCCGATGCAATCCTCGAACGACATCACACCGGCGAGGCAGGCGGCAGTATTTTCGCCCATCGAATGGCCGATCAGCGCGTCGGGCCGCACCCCCCAGGACATCCAGAGCTGCGCCAGCGCATATTCCACGATCATGATGAGCGGCAGTTGCACCGACGGCGTCTGAAGCCGCGCATCCGCCGCGGCCTCCTCGCCCGGCGCGGGCAGCCAGAGCGCGCGCAGGTCATAGGCGAGGCGCGGTTGCAGGATGGCAAGGCCACGGTCCATCCAGTCGGCAAAGACGGGTTCGGTCTCGTAAAGGTCGCGCGCCATGCCCGCATATTGCGCGCCGCCGCCGGGGAACATGAACACCGTGCCGGGCGCATCCGCCACGACCGTATGGGTGAACACCCGGCGCGGATCGCCCTCGCGCAAGAGCGCCGCCGCCTCGTCATGGGTTTCGGCCACCACCACGCGGCGGCGGTCAAAGGCGCGGCGACCCTCCATCAGCGTATAGGCCACATCGGCAAGCGGCTGATCGGGTCGCGCGGCGAGATGATCGGCCAGCCGGAGGCTCGCGGCATCGAGCGCGGCTTTGGACCGGGCCGACAGGGTCAGAAGCTGGAAGGGAAAGTCGCTGACGCCCGAAGGCCCGCGCGCGGGCGCTTCCTCGAGCACGACATGGGCATTGGTGCCGCCCACGCCCAGCGCATTGACACCGGCGCGGCGCGGGCCCTTGTGGCTGGTCCAGTCCTCGAGCCGGTCAGCCACGCGGAAGGGCGAGCCGTCAAAGCCGATGGCGGGGTTGGGTGCCTCATAGCCCAGCGAGGGCGGGATCTGGCGGTGATGCAGCGAAAGCGCGGTCTTGATCAGGCTCGCCACGCCAGCGGCGGTATCGGTATGCCCGATATTGGTCTTGACCGACCCGATCCGGCAAAAGCCCGCGTCCTGCGTGCTGCGGCGAAAGGCGTCGGTCAGCGCCGCGACCTCGATCGGGTCGCCCAGCCAGGTGCCGGTGCCATGGCATTCGACGTAATCGACCGTCTCGGCGCTGATGCCCGCCACCGCCTGCGCCTCGGCAATCGCGGCCGCCTGTCCCTCGACCGAGGGGGCGAGGTAGCCGGCCTTGGCCGCGCCGTCATTGTTGACGGCCGACCCCTTGATCACCGCCCAGACATGGTCGCCATCGCGCAGCGCATCGCCCAGCCGGCGCAGCACGACCACACCGGCGCCAGAGCCGAAAACGGTCCCCTGCGCGCGGTGGTCAAAGGCGTGGCAGGCGCCGTCGGGCGACAGGATCTCGCCCTCCTTGTAGAGGTAGCCGCGCGCATGGGGCAGTTCGATCGTCACGCCGCCTGCCAGCGCCATGTCGCATTCGCCGGTCAGCAGCGCCTGGCAGGCGTAATGGGTGGCGACAAGCGAGGTGGAACAGGCGGTCTGCACAGTGATGCTGGGCCCGCGCAGGTCGAGGATATGGCTCGCCCGCGTGGCGAGGAAATCCTTGTCATTGCCGGTGTGGCGCAGCAGGAACATGCCGGTGCCGGCGACCAGATCGGGGTGCGAGCAGAGGTTGAAGTAGAAATAGCTCCCCATGCCGCAGCCCGCCCAGACGCCGATGCGCCCGTCGAACCCTTCGGGCATGTGCCCGGCGTTTTCCAGCGCCTCCCACGCGACCTCGAGAAACTGGCGGTGCTGGGGGTCCATGATCGCGGCATCCTTGGGCGAAAAGCCGAAGAACTCTGCGTCGAACTCGGAAAACCCGTCGAGCGGCGCGGCAAAGGGCACATAATCGGGCCGCGCGATCAGATGCGGCGCCTCGCCTGCGGCGATGAGCTCGGCCTCGGTCAGGCGACGGATCGACGGGATGGCCCCCCGCAGATTGGCCCAATACTGATCCAGCGTCGCGGCACCGGGCAGGTGCGCGGCCATGCCGACGATGGCGATGTCGTTCTCGCCAACGGCCAGACTGTCAGACGATCCATCCATCACAAAGACTCTACCGCACCCATATTCCATGATCTGCCATGCCGCACCAATGCGGTGTTTTTTGGGCATCCGCACCCGAAATCCCCGGTCAGCCCGGTGACATCTGCGCCAGCGCCGCAACCGCCTCCCAATTGAGCCAGATCGCCAGCGCGCCGAGCACCCCGCCGATCGTCGCACAGGCCGCGTCAAGCGCCGGGTCCCAGGCCCCATGCCGGCGGATCAGCCAGACGAGCACCGGATAGGCCGCCAGATTGGCCAACCCCTGCCCGACCAGCGCGCCGGGCAACCCGGCCAGCGCCAGCCCGCCCAGAATGCCCGCCACCACCAGCACCGCCCGCGCCAGCGTCAGCACAAAGAACCGGCGCGAATCGCCCATCGCCAGCGCGGCCTGATCGACCGTCATGATGACCAGCGCCGGCATCTGCACCACGGCGATCAGCACCACGATGCCCCCCGCCGCAAGATAGCGCGCATCATACATCAGATCGACCAGCCACACACCTCCGAAGGCAAGCAAGACCGCCATGCCAAACAGCCCCGCGCTCGCCGCGCCGCGCATCTTGCGCAGCCGGGCGAAATTGGCGGCGCTCTCGGCGGGGGGGCTTTCGCGATAGACCGGGATCAGCAGGCGGCGCATCACCATGCCGCCCAGCATGAAGGGGAACGAGGCGAGGAAGAAGGCGATGTTGTAGAGGCCGAAATCAGCCAGGCTGAGGTAGCGGCCGATGAACACCTTGTCCGCCTGCCCGATGGCAAAACCGCACAGGGTGGAGAGGAATATCCATTTGCCGAAAGTGATGAGTTCCTGCGCCGCCGGCCGCTCCCAGCGCAGGCGGTTGCGCGCGCCGGGCAGAAAGGCGTTGAGCATGACGAGATGCGCCAGCGCCGCCGCGATGCCGCTGACAACCAGCGCCCAGACCGACTGAAACACAAAGGCCAGCGCCACCGCGACGATGATCCCCACGACCTGTGTGGCGACCTCGATCAGCGTCACGCGGCCCGCCTGCATATGCCGGTTCGCGGTTTCGAGCCGGGTCGGGTTGAACCCGTTGATGAGCAGCGTGAGCGCCGCGACAGGCAGATACCACACCAGATCAGGCTCTTGATAAAACAGCGCAATCGGCCATGTCAGCGCCAGGGCCACGACCCACAGGCTCAGCCCCCGGATGATCTGGATCGTCCAGGCGGTGTCGAGGAAATCACGCTCGTCCCCGCGCTTGCTTCCCATGATCGCAGGGCCGACGCCCACGTCGGAAAACATCGCCAGCCCCATCAGGAACACCGACACGATGGCCATCATCCCGAACGCCTCGGGAAACAGCAGTCGCGTCAGGATCAGGTTCGACGCGAGGCGGATGATCTGGCTCGCGCCAAAGCCCAGCACCGTGATGGCAGAGGATCGCAGCGCGCGCTGCATCAGGCTGTTGCCGGTGGCAAAGCGGGACAGCGTGCTCATCGTCCGCGCGTCCAGTCCGCGCCGCCGGGCGTCAACCGCACCCGCAGCGCCACGCCCGCATAGACCACAAAGCCCAGCGGGTCGCGCAGCGCCAGCCCCGCAAGGCCCGCGCGCCCCAGCGGCGGCGTGCCGTCATGCGCCATCAGCGCAGGCCAGCGGGCGGCGACCTCGGCCACCCCCGCATCCTGCCTGCGCCGCACCCGCACCAGCGCGCCAAAGCCCTCGGCGATCGGCCAGTCGTAACTGGCCGCGACCAGATGCCGCTCTGCCGGGGTAAACTGGAGCCGCACGAAGGTGTCATCCGAGATGATCGCCGGAAAGGCACCCCAGCGCGCGCGCCCGGCGGCGTTGACCGCGAAATAGCCGCATCCGGGCACGCCCGCGCGCATGAAGGGCACGCGCCGCCAGATGCGGGCATAGGCACGGCTGGCCCAGGTGCTATGCGCGGTGATGTTGACCCGCCCGCTGGCATAGGCGGCATCGGGGCGCGCCAGCGCCGCGACGGTGAGCGCCAGCAGCGCCGGCGTCACCGTCACATCGGCGTCGAGATAGGCGCGCATGTCGCCCTGCGCGCGACTGTCGGCCGCGTTCAGCGCGGCAAGCTTGCCCGGCGCGGGCAGGTCGAGCACCTCCAGCGCCCAGCCCCGCGCCTGCGCCTGCGGGGCCATCCGCCGCGCCCGTGCGGCGGTATCGTCCTGGCAGCCGTTGGCGGCGACGATGACCTCGACCCCGCCGGGCACATCGTCCGAGGCCAGCAGCGCGGCCAGGCAACCGCCGATCAGCGCGGCCTCATTGCTCGCGGGGATGATGATACTCAGCATCGGGCCTCTTTCGCTTTGACGGCGGCCCCGATTGCCCGCAGTCTGGCGGCGCCAGCCAAGATCGAAAGACCGCCTCTGTGACCGCGAAAATCGGCTACCTCGTCCCGCAGTTTCCGGGGCAGACACATATCTTCTTCTGGCGCGAAATCGCGGCACTCGAGGCGATGGGCGCGCAGGTCGTGCTGATCTCGACGCGCAAGCCGCCTGCGGGCCTCATCGCGCATGACTGGTCGGCACAGGCGATGGCGCGCACCAGCTATCTGGGGGCTGTCAAGCCGATGCAGGCGCTCGCCGCGCTCACCGCCCTGCCGCGCGACGAGATGCGCCGCGAAGGGGCGGATTTCGTGCGCGACCTCGCGCTGTCGGCCGCCGCCGCACGGCAGTTGCTGGCGCTGTGCCGCGCGCAGGGGATCGGGCATGTGCATGTGCATTCCTGCGGGCGCGCGGCGCTGATCGCGGCGCTGGCGCGGCAGATGGGGGGGCCGCGCTATTCGCTCACGCTGCACGGGCCGCTGGCGGATTACGGCCCCGGCCAGCGCTACAAATGGCGCGGCGCGGCCTTTGCCACGATCATCACCGAAAAACTGCTGGCCGAGGTGCGCGCGGCGCTCGCCCCCGACCTGCCGGCGCGGCTGGTGGTGCAGCCGATGGGCGTGGACACCGACACGCTGCGGCGCGATGCGCCCTATGCGCCGCATGTGCCCGGCGGGCCGCTGCGGATCTTTTCCTGCGGGCGGCTCAATATCGTGAAGGGGCATCAGGACCTGATGGAGGCGCTGCGCCTGTTGCGCGACCGCGGCATCGACGCGCGGCTCGACATCGCGGGCGAGGATGACGCCGGCGGCACCGGCTACCGCGCCACGCTCGACGCGCGCATCCGCGACCTCGACCTTGGCGCGCATGTGCGCCTGTTGGGCGCAATCGACGCGGATGCGGTCAAGGCGCATCTGCTGTCCGCGCATATCTTTGCACTGGCAAGCTGGGCCGAGCCGCTGGGCGTGGCCCTGATGGAAGCGATGGCCTGCGAAGTCCCCACCATCGGCACGGCGGCGGGCGGCGTGGCTGAACTCATCACCCATGGCCGCCACGGCATCCTCGTGCCGCCGCAAGACCCTGCCGCGCTGGCCGAGGCCATCGCCGCCCTCGCCACAGACCCCGCCCGCTGCCGCGCGCTGGGGCAGGCGGGCCGGGCGCGGGTGGTGGCGGATTTCGGCGCGGCGCGGGGGGCGCGGACGCTGCTCGACGAGATCGCTGCGGCGCAGGGCTGACATCTAGCGTGCGTCCTGTTCGAGCGTGCCGCGGAACGCGCCCGCGCGGGCCGCGTCGCCCGGCCGCGCGTTGAAGGCCATCAGCGTTGACCAGCGCGCATTCACATCGTCGAGGTGGCGCAGCGCGCCCCAGCTTCCCCATTTCGACGGCGCCGCGACATCGACAAAGGCGTTGAACAGCGTGCCGCCATTGGCCGCGAAAGCCTCCATCGCCGTGGCATAGAGCGCGGCCATCTCGGGGCTGTAGTTGTAGGCGGCAAAGAAGGCGGTGAGCGCGTCGTCGTTCACCAGATCACCGCTGCCCACGATATGCGTGCCGCCCTCATACATCACCAGGTCGAGGCCAAAGTGCCGCGCCACGCCCGCGTGATAGGGAAACAGGTCGTCGGTCAGTTCGCGCAGCGACCCGGCGCGCAGCCTGGCCGTCACCTGCGCGGTGGCGCTGCCATCGGCAATCCAGCCACGCAGGGCGGGGGCGAGGTCAGCCGACCCGATCTC
Source organism: Rhodobacterales bacterium (assembly GCA_009993005.1). Classification (GTDB taxonomy): domain Bacteria; phylum Pseudomonadota; class Alphaproteobacteria; order Rhodobacterales; family Rhodobacteraceae; genus JAACUH01. The sequence continues at coordinate 52,431 of JAACUH010000066.1, forward strand.
ATGCCCGAAATAGCCGCTGATCGCATAGGCGTCAAAGGACCGCACCGGCGGCGCCAGCCCCTCGGCCTGCGCCAGCGGTGCGGTCAGGAGCGGCTCTTCCAGCCCCGGCCAGCCGGTATGGGTGGCGATCACGCGCACCAGCCGGTCTGGCGCGTCAGTATAGACGCGCGTCCAGATGTCGGCCACCTGCGCGGCGCGCAGGCCGGCGAATTGCATCCAGGCGTCGTCGCCCGCGGCCTCGCCCCAGCGCGCCTGCGCCTGCGCGGCAGCCCAATGCGTCTGCGCAAAGATGAAGTTCCAGACCTCGTTGGAATATTCCACATAGACCACCCGCGCGGGGTCGAGCCGGTCGTGCACCATCTGCGCAAAGGCCGCGACATAGGCGTCGTCGGCCCTGTGCGGCAGGGTAAACCAGGGGTCGGCGCCCACCAGATTGGCCAGCTCCACCATCACCTCGATGGGCACGCCGCGCCTTGCGTAGGAATAGTCGCCTGGTAGCGGGCGGTCGTCCCACTGTGCCTGATCCGAGCCATTGGTCGCCATCCAGTCCATGAAGCGCAGCGCGCGCAGGTCCTTGATGCGGGCGATCCAGGCGGGGTTGAACACCGCGCCGCCGTCGAAGGCGGCGATCTGGTCCTCGCGCACAACGGCAATGTCGCGGACCGGATCGGCGGGGTCGATGGCCGCGAGGCTGACCGACACCAGCCCCTCGCCGGGGCGGTAGCTGAACCGGATCTCGCCCGGCCGCGCGTCGATATCGCGCGCGATGCCGCCGACGGTGACGCTCCCCTGCCCCGCGTAGGTCAGCCGGTAGCGCCCGGCGAGTGAGGCAGCCCCGGAGGGCTGGTCGGTGAGGATGAAGGTCTCGAGCCGCTCGACCCCGGCGGGGAGGGCGGTCGGCCAGCCCTCGGCGCTCAGCACGCCGCTCGCCTCGACCTCGGCCGCGTCAAAGCCACCCCATTGGCCGGGCAGATGGCCGATCCAGGGGCGCGCGGTTTTCATCAGGTCGAGGAACGGGTGCTGCGTGGACCAGTCCGAGATGCCGTTGAGCCCCATGGCGAGCGAGGGGTTGTCGAGCGGCGCGCCGGGCAAGGCAGCGGGCAACACAGCGGGCGTTACCGCCTGCGCCTGTTCGGGCAGCACCGCGCCCGACACGCTCGCCCAGACCTGTGCCGCGATCTGCGGATAGAGCGCGCGCACGGTTGCGTCGATGCTGTCGGTCAGGTCGAGCGGCGGCGGCGCCTCGCCATAAAGCGTGGCATAGGTGACGAGCGAGGCCAGCAGGTAGAGCGTCGGCGTGCCATGCGGCGCATCGTCGGTATAGAACACGGTCGCAGGCAGGTCGGCGAGCGGGCCAGTCATCAGCTCTGACAGCACCCGCGCCACCGGGATCAGCGTGATGTCACGGCCAGGCGCACCGGCGCGCAGGGCAGCGACATAGCCTTCATACCAGCCGTGATACGCGCCCTGATTATGGGCGTGATAGCGGCGCAGCACCCGGCGCGAGGGCGGGTAGCTGCCCAGATCGGCCCAGCCTTCGTAGATGTAGAACCGCGCGGCGGGATGCTGGTTTGCGGTATAGTCGATCACCCGCAGCGTGGCCGAAAGCGGGCTGTCGCCGCGCGGGTTGTCGCCCTGATAGGGCGCGTCGGGCGGCAGATACTGGATGAAATTGGCGGGCGCGATCACGATGGTGTCGAAATCCGCGCGGCGGAACGCAAGGCGCGCGGTGTCCCAGACGCGCGGCACCTCGCGAAAGGACCACTTTGCCTCGGGCGGCAGGGCGGCGGCGAAATCGCGCAGAAAGCCCCAGGTGCCATCGGCGGCAAAGCCTTGCCCGCCCGCCACCGCCAGCCGGTGCAGCCAATGCGGCACGGTGGTCTCGTCGGTGTCGGTCAGGTGGTGGATCAGGCTGTTACCGTAGAAAAACACCCGCCGGTCCTGCTGTGCAGCGGCGGGCAGCGCGCACAGGGCAAGGACCAGAACCAGACTAAACCGCCACATCGTCACCTCCCTGCCGTGCAGACCCCATGTCGTCGATCAGCACCGGCTTTTCAACCGCGCGGCCCAGCACCCAGTCATAAACCCGCGCCACTTGTGCGGCCTTGGCGGCCCAGGTGAACTGCGCCAGCACCCGCATGCGCGCCCGTGCGCCGGTCGCCTGCACGCCCGCAGGGTCATCCGCCAGCCGCGCAAGCGCCGCGCGAAAGCCTGCGATGATCGCCGCGCGGTCGCCCAGCGGCACGGTTTGGCCGGTGGCCGGCGTCACCAGTTCGCCCGGCCCGGCATAGTCCACCACAAGCGGCGCGAGGCCCAGCGCCATCGCCTCGAGCACGACGCCGCCGCCAAACTCGCGGATCGAGGGAAAGGCGAGGATGCCGCAGCCCGCCGCCACGTCCTGCACGCGCGCATGATCGACCCAGCCGTGGAACGTCACCGTCACGCCAGCCTCTGCCGCCTGCGCGCGCAGAGCAGCCATCATCGGGCCGTCGCCGATGATGTCGAGCGTCATGCGCCCGTCGCGCAGCAGCGGCGCGGCGGCGGCGATCAGCATGTCGGCGCCCTTGTAGGGCACCAGCCGCCCGATGAAACAGGCGCGCAGGGGCCCCGGCACCGGCGCGGCGATGCGGGCAAAACGGGCGGGGTCGATGGCGTTTTCAGGCAGATAGAGCAGCTTGGCCTGATGCGATGCGGGGATTTCCGACGCGGTGTGGCGCGACCCCGCGATGATTGCCGCCGCATGGCGCAGCGTCGCGCCGCGCCCCGGCATCAGCGTGTAGGCGGCGCGCAGGTAGGACAGCCATTCACGCTCTTGCCGCCGCGCGGCGGCGAACTGCGCAGGCCAGGGCACCCCGCCGTTGAGCGGGCCGAGCACAAAGGGCACGCCCGCACGGGCACAGCGCGCGGCGAGCGGGCTGGAAATCGTCGGGCTGAGCGGTGTGACGCGGTGCACGATGTCGTAGCGCCCCGCCCGGATCGCCGCGCCGAACTGCCGCCAGACGCCCCGCTCGAACGCCGGATAGGCCAGCGCGTTGATCGCCTGCACGGCAGTCCAGCCACGCCCCTCGCCCATCCGCAAGACGCGCGCCACCGCCCAAAGCGGGCGCGCCACCGCCTCGCTGTCGATGGCGGTGAAATCGCGCCCCTCTTCCAGCCCCGCCCGCAGGATCGCATCGCGGTTGCGCACCTGCGTGACCAGATGCACCTCGGCCACGTCGCGCAGCGCCATGGCGAGCGACCAGCCCACCAGCGGCACCGACACCCATTCGGGGTTGGCGGCCTCGGCTATGACCAGAACGCGGGGGCGGGCGGGGGTCACAGGATCGTCCGCAGTGGCGTGGCAAAGCGGGGTTTGCGGACCGCCACATGCGCCTCGGCATAGCCCAGCACCGCGCCGGCCAGAAGCCAGGTGAGCGGCGTGATCGTGGCATTGGGGATCAGGTCGATCACATTCACCGAGAGGAGCAGCGTCAGCGGCGCGATCCAGGGCGACAGCGCGGCCGCATCCCCCTGCATCGCCTTGCGCCATATGAGGAAGATCGGCAGCGTCAGCAGCCCGAATTCGGCGAGGAACCCGACCCAGCCCAGCACGCCGATCAGGATGATCCAGCGGCCGTCGGTGACGGTCAGGATCGCGCCGGTATTCTCGTCGAGGATATGGTTGCGCCCCCAGCTTCCCCAGCCAAAGAGCGGCTTTTCATAGGCCCGGTCGAGCAGGATGTCCTCTTGCTGGAAACGGAAGCGCAGCGAATTGGCGCGGTCGTCATCGATCCGGGCAGCCTGCGCGAGGATCGCCTCTGTCGGGACCACGCCCGCGCCCTTCATCACAGGATAGGCCAGCGCGACGCAGGCCAGCGCGACCGCCAGATGCAACTGCCACCGCCGCCCCAGAAACAGCACCAGCGGCGCCAGCACCAGCGCATAAAGGATACCCGCCAGCGATTTCGACAGCACCAGCACCGCCAGCAGATAGACCGCGCCCGTTGCGGCCAGCCCGCGCCGCGACGGCAGCCCTCGGGCCAGCGCCACGCCTGCCACCACGGCAGTCATGGCAAAGAACGCCACCCAGATCCCGTGATAGAGAAACACGATGGGCCGGAACCCGCCAAAGCGGATCATCTGGTCGAAATTGTGCTGGAAGAACCCGTAGATCCAGATGTTGAGCTGCGGGCTGAGCCGGATTTCGACCAGCATCGGCAGCGAATAGACCAGCCCGCCGATGAACAGCGCGGCGAGCAGGTCGCGGTGGTCATCGGCGCGGCGCAACAGGTTGCGCGCGACCAGAAACGGCACCAGAAGCAGGCTCTGGTTGACCATGATCCCCAGCCCCTCGCGAAGGCGCAGCCCGGGCAGGCCGATGCGGCCCCAGAACACCGGTTCCGGGTTGGTCAGCACCGTCGCCATCGGGCTCAGGACGAACAGCACCACGAGCACCCGCCCCGCGCGGCTTTCGGGCCAGAGCGACAGCCGGTCGCGGTACATCACCAGACAGGCAAGCGCGACGACAAGGCTCGGGATCGTCTCCTTGGTCAGTGGCGGCAGCAGCGGAAAGTCAAAGCCGGTCGGCGGCGGCGGCAGAAACAGATAGGCCACAAGCAGGCTCGCGATCACGGCACGACCGACCGGCAACCTGTGGAACAGGATCACCGAGACGACGGGCCAGAGCGCCAGCACCGCAAAGGCGAAGATGTTCGGCATCGCCGGATCGTTCTTTCGCTGTCACCACCTGCGCGCACAAGGCTAGCCCAAAGCCGCGCTACAGCGCAGTCCTAAACCGGTGTTGGGGCAGAAAAATGTCGTGATTCTGCACTGCAAGGGGCGCGGCCCGCAGGGCGCCGGGCCGGTGTTTTGCGCAGCCCGGCCCGGCTCAGACGCCGGTCGCGCGCAGCACCACGCCCACGGTGCGCCAGATCACGCCCAGATCGGTGCGCAGCGAGAGTTCGTGGAAATAGCGCCGGTCGAACGCGGCGCGCTCGGAAAAGCTGCTCTCGTTGCGCACGGACACCTGCCAGAAGCCGGTGATGCCGGGGCGCATCGCGTAATATTCGGTGCCGGGATAGATCGCGCGCTGGCTGTCCATCATCGGGCGGGGGCCGACGATCGACATATCGCCGCGCAGCACGTTCCACAGCTGCGGCAGCTCATCCAGCGACGACCGGCGCAGCAGGGCGCCGATGCGGGTCACGCGGGGATCATGGCGCAGCTTCTGGTCCCGGTCCCATTCCGCGCGGGCGGCGGGGTTCGAGGCGAGATAGCCATCCAGCACCCGGTCGGCCTGCCAGACCATCGTGCGCAGCTTGACCATGCGGAACAACCGCCCGCCGCGGCCGACGCGCGCCTGCATGTAGAAGGGAGAGCGGCCATCGGTCGCCACCAGCAGCGCCAGCAGCAGCACGACCATCGCCACCGGCAGCGACACAACGGCCACAATGGCGATGTCGAGCGCGCGTTTTGCAAACCGCCGGTAGATACCTGCCGCAGCAGGCCGCTCCGACAATGTGATCGGACGCGGAAACGCAACGGAAGGATAGGCAGCACGATCTTGATACGTCACAGTTTTCCCTCCCCAGGGAAATCAACAACCGGCACCCACCGGCACTCTTTCACCGCGGTGAAGCCACCGCGAACCACCAACCCGGGACGTCGGACCGACGTCTTTGAACGCTCCGGTCGCCACTGGCAAGTGCTTCGGTCGCCGACGCCGGCAACCAGCCGGCAGATCCGAAACAAGCCGGGCATGTCACAAGTTACCCGACCGGGGAACCTAACCATTGGGACAGGAAAACCGTCAATCGGACCGGGGACAAATACAACTTTGGGTTGCACCTCCCTTGCGTCCGAACCACTGTATTTTAAGCATGTTTTCAGGGTTTCCGCCAGATCGACCCTACGTCCCGCAGCCCCGCGCGGCACCACGCCCCGACGGTTGCGCGGCGGCTGTCCCGGCCGCGGGCGGCCTGTGAACCGGAGCAACCACAGGCTCTTCGCGGCGGCAGGGGCCGCGATTGTCGTCCTGCGGGCAACGATAGCCGGGGCAGCGCGGGGTCTCGGCCCGGTTACGGAACAGATCGGCCGTGGACAGGGACGGGCGCCATAGGCGACGTCTGGCGTGAACTCTCCCAGGATGGGCGCAAATGCGGCATGTTCGTGGCGAGGATCGGGCCTGTTCAGGTCATCGGCGAGACCTTGCGAAGGCAGCACAAGAAACACGCATAGGGCGATCACGATCTGCGAAACAATGACGCCATGCAGGCCTCATTGTTGCTGCAAATTTCGGCGGTCCGGGAATTGAGTCAAAAGTGATTCGATTTCAAGCGGCTGGTCGCGGACCAGAGGTCGCGCCCGTCAGAGGTCGCGGCCTTCAGAGGTCGCGCCCCTCAGACTTCGCGCAGCACGTCGCGCAGCACGGCGGCCAGTTCTGCGGCATGGGTCCGCGGCAGGGCGTGGCCGGCGCCGGCGACCTCTTCCTGCCGTGCGGCGCGGTTCCAT
>JAACUH010000191.1 GCA_009993005.1 Rhodobacterales bacterium
CGCTGCTTGATCTGGCGGCGGCGGGGGCGGCAGTGGTGTGCATCTCGCAAGACCTCGACGAACTGATGGAAATCGCTGATGATTTTGCCGCGCTGAACGGTGGGCGGCTGACCCCGACCCGGCCGGTGCAGGGGCTGACGATCGAGCAGATCGGGCTGATGATGGGCGGCGCGCATGGTCTGGAGGCGGGGCATCATGGCGCATGACGCGGCAGGGGGGCTGTCTGCCCCCCTCTTGGCCTGCGGCCAATTCACCCCCCGAGGATATTTGGGCAAAGGTGAATTGCTATGCTGAGGCTTGAGAAGCGGCCCTCGCCATCGCGGGTCTGGACGGCGGCGACGCCGGTGCTGGCGGTGGTGCTGACCATGATCGCGGGCGGGGTGATGTTCGCGCTTCTGGGCAAGAACCCGTTCGAGGCGATCCGCATCATCTTTTGGGACCCGCTGTTCAGCCCCCAGTTTGCCAGCTACTCGCGCCCGCAATTGCTGGTCAAGGCGGCACCACTGATCCTGATCGCGGTCGGGCTGAGCCTGGGGTTCCGGGCCGGGATCTGGAACATCGGGGCCGAGGGTCAGTATATCATGGGGGCGATTGCCGGGGCCGGGGTGGGGCTGGCGTTCTACCCGGTGCAGGCGTGGTATGTCTTTCCGCTGATGGTGCTGGCGGGGGGGTTCGGCGGTTGGCTGTGGGCGATGATTCCAGCGCTGCTGCGCACCCGCTTTGCCACAAGCGAGATTCTGGTCAGCCTGCTGCTGGTCTATGTCGCGCAGGCGATCCTGGCGTCGATGGCCCTGGGGCTGATGCGCAATCCCGAGGGCGGCGGCTTTCCCGGCTCGCGCAATCTGGCGCAGTATCCGGCGGCGGCCAATCTTGAACTGATTGTCGGCAGCGGGATGCACTGGGGGGTGGTGACGGCGATTCTGGCGGTGATTGCCGCGCAGGTGCTGTTGCAGCGCCACATCCTGGGCTTTCAGATCCGGCTGGCCGGACAGGCCCCGCGCGCCGCGCGCTTTGCCGGGGTGAACCCGAACCGGCTGGTGGTGCTGTGTCTCGGGATTTCGGGCACTCTGGCGGGGTTGGCCGGCCTGTTCGAGGTGGCCGGGCCGGCCGGGCAGATCAGCATCGATTTCGGCTCGAACTACGGTTTCACCGCGATCATCGTGGCGTTTCTGGGCCGGCTGAACCCGATCGGCATCCTGCTGGCGGGGCTCTTGATGGCGCTGACCTATATCGGCGGCGAGCTGTCGCAATTTCTGCTGGGGCTGCCGGCGGCGGCGATTCAGGCGTTTCAGGGCATGTTGCTGTTCTTCCTGCTGGC
>JAACUH010000103.1:0-4963 GCA_009993005.1 Rhodobacterales bacterium
TGCACGAGCTCGACCAGTTCGAGGACGCCGCGCTGGTGAAGGCCAAGGTCGCGGCGCTGTTCACCGGCTTCATCACCGATCCTGACGGCGCGGCGGGTGGGCTGAGCGGCATCAACACCGGCGGCGCGCTGACCGTTGGCATGGAGCCTGGAAGCCTGATCCCGCTCCCGCCCGGCACCGACATCCGGTTTTCCAATCCCACCGAGCACGACGCCTACGCGCCCTTCGTGAAGAACCACCTGCGCGCCGTCGCGGCCGGGCTGGGCCTGCCCTACGAGCTGGTCTCGGGCGATCTGGAGGGCGTCACCTATTCCTCGATCCGCGCGGGGCTGATCGAGTTCCGTCGCCGGGTCGAGCAGCTTCAGCACAACGTGGTGGTGCACCTGTTTTGCCGCCCGGTCTGGGAGCGGTTCGTTCGCCTAGCGGTGCTGACCGGCGATCTGCCCGCGCGGGACTTCGACAGGAACCCGGACGCCTACCTCGCCTGCGAATGGCTGCCGCCGAAGTTCGACTACGTCGATCCGATGAAGGACGTGCAGGCCGAGATCATGGCGATCGGCGCGGGGCTGAAGAGCCGGTCGCAGGCGATCTCCGAGCGCGGCTACGACGCCGAACAGGTCGATGCCGAGATCGCGGCCGACCGCGAGCGCGCCGAGGGGCTGGGGCTCGGCTTCGGCCAGGCGGCGCCGCAGCAGAAGGAGGCCGCAGATGGCTGACACCGAAACAACCTCGGCATGGACGCACTCAAACGTCGGGAGCGACAACGTTTCCCTTCTGACCCGGCGTGCCAGTTTGAAGCCGCAGACAGTCAACGTTGAAGAACGCAACGTTGAAGTTGTCTGGTCCACCGGCGCGCCGGTGCGCCGCCGCGACATGGCCGGGCAATACATCGAGCGGCTCAGCCTCGCGCCCGAGGCGGTGGACTTGTCGCGGCTGGAAGGCGCAAGCGTCCTCGACGCGCATCGCCAGACCGCTGTGCGCGACGTACTCGGCTCCGTCCGCAGCGCCGCCGTCGACGGCAAGCGCGGCACGGCGCTCATCCAGTTCTCGGCACGGCCAGAGGTGGAGCCGGTCTGGCAAGACGTGCTGGCGGGTATCCTGCGCCACGTCTCGGTCGGCTACTCGGTCGAGGACTGGGCCGAGACCACCGAGAACGGCGCGCGCGTGCTGACTGCGGTGCGCTGGACGCCCCACGAGATTTCCCTGGTGCCGACGCCCGCCGATCCCGGCGCCCACATTCGCATGGAGACAGAGATGACCGACACGACCACCACTTCCGCCGCGGCGCAGACCCGAAACAGCTGCGTTGACACCGACAACGCAGGTGGCCGCATCGCAACTAGCGTTGCCGCCGGAAACTCTAGTCAGACCCGCGCCGAGGCGAACGCCGAGATCCGCTCCATCGCCCGCATCGCCGGGCTGGACCAGTCCTGGATCGACGGCCAGATCGACGGAGGAGCCGATCCCGACACCGCCCGCCGCGCCGCCTTCGAGGCGCTGGCGAGCCGCAGCGCACCGGCCATCCGCACCGAGCAGGTCCGCGTCGATATGGGCGAGAGCCATGACGATCCGGCGCTGCGCGCCCGGCAGATGGGCGAAGCGCTCTACGCGCGGATCAACCCACGGCATGAGCTCTCCGAGCCCGCCCGCCGCTATGCCTATTCCACGCCCGTGGACATGGCGAAGGAACTGCTGACCCTGCGCGGCGAGTCCACCATGGCGCTGTCGCCCGCGAGCCTTGTGACCCGAGCGCTGCACACGACCTCCGATTTCCCGATCATCCTCGGAGACACGGTGGGCAGGGTGCTGCGTGACGCCTATCAGGCCGCGCCCTCGGGCATCCGACGCCTCGGCCGCCAGACCACGGCGCGCGATTTCCGCTCGGTGAACAAGATCATGCTCGGCGAGGCGCCGCTCTTGGAGAAGCTCAACGAGCACGGCGAGATCAAGGCCGGGACCATGGCCGAAGCGCGCGAGGCCTACAAGGTCGAGACCTGGGCGCGGAAGATCGGCGTCACCCGGCAGGTGCTGGTCAACGACGACCTCGGCGCCTTCGCGGACCTCGCCCGCCGCATGGGCCAGGCCGCAGCCGAGACCGAGGCGCGCATCCTCGTCACCCTCCTCGAGGCGGGCAGCGGCAACGGCCCCACCTTGTCGGACGGCAAGACGCTGTTCCACGCCGATCACGGCAACAAGGCGGGCACGGGCGCTGCGATCTCCGACGCGACCCTCTCGGCGGCGCGGCTGGCGCTGCGCACGCAGAAGGGCATCGAGGACCGCACCATCCGCGTGACGCCCCGCAACCTGCTGGTTCCGCCTGTGCTGGAGACCACGGCCGAGAAGTGGCTGGCCAGCATCGCGCCAGCGACGGCCGCCGATGTGAACCCCTTCTCGGGGTCGCTCTCTCTGGTGGTCGAGCCGCGGCTGTCGAGCGCGACCCGCTGGTACGTGACCGCCGAGCCCGGCGAGATCGACGGGCTGGAGTTCGCTTATCTCTCGGGCGCGGAAGGCCCGCAGGTCGAGAGCCGCTCTGGCTGGGACGTGGACGGCGTGGAGATCAGGGTGATCCTCGATTTCGGGGCGGGCTTCATCGACCATCGCGGCTGGTTCATGAACGCCGGGGCGTGACGTGACCGATCTCCCCCAGCTCACCGCCTGGCGGGACGCCCTGATGGCCGCGCGCTATCAGGGCGTCCGCACCGTCGAATACGACGGCAAGCGCGTCACCTACGCCAGCGACGCCGAGATGGCAGCGGCGCTCGCGGACCTCAACCGGCAGATCGCAGGGGCGACCGACCGTATCTCGGTCGTCCGCATCCAATCCTCGAAAGGGCTCTGAGATGAAGAACTACCTCCAGAACGGCCACATCGTCCGCGTCACGACGCCCGCGGGCGGCGTCGCCTCGGGCGACGCGATGATCGTGGGCAGCATCTTCGGCATCGCCGCCTATTCCTCGGCCGAGGGCGAACCGGTCGAACTCTCCACCACCGGTGTGTTCCAGCTACCGAAGGCCAGCGCCGCTATGCTGACGGTCGGCGCGCGCGTGGCGTGGGACAACACGGCGAAAGAAGTCACCACCCCAGCCGCCGGGCGCTTCCCCATCGGCGTTGCCGTCGAGGCGGCCGGGAACGGCATCACAAGCGTCGCTGTGCGGCTGGATGGCGTGGCGACGGCGGCGGCGTGAGGCGCAGAAAAGGCGTTGTAAACTCCAACGCCTTTTCTGGGGATGTCGTAGTCTCCAACATCCCTGTGCAGGTGCATCCTTGCCCTTCGGCTCATTTTCGAGGGCAGCATGTTTCCGACTGCAACACCCTCGGCTCGCTCAATCGGCGTGCTCGCCCTCGCGGAACGCCATGTCGGTGATTTCGAGGAGGCGGGCCCGGTAGAGGTCAAGCGTCCCGACGTGGCCCCAGTTCACATCCTCGGGGCTGCATTCGAAATGATCGGCGCTGAGCGCGGCGAGGCGTTCGAGCATCGCGTCGATCTCGGTCTTGGCCGAGATGAACGCGGCGAGCGCGGCGTCATTGGTCTTGGGCACGATGATCTCCGACAGAGCGTCCTGATCCATCACGCTCTTGTCGGCATAGATAGCAAGTCGGGATCGGCTATTGTTCGCAGGGCGCAAACGCGATCTCATTGTTGGGAAATGCGTCACGCAAGTCAGCCATGGCTTCGTCAAAGGCCCTACCACCCCATTGATTCAAGAAGGCGTAGGTGCGCCCTTCGAAGTGAAGGAGTTCGTCCTCACCGCAGAAGTATCGGCCCGGATCGAAGTTCCGTCCTTCCTTCACGCGGGCCTCCTTCGCCAGGCGATGGAAGTCTTCAACCGCCACCTCGCCCTCGACGGAAACGAGGGCTCGGTTGGCCCGCGGGCCGCAGTGTTGAGCGACCTTCTCCGGTGCGATGCCGCGCTCCACGAGATGGCGGAACACCTGATAGATGGCGTGTCGCTTCCGGAGTCCTGTCAATTGGCGCTCGCCGAGGGTGACGTCGTAGCTGGTCCAGTCTCGGGTGTCCGTGCGCGCCTCGCGCTCCTTGCGCTTCTTCTCGGTGACGCGGACCTGGTATTCTGCCACCTCGGGGAGCGGGATGATCTGCTGGACATCAACGAGGATCCGGCCATCAAGCCCGTAGGGCTGGAGGCGCACACAGCGGATGTCGATGCCGCGCTCGATGAGCCAGAGAACCGATGTTGTCAGCTCGCGGCCGAACTCGGCCGAGGCCAGGACGATCCTGACGTCCTGAGCGAACGCATCCTCGTCGGGCTCGTCCCACCCTAGGAAGTCGAGCAGTTCGGCGCGCGCGTCCATGTCGGCCTTGCCAATCTGAGTGAGATAGCGGCCGAACACTTCGGCGGCCTGAGCGAAGGTCATGGTCGAGACCATCGCTGCGTAGCGGATAGACTGCAGTTCCATATGGCCGCCGTCTTCCGTCCGCTTGAGCTCGATCACCACGAGGTTCGCGTTTCGGTCGATGCCGAGGAGATCGATGCGCCTGCGCGACTCGTCCCAATCCCCGAATTCCTCTGCGATCACCAGCGTGTCCGGCGCGACGACCGAGACGTTCGCCCGCAGCAGGCGCTGCAGATCGCGCCGTTCCTGCAGTTGCGCGAGACTGAAGGTGGTCTTGCTCAGGGGACGGATTTCTTCGCTGGCAAACTCGTAGATCGGCATGAGCAATTCGGACCTTTCGGGGATTGCCCCATCCAAGCGCAGCGGCACCGCATGGGCAAGCACGATCAGTCGCGAACGTCTGCGGAACATCGGCTTGGTCCCGTGTCGCATCCGTGTTGCACGGAGGAATCGGGGATATTTGTAAGTCTTTGGAATCTTTGGGGAGTGTTCGGGACGGGCTTGCAACACGACGCGACACGCAAAAGCCGCCCAGAGGGCGGCCCATGTGTTTGATATCATGTAAGAATTTTTGGTTGCGGGGGTAGGATTTGAACCTACGACCTTCAGG
>JAACUH010000103.1:4979-5594 GCA_009993005.1 Rhodobacterales bacterium
CTACGACCTTCAGGTTATGAGCCTGACGAGCTACCGGGCTGCTCCACCCCGCGACAATGTTGTAAAGGCATCGTAGAGAGAATAACGCGATGTTTCTTGTTAGGTCTGGCAGTGACTTACTCTCCCACGTCTTAAGACGCAGTACCATCAGCGCGACGGTGCTTAACGGCCGAGTTCGGGATGGGATCGGGTGTTTCACTCGTGCTATGACCACCAGACCAAAAAAGAAACATCGTATTTCCAAGTCAAGACTGACCGTTCTTTGGTGCATGACCTTTGGTCCAGCATTGCTATTACTGGATCAAATCAAGCCTATCGGACAATTAGTACCAGTCAACTGAACGCATCGCTGCGCTTACATCTCTGGCCTATCGACGTGGTGGTCTACCACGGTCCTCAGGGATACCTTGTTTTGAGGGGGGCTTCCCGCTTAGATGCCTTCAGCGGTTATCCTGTCCGTTCATAGCTACCCAGCACTGCCGTTGGCACGACAACTGGTCCACCAGTGGAACGTTCACCCCGGTCCTCTCGTACTAGGGGCAACTCCTCTCAAGTATCCTACACCCACGGAAGATAGGGACCGAACTGTCTCACGACGTTCTAAACCCAGCTCAC
>JAACUH010000049.1 GCA_009993005.1 Rhodobacterales bacterium
TCAGTTCAAAGCTGTGCCCAGCGCCGCAGGCCCCGTCAAGGGTGCGTCGTCGGGGCGGGTCAGGGCGGCCTGCTGGTCATCCAGAGGCAGCAGGCTTTCGTGGAAGGTATAGCTCAGCGTGATGGTGTGCACGAAGCGGCCATCGCGGTCGGTCAGAATGTCGGGCGAGACGAAAAAACTCACCGGCATCTGAACCGTCTCGCCGGGCTGCAAGACCTGCATGTCAAAGCAGAAACAGGCGATCTTTTCGAAAAATCCACCCGCCGCATCCGGCGTCACGTTATAGGACGCAATCCCGGCCACAGGATGGTCGGTCGGATTATGCGCCTCGAAAAAGGCCAGCCCGGTTTCGCCCAGCCGCAGCGTCATCTCGCGCACGACCGGCCGGAAGGTCCAGGGCATCCCGCGTTCCAGCGAGGCGTCAAAACGCACCTTCACGGTCTCATCGAGGATCACATCGCTTGCGCCCGCGGCGACCGATGTGGTGCCGGCAAAGCCCGTCACCTGACAGAACCAGCGATAGAATGGCACGGCTGCAAAGGACAACCCGACCATCGTGACCACCAGCAGGGCGGCCCATCCCGCCGTGCGCTGCTCGGGGCTCAGACGTGAGGCAAATCTCATTGCGCGCCCTCCGCGGCCGCTGGCGCCTCGGCCGGCACCAGTTGCGGGCGCGGGGCATGGTCAAAGGATTCGAACTTGCGCACATCGCCCAGCGACAGCACCTTGACCACGGTCAGGCCAAAGATGATGGCGATGAAGGCGCCCAGCAGCAGCCCGACGCCGATGTTGCGGCCCCGGCGGCGCGCGTGGAGCTCGTGTTCGACCCGCATCACCATGGCATCACCGACAGCCCGTAGAACCGCAGAACCGCCTCGGCCAGAAGCGCTCCGAAATGCAGGAAGAGATAGCTCAGCGACAGGCGGAACAGGCGTTTCTCGCTCGCATAGCCATCCGCCTCGGCCTGCGTCTCGTCGCGCCGCCAGACGGCCCAGGCCCCCAGCAGGAACCGGATATTGAGCACCACCGACACCGCCAGATAGACCGGCCCGCCGATCGAGGTAAAGCCGAGGCCCAACGCCACCGGCACAAGCGGCAGCGTGTAGCCCAGCACATGGTTGCGCGTGACGCGGCGGCCATGCGTCTCGGTCAGCATCGGCACACCGGCATCGCCGTAATCCGTGCGCACGAACAGCGCGAGCGCCCAGAAATGCGGCGGCGTCCACATGAAGATCAGCGCGAACATCAGCGCGCTTTCCACGCTCACGCCCCCCGTCGCCACCGCCCAGCCGATCATCGGCGGAAAGGCCCCGGCCGCGCCGCCGATCACGATATTCTGCGGCGTCGCCCGCTTGAGCCACATCGAATAGACCACGGCGTAGAAAAAGATCGTAAAGGCGAGCAGCCCGGCGGCGAGCCAGTTCGTCGCCAGAAACAGCAGCACCACCGCAAACCCCGACAGCGCGAGGCCGAGGCCCAGCGCCTCGGCGGCGGCGACCTTGCCTGCGGGGATCGGCCGTTTCGCCGTGCGCCGCATCACCGCGTCGATATCGGCGTCCCACCACATGTTGAGCGCGCCCGAGGCCCCCGCCCCCACCGCGATGCACAGGATCGCGACAAAGGCCACAAAGGGGTGCACCGGCACCGGCGCGGCCAGAAGCCCGACCAGCGCGGTAAAGACCACAAGCGACATGACCCGCGGCTTGAGCAGGGCGAAATAGTCGCCCAGACCCGCCTCGCCCGGGGCCGTCACGGCACTGTCAAGGCTCGCGTCGCTCATCGTGTGCCCGTTCATGCCTGTCCGGGCCACCGTCGCGGCCCCTGTAAAGTTCATCGCCCCGGTTGCGTCACGAAACCCCGTCACGCGGGGAATTCCGCCCGCGCCTCTTCCAGCCAGGCTTCATAGACCTCGGGCGCCACCACCTTGACCGTGATCGGCATATAGGCGTGGTCCTTGCCGCACAGTTCGGAACACTGGCCAAAGAACACGCCTTCGCGCTCGGCAGAAAACCACAGTTGCGCAAGACGCCCCGGCACCGCATCCTGCTTCACCCCGAAGGCGGGGATCGTCCAGGAATGGATCACGTCGGCGCCCGTGACCTGCATCACGATGGTCGCGCCCAGCGGCACGACGACGGCGGTATCGGTCGCCAGCAGGAATTCGCGGTCGGTATAGCCTGCCTCGGCCAGTTGTTCGCTGATCGAAGGGTTCAGGTTCCCCTCGCCATAGCCGATCTGGTAGCTGTCAAACGCGATGCCCTCATCGACATATTGGTAGTTCCAGAACCACTGGTTGCCGGTCACCTTGATGACGATGTCGCCCTCGGGGATTTCCTGCTCTTCGAACAGGACCGGCAGCGAGAACGCCCCGATCACCACGAGGATCACGATCGGCACGATGGTCCAGGTCACTTCGAGCGGCGAATTGTGGGTAAAGCGCGCCGGCGTGGGGTTTCGGCGCTGGTTGTAGCGCACGATCACCCAAATCAGCAGCAGCGTGACAAAGAGCGTGATCAGGCCGATGATCACGTTGATCATCCCGTCGAGCCATTGCAGGTCGCGCGCGATCTTGGTCGAAGCCGGCTGGAACCCCATCTCTCCGTAGGTCGGGGCACCAACGATAGGCAGATCGGCAATGACCGTCTGCGCCGCGGCCATCTTGGCCAGCATCATGGTGCCACAAGCGGCGGAAATGGCTCTGATCGTCCGGGTCAGGTGCATGGCTTAACCTTGTTTCTTGACGGGCACACCCCATCTTGCGACGGAATCCCCTGTTTCCTGACAGTGTATTCCCATATCCTGATCCGCATCACAAGAAGTCCGGTTGCGGCAAAGAGACGCTTTGTGACCCAGATCAAGGCATAACCAGAGGACGCTCCGATGACGACCGACGCATTCCGCCCGTTTGAAACCGCCATGGACCAGGACCGCGCCCTGAGCCTCTTGCGCGAAGCCGTGGCGGGCGCGGATGACGGAGAGCTGTTTCTCGAGCGCCGCCGCTCCGAGGTGATCTCGTTCGACGATGGCCGCATCAAGACGGCGAGCTATGATGCCTCCGAAGGGTTCGGCCTGCGCGCCGTGCGCGGCGAGACGGCGGGTTATGCGCATTCCACGACGCTCGACGAGGCCGCGCTGCGCCGGGCCGTGGCCACCGCGCGGCTCGCGGTGGGCGATGGCGGCGGCACGCTGGCCGATGCGCCCGCACGCACCAACCTGCGTCTTTATGGCGACGAGAACCCGATGGACGGCGCGACCTTTCCGGTCAAGATCGACATCCTGCGCGAAATCGACGCCTATGCCCGCGGGCTCGATGCGCGCGTCGTGCAGGTCTCGGCCACGCTCGCGGCGTCGTTGCAGGAGGTGGTGATCCTGCGGCCCGAAGGCGGGGTTTTCAGCGACATCCGCCCGATGGCGCGGCTCAACGTCTCGGTGACCGTGGAACAGAACGGCCGGCGCGAGGCCGGTGGCACCGGTGCGGGCGGGCGGCACGGGCTCATCGGGCTGATGGACCCCGCACATTGGCAGCCCGCCGTGCGCGAGGCGCTGCGCATCGCGCTGGTCAATCTGGTGGCAGAGCCTGCGCCGGCGGGGGTGATGGATGTGGTCCTGGGCCCCGGCTGGCCCGGCATCCTGCTGCACGAGGCAGTGGGCCATGGGCTTGAGGGCGATTTCAACCGCAAGGGGTCCTCGGCCTTTGCCGGGCTGATGGGCCAGCAGGTCGCGGCGCGCGGCGTGACGGTGCTGGATGACGGCACGATCCCCGACCGGCGCGGGTCGATCACCGTCGATGACGAAGGCACGCCCTCTGCGCGCAACGTGCTGATCGAGGACGGCATTCTGGTGGGCTACATGCAGGACCGCCAGAATGCCCGGCTGATGGGGGTGGCCCCCACCGGCAACGGGCGGCGCGAAAGCTTTGCCCATATCCCGATGCCGCGCATGACCAATACCTACATGCCCGCCGGGCAGGCCGACCCTGCGGCGCTGGTGGCAGAGCTCAAGGACGGCATCTATGCCGTGGGCTTTGGCGGCGGTCAGGTGGACATCACCAATGGCAAGTTCGTGTTCTCCTGCACCGAGGCCTACCGCGTGCGGGACGGCGTGATCGGCGCGCCGGTCAAGGGCGCCACGCTGATCGGCGACGGCGCGACCGCGCTGCGCCAGATCCGGGGGATCGGGTCGGACATGGCGCTCGACCCCGGCATCGGCAATTGCGGCAAGGCGGGGCAATGGGTGCCCGTGGGTGTGGGCCAGCCCAGCCTGCTGATCGGCGGGCTGACGGTGGGCGGGGCTGCGGCGTGAGAAAAGCGGACATGCTTTACGGCTTGTTAACCAGCAGGCGCTAAACCTGATTCTGCAACAGGCGGAGTTCAGGATGGCTGAGGAACCCACTTCTTCCACTCACCCCCCACTCCCACCCACCACGGAAGATGATCGGCTGTCATGGCTTCGTCTGTTGCGCTCACGCCGCGTTGGCGTGGCGACATTCTGGCGGCTCATGGGTGAACATGGCACCGCGCAGGCCGCGCTGCGCGCCCTGCCCGACATGGCCCGCGCGTCGGGTATCGCGGATTATGCGCCCTGCCCCGAACCGGTCGTTCTGGCCGAGATGAAGGCGGCCCGTGCCTGCGGGGCGCGCCTTTTGTGCCATGGCGAGCCCGCCTACCCTGCCGACCTGATGGATATCGAGGATGCGCCGCCGCTCTTGTGGCTGCGCGGCGATCCGGGGCTGCTCGGGCGGCCGATGGTGGCACTGGTGGGCGCGCGCAATGCCTCGTCGCTGGGCACGCGGATGGCGCGGGCCCTGGCGGCAGAGCTGTCGGCGGCGGGCTATGTCGTGGTGTCGGGCCTCGCGCGCGGGGTCGATGCGGCGGCGCATCAGGCGGCGCTCGACGGCGGCACCGTGGCGGTTCTCGCCGGCGGGGTCGATGTGATCTACCCGGCCGAGAATGCCGCGCTGACCCATGACATCGCCCGACGCGGCCTGCTGCTGTCGGATCAGCCCATGGGCCTGCAACCGCAATCACGCCATTTCCCGGCGCGCAACCGCATCATCTCGGGCCTGGCCCGCGCGGTCGTGGTGGTAGAGGCGGCGGCGAAATCGGGCAGCCTGATCACGGCCCGCACCGCGCTCGATCAGGGGCGCGAGGTGATGGCGGTCCCCGGCCACCCGTTCGACGCGCGCGCATCGGGGTGCAACATGCTGATCCGCGACGGCGCCATCCTCGTGCGCAACGGCGCCGATGTGATCGAGCTTCTCGGCACGTCCAACCTGCCGGCCCCCCGCCGCGTCATCCCTGCGGCACGCCCGCCCGCCCCCGCGCGGCCCGCGCCGCCGCAGCCTGCCCTGCCCCGCAGCCTGCGCGACACGGCCGCGCTGCACCGCCAGATCCTCGACCGGCTCAGCCCCTCGCCCATGGCCGAGGATCAGCTGATCCGCGACCTGCAGACCAGCGCGCATGTCGTCGCCCCGGTGCTGATCGACCTCGAGCTTGACGGACGCATCCGCCGCCAGTCGGGCGGGCTCTTGTCGCGCATCAACTGACGCGGCACGCATGGCCTTTGGCGGCCCGCGGCCCGCCGGATCGCGCAAAAGCCCGGAGGAACAGTTCTGAAACATGGACTTGCCGGTGCTTCACCGATCCCTCATCCCCCGCATTGACAAGCCCCGCCCCGGCCCCACATGTTGCGCGGCTTAAGGGACCGACCGGTCCGGCCGTTGTTTTTGAGGAATTCCCATGCCTGTCGTCGTCGTCGAATCCCCCGCCAAGGCCAAGACGATCAACGGCTATCTGGGCGCGAATTACACGGTTCTCGCGTCATTCGGCCATGTCCGCGACCTGCCCGCCAAGAACGGCTCGGTCGATCCCGAGGCCGATTTCGACATGCTATGGGAGGTCGCGGCCGACAGCCGCAAGCACCTCAAGGCGATCACAGACGCGCTCAAGGAAGACAACGAGCTGATCCTCGCCACCGACCCCGACCGCGAAGGCGAGGCGATCTCCTGGCACCTCACAGAGGCGCTGACCAAGAGCCGCGCCATCAAGAAGGACACGCCGGTGAGCCGCGTGGTGTTCAACGCGATCACCAAATCAGCCGTCACCGAGGCGATGAAGCATCCCCGTCAGGTGGATGTGCCGCTGGTCGATGCCTATCTCGCGCGCCGCGCGCTCGACTACCTCGTGGGGTTCAACCTGTCGCCCGTGCTCTGGCGCAAGCTTCCCGGCGCGCGCTCGGCCGGCCGCGTGCAATCGGTCTGTCTGCGCCTGATCGTCGAGCGCGAGATGGAGATCGAGGCGTTTCGTGCGCAGGAATACTGGAGTGTCGGCGCGGTGCTGAAAACGCCTCGCAACCAGACACTTACCGCCCGCCTCACGACGCTGGGCGGCAAGAAGCTCGACAAGTTCGACCTCGCCACCGCCGCCGATGCCGAGCTTGCCGTGCAGGCGATCAGCAGCCGCGACATGACCGTGCTCTCGGTCGAGGCCAAGCCCGCCAGCCGCAACCCCGCCCCTCCTTTCATGACCTCGACCCTGCAACAGGAGGCCAGCCGCAAGTTCGGCATGGGCGCGCGGCAGACGATGTCGGCGGCGCAGCGGCTCTATGAGGCGGGGCTCATCACCTACATGCGGACCGACGGGATCGACATGGCGCCCGAGGCGGTGATGGCTGCGCGCGATGCGATCAAGGCCAAGTTTGGCGAGAAATACCTCCCCTCCAGCCCGCGCATGTACAAGAACAAGGCCAAGAACGCGCAGGAGGCGCATGAATGCATCCGCCCCACCGACATGATGCGCAGCGTCGAGGACCTGCGCATCCAGGACGCCGACCAGCGCAGGCTTTATGACCTGATCTACAAGCGCACCATCGCAAGCCAGATGGCCGCCGCGCAGATGGAGCGCACGACCGTCGATGTCGGCAGCGCCGACGCGCAGGTCGTGCTGCGTGCCACGGGACAGGTGGTGCTCTTTGAGGGCTTCATCGCGATCTACGAGGAAGGGCGCGACGATTCGGTCGTGGATGACGAGGACGCGCGCCTGCCGCAGGTCGCCCAGGGCGAGCCGATGGCCAAGCAGTCGGTCACGCCCGAGCAGCATTTCACCCAGCCGCCGCCCCGCTATACCGAGGCCACGCTGGTCAAGCGGATGGAAGAGCTGGGCATCGGCCGCCCCTCGACCTATGCCAGCATCGTCACCACGATCCAGGAACGCGACTATGTGACCAAGGACAAGGGCCGCCTGATCCCGCAGGACAAGGGGCGGCTGGTCACGGTATTCCTGTCCAATTATTTCCACCGCTATGTCGAATACGACTTTACCGCCGACCTCGAGGACCAGCTCGACAAGGTGTCGGCGGGCGAGGCCGACTACAAGGACGTGCTGCGCCGGTTCTGGCGCGATTTCTCGGCCGCCTTGGCCGAAACCGCCGATCTGCGCATCGGCGAGGTGCTCGACAAGATCAACGAGGTGCTGGCGCCGCATCTGTTCCCCGCCAAGGAGGATGGCAGCGACCCGCGCCTGTGCCCCAATTGCGGGGTGGGCCACCTCTCGATGCGCACGGCGCGCTCGGGCGGGGCCTTCATCGGCTGCTCGAACTACCCCGAATGCCGTTTCACCCGCCCCTTTGGCCCGCCCGGCGTCGAGGGCGACGGGATCGGCCCGGACGGCAAGCTGCTCGGTCATGACGGCGACGACGCGATCAGCCTGCGCGACGGCCGCTTTGGCCCCTATGTGCAGCGCGGCGAGGCGACCGAAGAGGCGCCCAAACCGCCCCGCGCGAGCCTGCCCAAGGGCTGGTCGGTCAGCGACATGGACCTGGAAAAGGCGCTGCAACTGCTGGCCCTGCCGCGCGCGATCGGCCCGCACCCCGAGGATGGCGTCCTGATCGAGGCCGGGATCGGCCGCTTTGGCCCCTTCGTCAAGCATGGCACGACCTATGCCAACATCAAGGATGTGGACGAGGTGTTCACCATCGGCATGAACCGCGCGATGGAGGTGCTGGCGCAAAAGGCCGCCGGGCGCGGCGGGCGCGGTGGCGCCACTCCGGCCAAGGCGTTGAAGGAACTGGGCGATCACCCGGCAAAGGGCGGCGCGATTTCGGTCATGCCGGGGCGCTATGGCCCTTATGTGAAATGGGAAAAGGTCAATGCGACCCTGCCCAAGGACATGGAGCCCGAGGCGCTGACGCTGGACCAGGCGGTCGAACTGGTGGACGCCAAGGCCGGCAAGGGCGGCAAGAAGGCCGCGCCGAAAAAGGCTGCCACCAAGGCGCCCGCCAAAGCCGCGGCGAAAAAGCCCGCCGCCAAAAAGCCCGCCACCAAAAAGGCCGCCACCACGAAACCCGCCGCAAGGAAACCGACGGCAAGGAAACCGACCGCAAACAAACCGACAGAGGCCACGGAATAGGCATCGCTGCACTGCGGCAATCCGTTTGACTCTGGCGCGCGGCACGGCAATGTTGCGCGCATGACCGGGGAGAGGACCGCATGAAAAAGATCTATCCAGACGCCGCCGCCGCACTCGACGGGCTCTTGCATGACGGCATGTTCATCGCGGCGGGCGGCTTTGGCCTCTGCGGGATCCCCGAGCTCTTGTTGCAGGCGATCAGGGACGCGGGCACGCGCGATCTGACCTTTGCGTCCAACAACGCGGGCGTCGATGATTTCGGCATCGGCATCCTGCTGCAAACGCGGCAGGTGAAAAAGATGATCTCGTCCTATGTGGGCGAGAATGCCGAATTCATGCGGCAATACCTGTCGGGCGAGCTCGAGCTCGAGTTCAACCCGCAGGGCACGCTGGCCGAGCGGATGCGCGCGGGCGGCGCGGGCATTCCGGGGTTCTACACCAAGACCGGCGTCGGCACCGTGATCGCCGAGGGCAAGGAGCACAAGGAGTTCGACGGGCAGACCTATATCCTCGAACGCGGCATCGTGGCGGACCTGAGCCTCGTGAAGGCGTGGAAGGCGGATGCGACCGGCAATCTGGTGTTCCGCAAGACCGCGCGCAACTTCAACCCGCCGGCGGCGATGTGTGGCCGCGTCTGCGTGGCGGAGGTCGAGGAGATCGTGCCGACCGGCAGCCTCGACCCCGACGCGATCCACCTGCCCGGCATCTATGTGCACCGCATCATCGCCGGCGCCCATGAAAAGCGCATCGAGCAGCGCACCGTGAGAAAGGCCTGAGACATGTGGGACCGCAACCAGATGGCGGCACGGGCCGCGCAGGAGCTCAAGGACGGGATGTATGTGAACCTCGGCATCGGGATCCCGACGCTGGTGAGCAATCACATCCCCGAGGGGATCACGGTCACGCTGCAATCGGAGAACGGGATGCTGGGCATGGGGCCCTTTCCGTTCGAGGGCGAAGAGGACGCCGACCTGATCAATGCGGGCAAGCAGACGATCACCGAACTGCCGCATTCGGCCTATTTCGACAGCGCGACGAGTTTCGGCATGATCCGCGGCGGCAAGATCGCGATGGCGATCCTGGGCGCGATGGAAGTGTCAGAGACCGGCGATCTGGCGAACTGGATGATCCCTGGAAAGCTGGTCAAGGGAATGGGCGGCGCGATGGACCTCGTGGCGGGCGTGGGCCGCGTGGTGGTGGTGATGGACCACACCAGCAAACATGGCGAAAGCAAGGTTCTGCGCGCCTGCACGCTGCCGTTGACCGGCCGTGGCGTGGTGGACCGGATCATCACGAACCTCGGTGTGCTCGACGTGGGCCACAAGGGGCTGCATATCGTCGAATTGGCCGATGGGGTGAGCGAGGCCGAGATGCGCGCGGCGACCGAGGCGGCGATCGTCGGCTAGCCTGCCTTTGGTCGGTCGCGGGTGGCAAACGGCCGGGGCTCTGCCCCGGACCCCGGGATATTTCTGGCCAAAAGATGGAGACGCACGGCGCCTAGAGGTTGTTGACCGTGAACACGCAGCCGTCGCTGATCAGCACCGGCGGCGTCTGGCAGAGCCCGCGCGCGACGGCCCAGGCGGCCAGAACCTTGGGCACATAGGCGCGGGTTTCGGCATAGGGCGGCACGCCCGCGTTGTCGCGCACCGCCCCTTCGCCCGCGTTGTAGCCGGCAAGCGCGAGGATCGGGTCATTGTTGAAATGCCCCATCAGCCAGTCGAGGTAGGCCACGCCGCCGCGGATGTTCTCGGCGGTGATGGCGCGGTCTGTCACGCCGAAACGTTCGGCCGTGGCGGGCATCAGCTGCATCAGACCGGCGGCACCGGCGGAGCTCACCGCATCGGCACGCCCGGAGCTTTCGACGGAAATCACCGCAAGGACCAGCGCGGGCGACACCTTGGTGCCGACCGTGGCGCGCAGGATGTCGCGGCCATGGGCCTGTGCTATGCCTTGCAGGGTCTGCAGGCGCGGTGCGGGGACCGCGACGGGGGCGTTGGCGATCTCGCGCAGGGCGGGCTCGAGCCGGCCTGGCCCGGTATCGGCAAGCCGGGGCGAGATTGCCGCCCAGAACCATTCATATCCGCTGGGCGCGGGCATGGCCGGGCCGCTGGAGGCGCCCTCGCCCGCGACGGGCGGCGGCGCGGGGGCGCGCGGCGGGGCGGGCGCGATCTGGACGGTGATGCGGCGTTCCGTGGTGGCAGGGGGAACCCCGACACGGCGAAAGGTGAAGTCGTTTTGCAGCCTGTCCTGCGCCGCGGCCATGTCGGCGCCGCACAAAAGCAGCCCGCAGCCCAAGAGGGCCTTGAACCCGAAACTCCGCGTCATGCGCGCTCTGCCTCATGTCGTTTCTTCTTTGGATCACCTTACCCCGAAAACGGGCGTTTTCTCTACCCGGTTGATGAAAGGTGCTTCCAATTGGGGAGGATTTGACACGGTTCGGCAACGCCGCTGCGGCGCGTATCGGCGATCATGAAGATAAAATCATTCTGAAACAATGGCTTGTGAAATAGTTTAACGAAAAGTGGATGGCTTCAAAAATGCACCAAACCGGCCCAAATCCCGCCCCATTCGGCTGGCTATATCTCCTCATCCAAGACGGGGATCGGGCCAACAAGAGGCCGGCCCGAGTAGATCCGGCGTGGTAACGACAACCCGAGTGAACACCCTGAGGAGGGACAACTATGCTGAATTTCATCAAAAACTTCCGCAACGACGAAGACGGTGCGGTCACGGTTGACTGGGTCGTGCTGACCGCCGCCATCGTGGGCCTGGGCCTCGCTGTCATGCTGTCGGTGCGCACCGGTGCGACCGATCTGGCCGCCGACATCGGCACCAACCTGACCAACACCACCGTCGGTTCGTAAGACAGTCTGCCCCATCCGGGGCAACGGAAAGGCCGCACCGCAAGGTGCGGTCTTTTCCTTTTTGTGGCGTGGCGCCGCGCCCCGGACCGGCCGGGCCGGGCCCCGGGCCGGTTGGTCAAAGCCTGACTGTCTCGGGCGATGACGGGCGCGGACCATGAAAGCACCCGCGTCTTTCCCAAGTTCGACCACAATTGGCGATTACCCATGACGTCATATGGGCTGCTGCCTAGTGACCAGGAGGATAGAATGACCAAATTTCTCAAGCGCTTCCGTCAGGAAGAATCTGGCGCAGTCACGGTTGACTGGGTGGTGCTGACGGCCGCGATGGTCGGGATGGCGATCGGCGTCGTGACGATCGTGCGGACGGCCGCAACCGACCCCGCCGAAAGCGTCGGCGCCGCGCTGACCGCGCAAACCGTCGGAAGCTGACGGCAACCGCCCGCATGGCGCGCGCACCGCGGGTGCGCCGCGATCGGCCGGGTGATGATGTGACTGTACAAAGAAAAGGGGAAAGAGGATGAGAGCGGTCTTTGGTTTGGTTCTGATCCTTGGCCTGGGTCTGGCGGGGTTCGCCGTCTACATGGTGCAAGGCTATTTCGAGACGCAAAACGCGCAGCTGGAACAGCAGCGCCGGATTGCGGCACAGCAGGTGCGCACGGTGGATGTCTATGCTGTCAACCGGACGATCAACTATGGTGAGCCGCTGACACCGGCCGATGTCTCTGTCATCAAATATGCCGAGCCATTCCTGCCCGAGGGCGTGTTTCTCACCGAGGCAGAGCTGTTTCCCAATGGCCCCGACGTGCCCCGCGTGGTCCTGCGCCAGATGGACCTGAACGAACCCGTCCTGATGTCCAAGGTCACCGGCCCCGGCGAGGATGCAGGCATCACCACGCGTCTGTCCATCGGGATGCGTGCCTTTACCATCGGCGTTGACCTCGCAAGCGGCATGTCCGGTGTGCGCCCCGGCAACCGGGTGGACGTGTACTGGACCGGTAGTTCCGGCACGCAGGAAGGTGCCACCCAGGAGATCACGCAACTGATCCAGAGTGGTGTGCGGCTGATCGCGGTCGATCAGTCGGGCGACCCGGGCACCCCCGCCAGCGCCAGCGTCCGGTCGGTCACGGTCGAGGTGACGCCGCAGCAGGTCGCCATTCTGGCCCAGGCCCAGGCCACCGGTTCGCTCAAGCTGTCGCTGGTCGGCAATATGGATGAGACCGTGGCGCAAGCCACCGAGGTGAACCAGCGCATCCTGCTGGGCATCCAGGAACGGCAGGTGGTCGAGGTCGAACAGGAAGCCGTCTGCACGATCCGCACCCGGCGCGGCGCAGACGTGGTCGAAATCCCCATTCCCTGCACCAACTGACCGCAGCAAACTCCTCCTGATCCAGAGCGCGCCCGGCGACGGGCGCGCTATTTCATTGAAAATCAGCGTCCCGACTGCCACCTGTTGCGGGTTATCCACATAAAGTTCCCTGTCCAAAGCATTGATTCTTGCAATAATTGACGATTGCAGGCAGGGTTCCGCCCAACGACGGGAAAAATCTCCCGCATGCGGGCGTGATCGGAGAGGCAGGTCACATGACATATGACAAAGTAATCAAGGCGGCCGTGACAGGCTTCGCGCTTGCGTTTACGGGGGCGCCGACGCAGGCACCGGCCGAAACATTGCAGGTGATGCGCGGGGCGCCATCCAGCGCCTTGCAGGTTCCCATGAACCGTGCGGTGGTCGTGGAAAGCGACGTCCCCTTTACCGAGCTCAGCATCGCCAATCCGGGGATTGCGGATATCTCCTCGCTCTCGGACCGCACGATCTATGTGCTGGGCAAGGAGCCGGGGCGCACCACGCTGACCATTCTGGGCGCGGACGGGCGGCTGATCACCAACGTCGAGGTGCATGTCACCCCCGACATCGCGGAATTCAAGGAGCGGCTGGAGCAGATCCTGCCCGGCGAGCCCATCGAGGTGCGCACCGCCAATGACGGCATCGTGCTGTCGGGCACCGTATCCTCCATCGCCCGGCTCGACCGCGCGCTCGACCTGGCCAACCGTTACGCGCCCGACCGGGTGTCGAACCTGATGAGCGTCGGCGGCACCCAGCAGGTGATGCTGCGCGTGCGCTTTGCGGAAATGCAGCGGTCGGTGTCCAAATCGCTGTCGTCGTCGCTCGCGCTGCAGGGCGTCGGGCTCGGCGGCGATCTGGGTCTGGCCGGCGGCACCAACACGCTGAACAATTCGGGCGGGCTGGCCAATACGTTCAACGGCAACATCCCCGGCAACAATTCCAACAATGGCGCGATGCTGTTTGGCTTCAATGCCGGCGGGGTCGAGGTCGGCCTGCTGCTCGAGGCGCTCGAATCGCGCGGGGTCGTGCGCACCCTGGCCGAGCCGAACCTGACCGCGCTGAGCGGGCAAGAGGCGCGGTTCCTGGCGGGTGGTGAATATCCGGTGCCGGTGTCGCAGACCGACGGCTCGGTCACGGTCGAATACAAGCCCTTCGGGGTTGAGCTGAAATTTACCCCGCGCGTGGTGGATGGCGACCTGATCAACATCGAACTTGCCGCGGCGGTGTCGTCGATCGACCCGACAAATGGCTTCAATGTCAACGGCTTCAGCATCGACGCCTTCCGTCGCCGCGAAACCTCGACCACGGTCGAGATGCGCGATGGCGAAAGCTTTGCCATCGCGGGCCTGCTGTCGGACGACTTTACCGACCTCAACGGGCAGGTGCCATGGCTGGGCGATATCCCGGTGTTGGGCGCGCTGTTCCGCAGCGCGGAATATTCGCGCCAGCAGACCGAACTGGTCATCATCATCACCGCGCATCTGGTCACGCCGACCCGGGGCGAGGCGCTGGCCCTGCCGACCGACCGGGTGCGCCCGCCGACAGAGCGTGACCTGTTCCTGTTCGGCCGTGTCGCGGCCAGCGACGCCCCCTCGCGCGGCGGCGCGGGAGAGGTTGCGCGGCAGGACTTCAGCGGATCATATGGCTATGTGCTCGACTGAGGTCGGGACGGGCAGGACATGACAGGTCGGGGAGACGGGGCGATGCGACATCTGGCGATCACGGCGGTGGCGGCGCTTGCGGCGCTTGCCGCCTGCGCACCGGGCGACCCGACCTATTCGTCCTTCTGGGGCGAGGCCGGAGCCGGCGTCGATGACGGCAATTTCGGCAATGCCACGATGAACAACACGCTCGTGCAGAGCGGCGAGAGCACCTATACCATCAACCTCGCCCGCCGTTTCTCGACCGAAGTGCAATCGACCATCACCTTCGAATTCAACTCCGCCACGCTCGACGCCGAGGCGCGCGCGGTGTTGAACCAGCAGGCGACCTGGATCAGGCAATTCCCCGAGGTCCGCTTCAAGGTCTATGGTCATACCGACCGTGTGGGCTCCTCCCGCTACAACCAGTCGCTGGGCCTGCAAAGGGCACAAGCGGTGGTGGCCTATCTGGCGTCGCAGGGCGTGAGCCGCTCGCGGCTCGAGGCGGTGGTGTCACTGGGCGAGACGCAGCCGCTGATCGTCACCGACGGGCGCGAACGGCGCAACCGGCGCACCGTGACCGAGGTGTCGGGCTTTGTGGCGGGGCATCCTTCGGTGCTCAACGGCAAATATGCCGAGATCATCTTTCGCGACTATGTGGCCAGCGCCGCAGCCGCCCCGATCGGCGCAGAGCTGAGCACCGGCACCGACGGCTGAGCCCGTTTCAGGCGGCGCGGGGGGCAGGCCGACCATGGCCCCCCTGCCCGCCTCTTGTTGCAGCCAGAGGCAACAACCGCCCCCCGATTTCGGGATAGTCGCAAAACTCCCAACAATTACAGCTTTTCGGCCCCAATCTCGTCACCTTTGTCACCGACCCTGACCCCAATGGGAAACCCTGCGCCGCGTATGGCGGATGGGGTCGCCCTTGGGGCTGTCCGGTGTCCGCGCGACCCGGCCTGACACGTCCCGAGGGTGAAAACCTTGGACAAAGGACGTGAGGCGATGAGCATGACTGCCGTATTGCAACCCGAACCGCAGCCGATCGTGGCCTGCACGATCAGCCGCGACGTTCAGATCTTTGACCTGCTGATCGAGGATATGGAGGCGACGCTGGGCGAAAACTGGGGCGATCTCAGCTTTGCCGATGCGCTGGCGTTCCTTGAACAGCCCGACGCAGACCAGCTCGAATTCGTGGCGGTGGCGCTGGATGCCGAGGATGAGGCCGATCTGTCGCTCGTGCTCGACATCATCAGCGCGGCCAAGGCCAAGGCGATCAAGGTGATCCTGATCGCCGAGGATGTGAGCCCCGCCTCGCTGCACCAGCTCTTGCGCGAGGGGGGCGACGAATTCGTGCCCTATCCGCTGCCCGAGGGCGAACTGGCCCGTGCCATCGACCGCGTGCTCAAGCCCGCCGAACAGCCCGATGTCGCGCCCGAGATCAAGAATACTTTCAAGGCCACCGGCGACCGCGAGGGCGTCGTGATCCCCGTGCATGGCATGGCCGGCGGGACCGGCGCCACGACACTGGCGGTCAACCTCGCCTGGGAGCTTGCCATTATCGACAAGGACAACCCGCCGCGCGTCTGCCTGCTCGACCTTGACCTGCAATTCGGCAGCACCTCGACCTATCTCGACCTGCCGCGCCGCGAAACCGTGCTCGAACTGCTCTCGGACACCGACAGCATGGACAGCGAGGCGTTCATGAACGCGCTCTTGTCCTACAACCAGAAACTGCACGTGCTGACCGCGCCCACCGACCTGATCCCGCTCGACCTGATCGGGCCCAAGGATATCGAGCGCATCATCGAGATGGCGCGCACCAATTTCGATTATGTCATCATCGACATGCCTTCGACGATGGTCGAATGGTCCGAAACCGTGCTGCATGCCGCGCATGTCTATTTCGCCACGCTCGAGCTCGACATGCGCTCTGCACAGAACACGCTGCGGCTCAAGCGTGCCCTGCAGGCCGAGGATCTGCCCTTTGCCAAGCTGCGCTTCATCCTGAACCGCGCGCCGGGCTTTACCGACCTGAACGGCAAGAGCCGGGTCAAGCGGCTGGCCGAAAGCCTTGGCATCTCGATCGAGGTGCTGCTGCCCAATGGTGGTGTGGCGGTCGTGCAGAACGCCGACCATGGCGTGCCGATGGCCGAGGGCATCGCCAAGAACGCGCTGCGCAAGGAAATCGCGAAACTGGCCAAGTCGGTGCATGACGTGGCCGTGGCCGATGTGGCCAAGGCCAAGGCCAAGGCACGGGGGTGAGGGATAGCTGATGTTCTCGAAATACAAGAAACCGTCCGGCGCAAAGCCTGCGGGCCTGCTCAAGCCCACCAATGTCAATGTCGCGCCGGTCACCCCGGCTGAGCCCGCCCGCGCCTCGCTGATGCGCGCGATGCCGTCCAAGGCGGCCGAGGCGGCCCCGGCCGACAAGGAGAAAAAGCGCAAGGAACGCCTGTCCGAGATCAAGCTCGAACTGCACAAGGCGCTGCTCGACAACCTCAACCTCGCGGCGCTGGAAAAGGCGACCGAGACCGATCTGCGGCAGGAAATCAACGCGATCGCGACCGAGTCGCTCGAAGAGATGGGCGTCGTGCTCAACCGCGACGAACGCCAGCAGCTCAACCAGGACCTGTTCTTCGAGGTCACGGGCCTTGGCCCGCTCGAAACCCTGCTCAAGGATGACAGCGTCAACGATATCCTGGTGAACGGCCCGCAGCAGATCTTTGTTGAACGCGACGGCCGGCTCGAGCTGACCGACATCACCTTCAAGGATGAAAAGCACCTGCTGCGCATCATCGACAAGATCGTGTCGGCCGTGGGCCGGCGCGTCGATGAAAGCAACCCCTATGTGGACGCCCGTCTGGGCGACGGGTCGCGCTTTAACGCGATGGTGCCGCCGGTGGCGGTCGATGGCTCGCTGGTCTCGATCCGCAAGTTCAAGAAGGACAAGCTCGCCATCGACGACCTCGTGCGTTTCGGCGCCTTTACCGAGGAAATGGCGGCCTATCTGCAAGCGGCGGTGTCAACGCGGCTCAACGTGATCGTGTCGGGCGGGACCGGGTCGGGCAAGACGACGACGCTCAACGCGCTGTCGTCCTTCATCGACAACAACGAACGCATCCTGACGATCGAGGATACGGCCGAATTGCAACTGCAACAGACCCATGTGGGCCGGATGGAAAGCCGCCCGCCCAACGTCGAGGGCAAGGGCGCCGTCACCCAGCGCGACTGTCTGCGCAACGCCCTGCGGATGCGGCCTGACCGGATCATCGTGGGGGAAACCCGCGGCGAAGAGGTCATCGACATGCTCCAGGCGATGAACACCGGCCACGACGGGTCGATGACCACGATCCACGCCAACTCGGCCCGCGACGGGGTGTCGCGGCTTGAAAACATGGTGGCGATGGCCGGGATCGAGATGCCGCTCAAGGCGGTGCGGTCCCAGATCGCGAGCGCCGTGAACCTGATCGTGCAGGCCTCGCGCCTGCAGGATGGCTCGCGCCGGATGACCTCGATCACCGAGATCA
>JAACUH010000187.1:0-864 GCA_009993005.1 Rhodobacterales bacterium
CATGTCGCGCAGCACGCCCAGCGTGGTCATCAGGGCCGCCACCGCGTCCCGGGTATCCACGCCGGTCCTGGACTGGTCGGCCTTCGAGTAGTAGGCCAGCGCCGCCTTCAGGTCGGCGGCGATGCCGATGTAGTCCACCACCAGCCCGGCGGGCTTGTTGCGGAACACCCGGTTCACGCGGGCGATGGCCTGCATCAGGCCGTGACCCTTCATCGGCTTGTCGACGTAGAGGGTGTGCATCACCGGCGCGTCGAAGCCGGTCAGCCACATGTCGCAGACGATCACCAGCTTCAGCGGGTCGTCCGGCTTGCGGTAGCGGTTGCGCAGCGCCTCCAGCCGCGCCTTGGAGCGGATGTGCGGCTGGTAGGCGATGGGGTCGGTGGCGGCCCCGGTCATCACCACCTTGACCGCGCCCTGGTCGTCCGCGTCGGCGCGCCAGTCGGGGCGGGCGGCGGCGATGCGATCATGGACGGCAACGGCGATCCGGCGGCTCATGCAGACGATCATCGCCTTGCCGTCGAGTGCGGCCTGGCGCTTGTCGAAATGGTCGAGGATGTCGGCCACCACGACGTCCAGCCGCTTGTCGGCGCCGACAAGAGCCTCCACGCGGCCCCAGCGCTTCGCAGCGGCGGCCTTGTCGGCCTCGTCCACGTCTTCGGTGATCTCGTCGAATTCGGCGTCGATCACGCCCTCCATGGCGGCGTCGATCTCGACCCTGGCGACGCGGGCCTCGTAGTAGATCGGCACTGTGGCCCCGTCGTCCACGGCCTGGGCGATGTCGTAGACGTCGATCTGGTCGCCGAACACGCCGTAGGTGTTGGCGCTGACCAGCTCGACCGGCGTGCCGGTGAAGCCGACATACGC
>JAACUH010000187.1:885-1169 GCA_009993005.1 Rhodobacterales bacterium
GGCGTGCCGGTGAAGCCGACATACGCCGCGTTCGGCAGGGCGCGGCGGAGGTGGTGGGCGAAGCCGTAGCGCACGGCGCCGGTCTTGGCGTCGATCTTCGCCTCGAAACCGTATTGCGAGCGGTGCGCCTCATCGACGAAGACGATCACGTTCGAGCGGTCCGTCAGCAGCGGGAACTCGGCTTCGCCCTCGCGCGGTCGGAACTTTTGGATGGTCGTGAAGATCACGCCCCCGACCTGTCGGCCCGCCAGCCTGGCGTGAAGGTCGTCCACGTCCTCGACCTG
>JAACUH010000067.1 GCA_009993005.1 Rhodobacterales bacterium
CCGTCGTCAGGGCGCAATGCGATATTCCACGATCTCGTTGCGCTGGAAGGCGCCGAAATTGTCATCCGCGATCATCGTGATACGGATGTCGCCCGCCGCATCGCGCCAGACAGAGAGGCCTTCGAGGTTGTCGTGCGCGCCGGTGCGCGTCTCCAGCAGCACCGTCTCGCCGCTACCGTCGCGCGCAAAACGCCGCACCCGGCTGCGAAATCCGAGGACGGCAAAGTCCCGCTCGAGCACGTAGAGCATCCCGTCAGGGCCGATATCGGCCCCCGACACCAGAAAGGAGCCGAGGCGCGGCAGGGCGAAGGGAATATCCCAGGCGCCGTTGCGGTAGCGATAGACCGGAAAGGGCCGGTTCGCGCGGCCCGAGCGTTCGGGAATGGCATAAAGCGTGCCTTCAGGCGCGATGGCCAGCGCCTCGAGCGAGGCATTGGGCGCCATCGCGTCGAAATCGGGATGGCGGGGGAGCAGTCGGGGCCTGCCTGTCGCCCCGTCCTGCACCCGCACCCGCGCGCGCCCTTCAAAGGCGATGTAGAGCCGCCCGTCCGGCCCGACGGCGATCCCCTCGCTATCGGCCAGCGGGCCGCGCAGCGGGGCGCCGTCGCGGTCGCGCAGCAGCATCGGGCTGCCCGCCTCTGCGCCGACGATCACGCCCTGCGCATCGCGCAGGAATCGCCCTTCGACCAGCGCGGCACGGTCGCTCAGCGCGACAAAGCCCAGCCCGTCGTCATCGACATGGATCGCGGAAAAGCCACCGAAATGCGGGCTGTCGCCCTCCCAGATGATCGCAGAAACCAGCTCTGCCTCGGCATGGGTCATGGATGCAAAGAGGAGGGCCCCGGCCATGAGGGCCGGCAAAAGTCGTCTGTGCATCGCGTCAGTTGCTGTTGAGCACGTTGAGGCACTGCCCCGGCAGCGCGGCCATGGTGAGCTCTCCCCGCGGGCGCGGCGGCGGCGCGTTGGGGTCGGGCGGCGGCGGGTTGAGGATGTCGCGCACCCATTGACGCGCATCCTCGCAGCCATCGCCCGGCGGGATCGCGGCCTGCGGTTCGCAACCGCGCGCGCCGGCGGGGCAGTTCAGCCGGACGTGGAAATGGTAGTTGTGCCCATACCAGGGCCGGATCTTGTTGAGCCAGGTGCGGTCGCCGGTTTCGGCATCGCACATCGCGACCTTGGCCCCGGCAAAGACAAAGATGCGGTTCACGCGCGGGTCGGAGGCGGCGGCACGCAGGATCGCCATATGCTGCGCGCTCCAGTCGCCATTCACATAGGCGCCGCTGCTGCGGTCCATGCGGATCGAGGAGAGATCCTCGCGCTCCTGCCGCGACAGGTCGAGCCGGCGGGGCGGCAGCATCCAGATATCGGCGTCGAGCCCGGTCTGGTGGCTCGCATGCCCGGTCAGCATCGGCCCGCCGCGCGGCTGGCTCATGTCCCCGATATAGAGGCCGGCCCAACCCGGCTGGGTGGCCGCAAACCGGCTGAGGTCCTGGACGAACTGCACGGTGACGGGCTGCGCCCAGTTGCGGTTGCGCGACAGGCGCATCGCCTGCCAGGTCGGCCCGGACTCTGGCAGTTGCACGGCGCCCGCCTGACAGCCCCGCGAAAAGCCGCCGATGGCTTCGGGCGGCTGCGCCGAGGCAAAGCTCATCGCGCCGAACAGCGTCTTGGCGATGCGGCTGTCATTCGCGTTCTGGGTCGAGATGCTGGCGCGGCCCACGGCCCCCTCGCCATCGCGCGCGGGGCTTGCCGGCCGGTCGGTCTGGCAGCCCGCCAGCACCAGGATCAGCGCGACTGTGGCAAGTTTGCGGACCATTCGTCCCTGTCTCCGTTCGCTTTGACAAAGCGTAACAGGAAAAGCCCGGTGAGGAAAAGCGCGATGACCGGGATAAAGCCCAATTGCACCGACCCCAACGCCCATGTGAACAGCCCGATCAGCGCCGGGGCGAGAAAGGCCGTCGCCTTGCCGGTCAGGGCAAAGAGGCCGAACGCCTCGGCGGGGTGGTCGGGATGGCTGTGCAGCACCATCATCGTGCGCGAGGCGGAATAGATCGCGCCGCCCGCGCCACCCAGGATCGCGCCGCAGATGTAGAACACGATGTCGGGGATCAGCGACCCTTCGGCCAAGGGGATGCCCAGCAGGCTTTGCCGCGACATGCCGACGATCACGACCGAGACCGCGACCAGCACCCAGCAGGAAAACACGATCACCGGCTTTGGCCCGCGCCGCTGGTCCATGATCCCGCCGACCCAGGTCAATATCGCCGCCGCGATGGCCGCGATGACGCCGAACACGCCGATCTGGATCGTCTGCCAGCCCAGCACCAGCGCCGCATAGATCCCGCCAAAGCTGTAAACGGCGTTGAGCGCGTCGCGGTAGAGCATCGAGCCCAGCAGGAACGAGCCCAGCGAGCGGCGGCGCATCACCTCGCGCCCGGTCTGTCTGAGGTTGCGCCAGACGAGGTCGATGCTGGGCCGTTTCTCGCGCGCGGTGCCATCCTCGCGCGACCACATGAAGAACGGGATGATGAACAGCGCATACCAGATCGCGATGAAGGGCCCGACAGACCGCGTGCCTTCGCGCGCGTCCGGGTCGAGGCCAAAGAGCGGCGCAGTGCCGATCAGCGTGACGCCCTTGTCGTTTTCGGCCAGAAACAGCAGCATGATGAACAGCGACAGCACGCCGCCCCAATAGCCGAATGCCGCGCCCGACCCCGACAGCCGCCCGATGGTGCGTTCATTGCTCAGTGCGGGCAGCATCGCGTTGTTGATGTTGAGCGCGGATTCCGACGCGATGAAGCCGATCCAGAAAACCACCAGCATGGCGATCAGCGTGGTGCCATCGGGCGTGAGGTTCCACAGCGCGGCAGAGCAGATCACCGCGATCACGGAAAACACCGCAATCCACGGCAGCTTGCGCCCCGAGGCGTCGGCCCAGGCGCCGATGAAGGGGGCGGAAATAGCGATCACCAGGCCCGACAGCGTCTGGCCCAGCGACCACAGGCTCTGCGCCTGTGCGCCGGCGGCCTGGCTCTCCAGCCCCTGCGCCATGAAATACCCGGCGGCGACAGCGGCAAAATAGGGGCTGAAGATGAAGGTCAGGCCCAGCGTGGCATAGGGCTGCTGCGCCCAGTCAAACCACATCCAGCCCCAGATGCGCTGTTTCAAACTCGCCATGCCTGCCCCCCCCGTTTTGCAAGCGATATGAGCCGGAAAGGACAGGTCTGGCAAGAAATGCTTTGGCTCAGACGTCCGGCATCGGTGGCCAGACCCGCGTGGCCTCGGCCGCGACCCAGGCCTGCGCCCAGTCGGGCAGCGGCGGTGAGGGCAGGTCGGCATGGCCCATTTCGGCCAGAACCGTGTGCGGGGGAATGATGCCGCGCCCGCCGGTGACGGCCGAGCGGAACAGCGCATGCGAGGAACATTCGCCATCGCTGCGCCACATCGACTGTTCGGAATAGACAAAACGGTCGTCCCAGCCCAACATCCGGCTCTTCATCACCAGCCGGTCAAAGGCGCGCACGCGGCGGCGGTAGCGCACAG
Organism: Rhodobacterales bacterium; assembly: GCA_009993005.1. GTDB lineage: Bacteria > Pseudomonadota > Alphaproteobacteria > Rhodobacterales > Rhodobacteraceae > JAACUH01. The sequence continues at coordinate 3,544 of JAACUH010000067.1, forward strand.
AGGCGCCGACGATGCTCATCGCCCAGCGTTTGCGCCGCAATACCGGCGTCAGCCCGGTCCGCGCGGCCAGCGGCATCCGTCCGAGGTCATAGAGCGTGAGCGTGCGGCCGTTGTTGAGCTCCATCCAGAAATCGAGATCCCAGGGCCAGCAGATGTGCTGGCTGACATGGGTGCCGAGCGGCGGCAGGGGCGCGTCGTTGCGATGGCGCCAGAGTTGATACGGCATGCGGACAAAGGGATACACGGGCTGCAACCTCGGGATGTGAACGGGGCGACACTAGGAGGGCGCGCTGCGCCGTCAACCCTGACGCCGGGGCATTGCGGGTCGTGCGGGGGGATTGCCCTTTGGGTGCCGCGCGACTACCTCAGACAGGTGAGAAAACCCCGAGGAAGAGGCCGAGATGCAATCGCTCTACGAGATTTTGATGCTGGTGCTGGGGATTGCCCGGTTTTTCATCCTCGCGCATTTCATCATGAGCTGGCTGATCAACTTTCAGGTGCTCAATATCCGCCAGCCGCTGGTGGCGCAGGTCTGGTATGGGCTGAACCGCCTGCTCGAGCCGCTCTATGCGCCGATCCGCCGGGTGTTGCCGCCGATGGGGGGGGTCGATCTTGCCCCGCTGGTGGCGCTGGTGGCGATCTATGCGTTGCAGATCGTGCTTTCGAACAATGTCGGTGTCTTTGGCTGAGGTGCGGCCGTGAGTATTTGGGGCACAGAGAAGCCATGAGCGCGCGTGGGCTGGAAAGCGGGCGCGCGCGCCGGTAGGGTGCCGGGAAAGAGCAGCCCTATCGCCGACAGGTCAGACATAAACATGCCCGCCGCCACGCTTTTGCGCGATGTCTTTGGCTTTGACGCCTACCGGCCCGGTCAGGCCGAGATTGTCGAGGCGGTGATGGCCGGGCGCAATACGCTCGCCATCATGCCCACGGGCGGGGGCAAGTCGCTGTGTTTCCAGCTCCCTGCGCTGGCGCGAGACGGGGTGACGGTGGTGATATCGCCGCTGATCGCGCTGATGCGCGACCAGGTGCGCGGGCTGCATGAGGCGGGGGTGGGCGCGGGCGCGCTGACCTCGGGCAATACCGAGGAAGAGACCGACGCGGTGTGGGAGGGGCTCGCTGCCGGACGGATCAAGCTCTTGTACATGGCGCCCGAGCGGCTGGCGAACCCGGCGACGCTGGGCATGCTGCGCCGGGTGGGGGCGAGCCTGATCGCCGTGGACGAGGCGCATTGCGTGAGCCAGTGGGGGCATGATTTCCGCCCCGATTACCTGCGGATCGGCGATCTGCGCCGGGCGCTGGGTGTGCCGCTTGCCGCCTTTACCGCGACGGCGGATGCCGAGACGCGCGACGAGATCGTGGCGCGACTTTTTGACGGGGTGGCGCCCGCGATATTCCTGCGCGGGTTCGACCGGCCCAATATCCACCTCGCCTTTGCCGTCAAGGATGGCCCGCGCGAGCAGATCCTGCGCTTTGCCGCTGCGCGCAAGGGGCAGTCGGGCATCGTCTATTGCGGGACGCGCGCCAAGACCGAGACGCTGGCGCAGGCGCTGCGCGAGGCCGGCCATGCCGCGCTGCACTACCATGGCGGGATGGAGGCCGAGGACCGGCGCATCGCCGAAACCCGGTTCCAGCGCGAGGACGGGCTGATCGTGGTGGCGACGGTGGCCTTTGGCATGGGGATCGACAAGCCCGACATCCGCTGGGTTGCGCATGCCGACCTGCCCAAGTCGATCGAGGCCTATTATCAGGAGATCGGACGCGCGGGCCGCGACGGGGCGCCGGCCGAGACGCTGACGCTCTATGGCCCCGACGACATCCGCTATCGCCGCCAGCAGATCGACGAGGGGGTGGCGCCGCGCGAGCGCAAGGATGCCGACCATGGGCGGCTGAATGCGCTTCTGGGTCTTGCCGAGGCGCTGAGTTGCCGGCGGGTGACGCTTTTGGGCTACTTTGGCGAAACGGCGGGGCCGTGTGGGCATTGCGACCTGTGTGACAGCCCGGCCGAGGTTTTCGACGCCACGACGCCGGTGCGCATGGCGCTGTCGGCTGCGCTGCGGACGGAGGAGTGGTTTGGCGCGGGCCATCTCATCGATATCCTGACCGGGACGCTGACGGACAAGGTGCGCGCGCGCGGGCATGACGCGTTGCCCACCTTTGGCGTCGGGCGCGACCACAGCAAGGCGCAGTGGCAGGCGCTGTTTCGTCAGATGATGGGCCATGACCTGATGCGCCCCGACCCCGACCGGCATGGCGCGCTGCGCATGACCGACAAGGCGCGCCCGATCCTGCGCGGCGAGGCGCAGATCACGCTGCGCCGCGACATCCTGCGCGCGGCGCGATCGGGCCCAAGGGTGCATGTGCTGGTGGGCGAGGAGGACGCGCCGCTGCTTTCGGCGCTCAAGGCCAAGCGGCGCGCGCTGGCCGAGGCGGCGCAGGTGCCGGCCTATATCATATTCACCGACAAGACCCTGATCGAGATGGCGCAGGCGCGTCCCAGGACTCTGGACGCCATGGCGCGGATCGGTGGGGTGGGGGCGAAAAAGCTCGAAAGCTACGGGCGCGAATTTCTGGCTGTGATCACAGGGGCAGAGGTCACGGTGCATCCGGCGCGGCGCAAGCTGGCCGGGCGCGATGAGGGCACGGTTTATGACCGGCTGCTCGCCGTGCAGGCGGAATTGATGCGCGGGGATGATGGCACGGGCAAGCCGATGACCTGCACCGCCGCGCAGATCGCACGGCTGGCACAGGCGCGGCCCGGCGACATCGCCGGGATCACCCGTGCCATCGGCGAACGCCACGCCGCACGCTTTGGCGCGGCGTTTCTGGACGTGCTGCGGCAGGCGTAGAACAGGCTCTGATCAGGCCCATTCGCCCTTGCGCATGACCGGCGTGCGGCTGCCATCGGCGGCCACGCCATCGACGTCGATCTTGTCCGATCCGATCATCCAGTCGATGTGGATCACGCTCTTGTTGCCGCCCTGGGCCGCGACCTGCTCGGGGGTCAGGGCGCTGTCGGTGAAACACTTGCTGTAGCAATTGCCCAGCGCGATGTGGCTTGCAGCATTTTCGTCAAACAGCGTGTTGAAGAACAGCAGGCCGCTCGCCGAGATGGGCGAGCCATGCGGCACCAGCGCAACCTCGCCCAGACGGCTTGCGCCCTCGTCCGAGGCGAGGATGCGCCGCAGCACCTCTTCGCCGCGCGAGGCATGCGCCTCCACGATGCGGCCGCCTTCGAAGCGCACGGCGATATTCTCGATCAGGCTGCCTTGATGCGACAGCGGCTTGGTCGCGGCGACATGCCCTTCGACGCGCAGGGCGTGGGGGGTGGTGAACACCTCTTCGGTCGGGATGTTGGCGTTGCAAACGATACCGTTTGAGGCAGGCGAGGACCCGCCCATCCAGGCGTGACCATCGGCCAGGCCCACGGTCAGGTCGGTGCCCGGACCGGTAAAATGCAGCGCATGGAAGCGGTGGCCGTTGAGCCAGGCGGCGCGGTCATGCAGATGCGCGTTATGCGCGGCCCAGTTGGCGACGGGGTCGGGCTGATCGACGCGCGAGGCGGCAAAGATCGCGCGGGCGAGGGCGGCGATGGCCTCGCGTTCGCTCAGGTCGGGAAAGACCTGTTTCGCCCAGGCGGGGTGCGGATAAGAACAGAGCGACCAGTTGATGTCGAAATTGCTGATGTAGGTCAGCGCCGGGCGATAGGCCACCGCATTGGCCCTGGCCGCGCGGGCGACCTTGTCGGGGTCCTGGCCCGACAGCAGCATCGGGTTGTCGCCGACAACGGCCATGCGCGCGCAATTGGCGGAAAATGCGGCGCCCATCCCGTCGTAAAGCCAGCCCGGCGCGCGGTCAAAGCTCAGGTCATGCGCATGGCCGTAGCGGGCGAGCGTGATCTCGTCATCGTTGAACAGCGGCGTGATCGTGGCGGCGCCGGCCTTGTAGGCATGCACCGCGATGCGCCGCACAAAGGGCAGCGCCGCGGTGGGCGCCGTGAGCAGCAGGTCCTGCCCCGGTTGCAGGTTCAGCCCGACCTTGACCGCAACCTCGGCCATCCGGTCGAGCAGGACGGGGTCGATGGGGTCGGCGGCGGCGATGGGGGTCTGGTCGGTCATGATGCTCTCCTGCGGTTGTGAGGCGCAGGATAGACCCGGGGCGGGCAGCGTCAATCACCGTTCAGAGCGCGCGCAGCCAGCCCATCCGTGCGGCCAGGTCCGGCGCACCAAAGGCGAGCGAGCCGAGCACGACCGTCTCGGCCCCGGCGGCGCGCAATTGCGGCACGGTGGTGTCGCGGATGCCGCCGTCGGCCGCGAGCACGATCCGCCGGCCGGTGGCGGCGATCAACGCACCGGCAGTGCGCAGCCGGTCGCAGGCGAGCGGGCTCAGCCCCTGCCCCTTGACCCCGATGGCGGTGCCCAAAAGCGTGAGCATGTCGAGCCGCCCGAGCCAGCGCGCGGCCTGTTCGACCGGCGTTTCCAGCCGCAGCACCATGCCGGCGGCGACACCAAGCTGCGCCAGCCGGTCAAAGGCCGCCTCGGCCAGGGCGGCGTTCTCGACATGCAGGCTGATGAGGTCGGCGCCCGCCTCGACAAACTGGTCGATCTGCGCGAGCAGCACGGCGTCATCGACCATCAGGTGCACATGGATCGGGATCGTGGTCGCCTCGCGCAAGCGGGCGACCTGATCGGGAAAGAACAGGAGCGCGGGGGCGAAATGCCCGTCGGCCACATCGACATGCAGGATGTCGGCATGGGGCGTGATGCGGTCGAGGTCATCGGCCAGGCGCAAGAGGTCGGCCGACCACATCGAGAATTCGGCGATCAGGTGATCGGTCGGCAGGCGGGTCATCCAGCCGGCGGCGGGTCTGGGCATGGTCAAAGCTCCTCGAGGAAAGCGGTCATTGCAGCATGGAGAGCGGCAAAATGGCCTTGTTTGTCACTGGATTTTGGCGGCAGTTCGACCAGACGCGCGCCGATCAGCGCGGCCAGCCGCCCGGCATGGGCTGCCGGGTGGACATGGTCGCGCCCGGTGGCGCAGACGAGCGTCGGCACGGTGATGGCGGCAACCTGCGCGGGCGTCACGCCAGGGCCATCGGCTGAAATCGCCTGCAACAGCGCGGCGGTTTGCGCCAACGGCTCGCGCGCAAAAAAGCCCGTCAGCGAGCCGAGGTTGTCGGGTGCGGTGCGGGCGAGGTGTTGAGCCATATCAGTCTCTGCAAAGGCAGATGCGCCCTGACCGGCGGCAATCATCCGGCCGACCAGCGCATTTGGCGCCATGTTGTCGGGGGCAGCGTCGGTCACCCAGGCGGGGCGGATCAGGACCAGTGCGCGCACCAGATCCGGCCGCGTCACGGCGAGCCGCAACGCGATCGCCCCCCCCATGGAGATGCCGCCCAGCACGACCGGGCCCGGCAGCGTCTCGATCATCGCGGCGACGTCCTCGGCAAATGTCGTGATCGAAAGGTCGCCGCCGCACTCCGACCCACCATGCCCGCGACAGTCGAGCGTGATGCGCCGAAAGCGGGGGTCTTGCGGCATCGCTTCGGCCGTCTGGCGGGCGTCACCGCAGAGCCCGTGTTGCAGGACAACCGGCATCCCGCCGCCCCCCGCGTCATGCAGGGCGAGGCGCAGACCGTCGCGCAGGAGCCAGCCGGTCATGCCAGCGCCTCGGCGAGGACGCGTGCCACGCCGGGGGCCTCTGCGGCGCTCAGCCCATGTGTGACCAGGTCGCCATCGAACCCCGCCGCGCGCAGGCGGGCGATGAAGGCGGCGAAATCGACCACGCCCTGCCCGGCGGCGACAAAACTGCCATCGGGCGCGCGGTCCTTGGCATGGGCCATGACGATGTGGCCTGCGAGCAGGTCAACCGCGCGGGCAATGATCTCGCCATGGTCGGGCGCGGTCTCGAACAGGTTGGCGGGGTCGAGCACGATGGCCAGCACAGGGCTCTGGAGCGTGTCTAACAGGGCCCGGGCGCGGGCGGCACTGTCCACGACATTGGCGAGTTCCGGCTCGATGCCGAGCCGGACGCCACGCGCCTCGGCCAGGGTGCAGGCCTTGGCCATCTCGCGCAGCAGATCGTCCCAGGCGGCAGGGCTCTGGTTGTCGGGGTGGGCGCGCCATTGATCGTCGGGATCGCGGGTGCCGGTGCACAGCGTGACCATCCCGGTGCCAAGGCCCGCGCAGGCGTCGATCAGCACGCCGAGCCTGCGCAGACCCGTTTCGCGCACCCTCCTGTCGGGGTGGATCATGTTGTAGGTGCCCGAGACGGCCGCGACATGCAGGCCGGTCGCCCGCGTGGCCTCGGTCACGGCCTGCGCCTGCGCGGTTGTGATCACATCGGGCATGGCAGGCAGTCCAGAGCAGGCCATGTTGTATTGCACGGCGTCGTAGCCCGCAGCGCGCGCGGCCTGCATCACGGTCAACGGGTCGCTGCCCGCAAAGGTCTTGGCAAAGATACCCAGCCGCATCAGAGCGGCCCCGTGACATCGGCAAGCCGCACCGTCTCGCCTCTGTTGCGCGCCGATTGCGCGATGGCGACCATCGCGCGGACCGAGGCGATGCCATCCTCCAGATCGGCGCCGCCGGTGCGCTGACCGGTGAGCACGGTGTCGGCAAAGCCTTCCACCTGGCGGCGGTAGAAATGCCCGTCTGCGCCCAGCACACGGCGCGTGGTGCCGTCGCTTTCGTGAAAGATGTCCACTTCGGAGGTCTTGTAATACCAGGGATTGTAGGTTTTGGCCAGTATAGAGCCGTTTTCACCGTAAATCTGAAAGCCCTCGTGCCAGTCCATCCGCACCGCGACGGTGAGGTCGAGGTGGCCGAGCACGCCATTGGCAAAGGTCACATCGACAAACCAGGTGCGGATGCCCGCGCGGTTCAGGAGACGCGCGGAGACCGCTTCGATCTCGCCTCCGAAAAAGCGCGCGGTATCGACAAGGTGGCTGCCATGGGCGAGCATGTAATACCGGTCGAGGTCGGCCTTGGGGTTTTCTGCGGGTTTGCGGGCCTGGGACGAGGTGACCATCAGCGGCTGCACCGCGTCGGTCATCGGGTAGCGGTGGGTGCTGTCGCAATACCAGGCCTTGAGCGCGACCATTGCGTCCATTTCAGTCTCTGCAAAGGCCTTGGCGGCCTGAAGCCCGGCGTCGTAACGCTTCATGTGACCGACCTGGAGCACCAGCCTGCCCGCGACGCCGCGCAGGCTTTCGGCCTCTTCCACGCTGGTGGCGAGGGGTTTCTCGCAGAGCACATGCTTGCCCGCCGCCAGCGCCATGCGCGCGGCGGGGACATGGAAGGCGTCCGAGGTGGCGATGATCACCGCCTCGAGGTCGGGATCGGCGAGCATCGCGGCATAGTCCGCATAGCTGCGCGCCGGGGCGTGGGTGGCGGCCATCCGGTCGCGCAGGTCGTCGGCCACGTCGCAGATCGCGTAGAGCGTCGCATTGCGCGCCTTGGTGCAGCTTTCGAAATGGGCGGCCTGGGCGATGGGGCCGCAGCCGAGCACGCCGATACGCAAGAGGCGGTCCTGTTTGGGGGGCATGGCGCCGGTCCTTTCGGTGAGGGGGGAGGGGGCGCTGCCCCCGCGCGCGTGCCGCGCGCCCCCCGGGATATTTGGGGCAAGATGAAGCGGGGGGGTCAGCCCGGCGGCGGGGTCGGAGGGCTGTTGCCCTCCATCGGGCCGCGCACGGTCACGGCGCGGGCGCCGGCGGCATTGGCCTCGGACAGAGCGCGTGCAAAGGGCGTGCCGAGGGCGGTGAGGGCGATGTAGGTGGCGCAAAAGCAGTCGCCCGCGCCGGTGGGGTCGATCACGGTGGCGGGATCGGCCGGCAGGGAAATGACCGCGCGGCGGTCAGTGCCGATGCAGCCCGCGTCGCCACGCTTGAGCACGACGCTGTGCGCGTGGGGAAGGGCGGCGGCGAGGGCGGCGAAATCGGCGCCGGGCCAGAGTGCTGCGGCGTCTGCATCGGAGGGCAGGACGTGGTGCGACAGGGCGATGAGCGCGCGCAGGGTCTCGATGTAGCCTGCGTCGCGCAGGAGTTCGGGCCTGATGTTCGGGTCGATGGACAGAATGACGCCCTGCGGCACAAGTGAGTCGCAAACCGTGCGGGCGGTGGCGCGCAGGGCGGGGTCGCCCAGGGTCGAGCCGGAGATATGCAGATGGGTGACGCCGGCGGCGGCGAAACCGGCGACGATGGTCGCGGCGTCGGGCAGCATCGCGGCGGCGCTGTGGCCGATGTTGAACACGAAAGCGCGGCTGCCGTCGGAGGCATAGGCGACATGGGCGGTGCCTGTCGGCCTGTCTGTCACCGCGATCAGCCGGTCATCGACGCCATGCGCGCGCAGCCGGTCGAGGATCACGCGGCCGAAGGGATCGTCACCGACGGCCCCGGCAAAGACCGCCTGCCCGATGATCTGAGCGGCCTGGTCGATGAAGATGCCGGGCGCGCCGCTGGGAAAGGGGCCGATGTAGGGGGCGGGCCGCGCATGTTGCGTATCGGTGTCGGTGCAGACGAACTCTACCAGCAGCTCACCCAGCGCTGCGATGATCGGGCGGGACATGGGCTAGCCGCCGACCATCAGCTTGACCACCTCGTCATGGGTCGTCTCGCTGATCCGCCGTTCGCCGGCGCGCACACCGCGGCGCAGCACCACAATGCGGTCGGACACGGCAAAGATGTCCTGCAGGTTATGGCTGATGAAGATCACGCCGCGCCCCTGCGCCTTGAGCTGGTGGATGAGCGAGATCACCTTGCGCTGTTCGGGCACGCCCAGCGCCGCGGTGGGTTCGTCCATGATGAGGATCTGCGCGTTCCAGTAGACGGCGCGGCCGATCGCCACCGCCTGCCGCTGGCCGCCGGAAAAGTTCGACACCGGCGCTTCCATCCGGTTCACATGGAAGTCGAGCAGCGCCATCGTGGTCTTGGCGGCTTCGGCCATCCTGGCGCGGTCGATCACCGGCAGAAAGCCGAAGGCGCGGCGCATCGGTTCGCGGCCCAGAAAGATATTTGCCCCGATCGACAGGTTGTCGGCCAGCGCGAGGTCCTGGTAGATCGTCTCTATCCCCTTTTCGCGGGCCTCTTGCGGGCTCGCGAATTCGACCTTTTCGCCGCGCAGCAGGATGTCGCCGCCAGAGGGTTTGTACACGCCCGAGATCGCCTTGATCAGCGTGGTCTTGCCCGCGCCATTGTCGCCGGCCAGCGCCACGACCTCGCCGGGGGCGATGGTCATCGACATGTCCTGGAGGGCCTGCACGGCGCCGAAGTTCTTGGACAGGTTGCGGATTTCGAGGAGAGGTTCACTCACTTTGCCGGCCTCCGCCATAGTTGCGCTGGGCCTGGTCGATCAGCACCGAGATGATGATGACGACGCCCACGGAAATGAACTGCCAGAAGGGTTTGACGTTCATGAACACCAGCCCGTACTGGATGACCGCGATCACGAAGGCGCCCGCAAGCGTGCCCAGGATGGTCCCCGAGCCGCCGAAAAGGCTCGCCCCGCCGATCACCACGGCCGCGACAGAATCGAGCAGCAGCGGCTCGCCCGCCTGCGCGGCCCCGGCGCTGAACCGCGCGGCATAGAGGAAACCCGCAAGCCCGGCGCAGATGGCCGAAAGGATGTAGAGCTTCATCAGGTGGTTCTTCACGTCGATGCCGGCGCGGCGCGCGGCCTGTTCATTGGCGCCGATGGCATAGTTGTGCTGGCCAAAGCGGGTCTGGCTGAGCAGGTAGTGCATGATCAGCACGAACACCGCGGCGATGATGACGATATAGGGGATGTTCAGGATCTTGCCGTTGCCGATGGTGGACAGGAAACTGTTGCGCACCGGCACGGTGGTGCCGTTGGCAAGCAGGAAGGCCACGCCGCGCGCCACGCCGAACATGCCCAGCGTGCCGATGAAGGGCGGGATGCGCAGCCGCGACACCAGAAGGCCGTTGACCAGACCGGGGATGGCCGCGACGCCCACGGCGACCAGCATCCCGGTGAGCACCGCCATCGGCAGCGACATGACGCCGCCGGCCCAGTTGATCACATGCGCCGCGACGACGGCCGCCAGCCCCATGATGAAACCCAGCGACAGGTCGATCCCGCCCGAGATGATGACAAAGGTCTGCCCGGTCGCCAGCAAGAGCGGGACCACGGCAAAGATCGCGATGGATTGCAGGTTGAACGGGTTGAGGATGAACGAGCCGCCGAAATCGGCCCGGGCCCAGACCTCGAACCCGATGATGAGGGCGGCAAGGAACAGCCAGGCGCGCAGGTTGGCAATGCGCTGGAGCAGCGTCAGCTGCACATCGGCGTGGTCGGCCTGCGGCGCGACATGGGTCTCGGGGGCATGGGTCATGGATCATCCTGTGCGGCAAGGTGCGGCCGGACCGCAGGGGCCCGGCCGCAGATACTCCGACGGTCTAGGGAGAAATCAGTCGGAGTAGATGTATTTGGCCACGTCCGGGTCGCTTACGTTGGACGCGTCGATGATGGTAAAGCCGGTGCCGATCGAGACCGGGATCGAGTTGCCGGTCAGGTGGGCATAGGCCGACACCACACCGTAATAGCCGATTTCGGCCGGGTGCTGTGCGATGGCCACGTCAACGAGGCCCGAGTTGATGTTGTCCACGATGCTGGTCGGTGCATCGAAGGCCACAACCTTGATCACGCCCGACTGCCCCGCCTGCTGCACGCCATTGGCGGCGCCCAGAGCCGAGAACAGGTTGGCGCCGAACACGCCCTTGAGGTCCGGGTTGCGGGCAAAGACGGCCTGCAACTGGCTCGCGGCATTGTTCGCGTCGTTTTCGTTGAACTGCGTTTCCAGCACTTCGACACCGGGGAAGTTCTCGGCCATTTCGGCCTTGAATCCCGCTTCGCGCTGGTCGGTGGTCGAGATGCCGGGGTTCACGTTCGACACATAGACCTTGCCTTCACCGCCGATGGCATTGGCCAGCGCGCGCGCGGCAATGCGACCGCCGAGCACGTTGTCGGACGCGATATAGGCCAGCGGGAAATCGGCATCACCCGCGCCGGTCTGATAGACGCCGCTGCCGATGAACGTGTCCACCGTGATGACCGGAATGCCCGCTTCATATGCCTTGCGCAGCGGTTCGATCAGCTGGACGGTGTCGGTCGGCGCGATCAGGATCGCGTCGGGCCCCCGCGCGATGACGGCGTCGAGCACCGGCACCTGCGTCACCGGGTTGAAGTCGGGCGCGCCCTGAAACACAAGCTCGACCCCCAGTGCATCGGCCGCGGCCTGCGCGCCTTTCTGCATGGTGATGTAGAAGGCGTCGGTGGTCAGGCCGGGCACCAGCGCGATGGTGAACGAATGGCTCTCTGCCACAGCCGTGACCGGGCTGAAGGCGGTGGTCAGGGCGGCAAGTGCGGCTGCCCCGAGGATTGAACGGCGTTTCATATGATCTCCTCCCATGAGATGGCCGGGTTCTGCCCTCTGAGGGCCAGTCCCCGGTTCCGAATGAACGGTGTGGCGATAACATTGCCCTTTGACAGACCCGTCAAGTGCAATTCGTTTCTGCAAGAGATTTCTACCGCAGATTCTTCGCGGCCCCGGCCAGCGCCCTTGCAGCGGTGCTGGCTCATGGCGCTGCCTCCGGGGTGGTGGCCGTGAAAAAGCCAAGCCCCTGATGCAGATGGTCTGCCATGAAATACTGATAGGCGAGCCTGTCGCCCTCGCGCAGCGCGCGGATGATGGCGGCATGGCTGGCGTGCGCCATGTCGCGGCCGCGCGTTTCCTTGCCTGTCTCCATCAGCCGCAGGATCACCGGCTCCATGATCCGATAGACGTCGCGCAGCGTTGCATTGCCCGCGATGGCGACCAGCGCGTGGTGAAAGGCATAATCGGCGGCGGCGCAGGCGGCGACATCGGGCGCGGCCAGCATCGCGGCATTTTGCGCCTCGAGCCGGGCGAGGTCGGCCATGGTCAGGTGCGGCGCGAGCGCATCAAAGAGATTGACCTCGACCAGTTGGCGAAAACCCTGGATGTCGGCGAATGTCTCGGGCGAAATCGAGAGCTGGAACGAGAACACATCGAGCGCCGCCGACAGGTGCCGGTTGATGAGCACCGCGCCGACCTTTGGCCGCACCTCGATCACGCCATAGGCGCGCAGCACGCCGATCGCCTCGCGCACCGTGTTGCGCGCCATGCCGAACCTTTCCGACAATTCCCGTTCGGTCGGCAGGCTGTCGCCCGTCACCAGACCCTCGGCCGCGATCATCGCGCGCAGCTCGGCCACAAGCGTGTGAACTGCGCCGGAGCGGGCGATGTCGGGGTCGGGCGGCAAAGGTCGGGCAGCCAGCATCGCATCCCCATTCGTTGGACCAGAATATGGTTAGGGCGGCATGAGATTCGGTTCAATCCCCAATTTCACGATTTACACAGCCGAGAACTCGGTATTTTCTCGCTCCGCAGGCGCAATCTGGTCCAATCTTTGATTCGCGCAGTCCGATCCAGAAGAACGAGGCCCAGGATGGAACAGACATGGCGATGGTTCGGCCCCGAGGACCCGGTGACGCTGTCCCATGTCCGCCAGGCGGGCGCCACCGGCATCGTGACCGCGCTGCATCAGCATTACCGGGGCGAGGTCTGGCCCGAGGCGGACATCGCCGCGCGCAAGCAGATGATCGAGGCCGCGGGCCTGCGCTGGTCTGTCGTGGAAAGCATCCCCGTGCCCAACGCGATCAAGCTTGGCGGGCCGGACGCCGCCCCCGCCATCGCCGCCTTTGCCGAGACGATGCGCAGGCTCGCGGCGGCCGGGGTCGGCACGATCTGCTACAACTTCATGCCGGTGGTGGACTGGACCCGCACCGACCTGCGCTACCCGATGCCCTCCGGCGGGCGCGCGCTGCGCTTCGACATGGTGGCCTTCGTCGCCTATGACGTGTTCGTTCTCGCCCGCCCCTCCGCCGCGGATGACTATCCGCCCGCGCTGGTCGCGCAGGCGCAGGCGCATCGGGCGACGCTCGACGCCGCCGCGATCGACCGGCTCGAGCGCACGATCATCGCGGGTCTGCCCGGCGCCGAGGCCTGGCATGACCGCGCGGGGATCGCGGACCTCATCGCGCGCTATGGCGACACCGGGCCGGACCAGTTGCGCGCCAACCTCACGGCGTTTCACAAGGCGATCATCCCGGTGGCGCGCGCCCATGGGCTGCGCATGTGCATCCACCCCGATGACCCGCCCTTCCCGCTCTTTGGCCTGCCGCGCGTCGTCTCGACCGGGGCGGATTATCAGGCGCTGTTCGATGCGGTGCCCGAGGTCGAGAATGGCATCACCTTCTGCACCGGCTCGCTGGGCGCGCGGCGCGACAATGACCTGCCCGCGCTGCTGGCCGCCTGGGCCGAGCGGGTGCATTTCGTCCATCTGCGCAACGTGGCGACCGAGGATGACGGGTCATTCACCGAAGTCGGGCATCTCGATGGCGACACCGACATGGTCACGATGCTGCGCCTCTTGCGCGCAGAAGAGGCACGCCGCGCCAGCGCCGGGCGGGCGGACCATGTGATCCCCTTCCGCCCCGACCACGGGCACCTGCTGCTGGACGATCAGGAGAAGCAGACCCAGCCCGGCTATTCCGCCATCGGCCGGCTCAAGGGTCTGGCCGAGCTGCGCGGCATCCTCGCGGCGCTCGACCACGCGGCCGTGGCATGACCGGCGTGGCGCAGGATTTCGCCGGGCGCGTGGCGCTTGTGACAGGCACCAGCGGCATGGGTCTGGCGGCTGCGCTGCGGCTGGCGCGCGGCGGGGCGCGTGTGCATCTGTGCGGTGTCGATGCGGCGAGCAATGCGGCGGCGGCAGAGGCCGCACGCGGTCTGCCCGTTGCCGTGCATCTCTGCGATATCGCCCAGGACGATCAGGTTGCAGGCTGGGTCGATGACGTGATGGTGGATGAGACGGGCATCGACATCCTCGTGAACGCCGCCGGCATCCAGACCTATGGCGACCTCGAAACGACAACGATCGCCGACTGGGACCGCGTGATGGGCGTCAACCTGCGCGGCGCCTTTCTCACCAGCCATTTCTGCTGGCCGCATATGAAAGGGCGGCGCGGCGCGATCATCCACATCAGTTCCGTCCAGGGGCATGCGAACCAGTTTGGTGTTCTGGGCTATGCGACCACCAAGGGCGCCGTCCATGCGATGACCCGCGCCATGGCTGTCGATTGTGCGAAACATGGGATCCGGGTGAACTCGATCAGCCCCGGCTCGGTGCGCACGCCGCTGCTGGAATATGGCGCGGCGCAACTCGCCAAACCGGGCGAGACGATGGAGGACATGATTGCCACCTTCGGTGCGGCCCACCCCGTCGGCCGCGTCGGAACGGTCGAGGAAGTGGCCGAGATGGTCGCCTATCTCTGTTCCGACGCCGCCGCTTTCGTCACTGGCGCAGATTTCCGGATCGACGGGGGGCTGACTGCCTGGCTCGGGGTCTGACACACCGGCGTGGTGCGGGCTGGCAGCGGCGCGGATGAGTATTTGGGCACAGAGAAATCCAGGCGCCGGCGCTCCCGGCTTCTCTGTGCCCAAATACTCAAACGCTGTCGGGGCCAGCCGCACCAAGCCATGACAGGAGCGCCGCGACATCCATGGGCATCGTCGTCCCGACCTCCCGCACCGGGCCCCGCGCCATCGGCCGCGCCCGGGTGGCGAGCGCGATGAGTTCTGGCACATAGTCCATCCCCGGGTGGCCGGGGTCGCGGGTGGCCACGCGGGCGGCATAGCGCGCGCCGATCTCTTCTGGCGGGGCATGGCACCAGATCTCGGCGATCTCGGTGATGCCGGCCCGCGCGAGGCCGGCGTCCAGCACCTCGGCCGGCTGGAAACCGAACCAGGCATCCATGATGAAGGTGCCGCCGGACGCGTCGGCGATCAGGTCAAAGATCGCATCATAGGCCGCGCGGCCCAGCCTGCGGTTCATCGGCCGGTCCACCGGGGCGAGCGTGGTGAGGAACGGGCCCTTGACGGTGTCGAGGGTCAGGCGCGGCCAGCCGGTCGCCTCGGCCAGCGCGCGTGCCACAGCACTTTTGCCGCTGGCGGGAACGCCGTTTACCATGATCAGCCGCTTGCGCAGGGGCGCGGGCAGCGCGCGCAGGCCGGCCAGTGCCGCGCCGATGACGCCCGCGTCGTCGCCGAGACGCGCGGCTGCGAGGGGGGCGTCGAACCAGGAATGCTCTGCGGGCACACGGCCGAGCGCGGCAACCATGGTCGCGCCCGCGCCGCCGCCGATCACCACAATGTCGGGATTGCAGATCGAAATCAGCGAATCGATGGCCGCCCGCAAGGGCCGGGCCCAGGCGTCGAGGACAGCGCCGGCGGCCGGGTCTTGACGCGCGAGCAGCGCCTCGGCGCGGGTATCGGCCGGCAGGCCGGCCGCGGCGAGATGGGTGGCAAAGGCGGTGCCGGAGCTCAGGGTCTCGACACAGCCAGTGCGGCCGCAGACACAGGGGCGACCATCAATATCGACCCTGATATGGCCCAACTGGCCTGCAAGGCCGCGCCCGCGCAGCACCTCACCGCCTGTGATCACAGCACCACCGATGCCCGTGCCGATGGTCAACAACACCGCGTTCGCCATGCCCTTTGCGGCGCCAAAGGCAGCTTCGGCCAGCAGAGCCATGGTCGCGTCATTCTCGACGGCGACAGGCAGGCCTGCGCCCGCCTCGACCAGCGCCGCAAAAGGCAGCGCGCTGAGGTCCACATAGCCGCCCGACAGCACCCTGCGCGCCGCCGCATCGACCTGGCCGGGGATGCCGATACCGATGGCGGCAACCTGAGGCCTGCGCACCCGTTCGATCAGGTCAAGGCAGCGCCCCAGCACCACCTGCGGGTCGGGGTCGCTCGGCGCATGGGCGCGGGCGAGGATCTGGCCGTCGTCCGCCACGAGGGCCGCGCGCATATGCGTGCCGCCGATGTCTATGCCGATGGCGGGGCCGATGGCGGGGCCGATAGCGGGGCCGATGGCGGGGCCGATAGCGGGGCCGATGGCGGGGCGGGTCATCTCAGCCAGGGAAATGGCGCGCGATCACCGCCTGGATCTCGCGCAGGCGAGGGACGGCGATGTCGGTCAGGCGCTGCTGTGTCACGGCGCGGTCGAGCGAGATGCAATCTTTCCACAGCGAACGCCCGGCAATCACGCCGCTGGCGCCGTTCTCCATCGCGATCTCGACCTGACCCAGAAATGTCGCGTGATCGACCCCGGCCGACAGGACCGCCCAGGGCACATCGCCCGCCATCGCCGTGATTGCGGCGCAGGCGGCGGGGGTGCCGGGATAGGGGATCTTGAGCACCTTGGCGCCGAGGTCGAGGCAGATGCGCGACCCGCCCTCGATCAGCGCGGGGATGCGGGCGGCGTAATCCTCGGGCGCTTCGCCAGGCAGGGCGTAGGTGAGGAATTCGACCACCAGCAGCAGGTCCTCGGCGGCATAGTCCGCAATCACGCGGCGCAGCGTCTCGATATTGGCCGCATCGGCCCCGGGCGTGTCGGCGCGCAGATAGACCATGACCTTGGCGCCGGTTCCGCCCAGTTCGCGCACACGCCGCGCGGTGATCCCGGGCACCATGTTCGAGATGCGGTAGCCCTCGGGCGTGGTGTCGAAACCCGAGGCGTCGATCCCGATCAGCAGGGCGGTGGCGCGGTCAAGCACGCCGTCATCCACGATCGCGGGCACCGCGCAGAGCGGATCGACCAGAACGCAACCGGCGTAGCTGGCGAGATAGCGCGCGATATCCATCTTGGTCAGGCCGAGTGTAGTGTCTGATATGGCCTTCTGCTCCTCGGGCGTGCCGGCCAGCACCTGGCGCATCCCGCCGCGCTGGTCGCAGGCGATGACCATCATCGCGCCGTTCGTGCCGCAGATCTGCTGGTAACCGCGCCGTTCTGCGGTGGTCATGCGTGACATGGTCTGTCCTTTGCTGGCCGCCCTGCGGCGTCTGCGCCTTGCCGATTGCCAGACTATCGCGATTGCGCGATAACTCCATCAGCGCGATTGCTGTAACACGTTGCAGAAAGGAATTGCAAGCTGTCCACAGCCCCTCTGTCTGAAACCGGCGCAACCCGGGCTTTGCTGCACACCGTGGCGCGGCTGCACTATATCTCTGACCTCAGCCAGGTGAAGATTGCCAAGCAGCTTGGCGTGTCAACCGCGACGATCTCGCGGCTTCTGGCGCGGGCGCGTGCCGAAGGGATCGTGCGGATCGAGGTGCGTGACCTTGCCGTGCCCGAGGCGCTGGCGGACAGGCTCGCCGCCGCGCTGGGCCTCGCACAGGTGAGCGTGACCGACATGAACGCGACAGCCCAGCCCGGAGGGCTGGCGGTGCCGCTGGGGGCGATGCTGGTCGCGCAGGGGCTGGGGGCCGGGGCGGTTGTCGCGATCGGCTGGGGCCGGGCGATCAGGGCGGTGATCGAGGCCGGGTTGCCGCAGATCGCGGGCGTGCATGTGGTGCCGGCGACGGGCGGCCTGCAACAGCAGGCGCCGCATTTCCAGATCAACGAATTCGTGCGCATGGCCGCCGACCAGATGGGCGGGCAGCCGCATTTCATCCACGCGCCCTACCTGCCGTCGGCCGAAACCCGCGCGCTGTTCCTCGCCGATCCGGCAATCGCGGACAGTGTTGCGCTGTGGGACAGGATCGACGTGGCCGTGATGGGCGTCGGCCTGCCGCCCGCGCTGACCCCGCCCGAGGCGAGTGTCGCCACGGCGAGCGAGCATGGCCTTGTCAGCGCCGCGGGGGACGTGATCCGCCATTACTACGAGGCCAGTGGCGAGATCATCGGGTGGGAGGGTGAGGGGCGTATGATCGCTGTCGCACCTGACCAGTTGCGCCGTGCGCGTCTCTGTATCGGCCTCGCCGCCGGACAGAGCAAGGCCGCCCCGATCATCGGGGCCGCGCGCGCGGGGCTGATCAACGCGCTGGTCACAGACGTGCCGACCGCCGAGGCGATCCTGGACCTGCTGGGCGCCGCCTGAGGCGGATTTTCCGGTCGCGGCGCATTCTTCTGGACGACTCCCTTGGTCTTGTGTGACGTTACGTCGCAAGAGCGGGGGCAAGGATGAAGCTGGGTATTCTGACCGCAGCCTTTGGCGATGTCCCGCTGACGGGCGTTGCTGATTGCGCGGCCTGCGCGGGGTTTGAGGTGCTGGAGGTGGCGTGGTGGCCCGCCGGCGCCGGGCGAGGTCGATTGGCCGGGCTTTTTAGCCGGGCTCTGGCGTGCAGGCCATCACGGGGCCGTGGTGATCGAACACGAGGACAGGGATTTCGAGGGCAGCGACGAGAAGGTCAAACGCGGCTTTCTGCTCGCCCGCGATGTGCTGCGCCCTTACGTCAAGTAGCGGCGCATTTGGAGGAGGAGAGATAAAATGGGAGCGAGAACGATGAGGACATTCATGCAGGGCGTGGCCGGGGCTGCGTTGCTGGCGGGTCTGGCCGGGGCCGCGATGGCCGAGGGCTATACCATCGGCATTTCGAACACCGTGCAGGGCAATGGCTGGCGCGAGGAAATGGTCTGCGCGATGAAGGCGCAGGCGCTGTCCTCGGGGCTGGTGGACAGCCTGAACATCGCGCATCGCAACACCGACGCGGCCGGGCAACTCGAGGATATCCGCAACCTCATCCAGGCGGGTGTGGATGCCATCGTGGTCAACCCGTCCTCGGCCGATGCGATCAATTCGGCGATTGCCGAGGCGACGGCGGCGGGCATCGTCGTGGTCGCGGTTGACCAGGCGGTGAGCGAGGCGAGCGCCTACAACATCTCGAACGACCAGGAAGAATACGCCTATCTGGGCGCGAGCTGGCTGTTCCAGCAGATGGGCGGCGAGGGGCCGGTGGTCTATATGCGCGGCGCTGCCGGCGCGGGCGCCGACAATGACCGCGATACCGGTTTCCAGCGCGCGCTGGCCGAAAACCCGGGGATCCGCGTGGCACAAGAGGTGTTCACCGGCTGGCAGCAGGATCAGGGCAAACAGCAGATGCTCGACATCCTCGCCTCTGGCATTCCGGTGGCCGGCGTCTGGACCTCGGGCATCGACAATGTGATCGTCGATGCGTTCATCGAAAGCGACGTGCCGCTGGTGCCGATCGTGGGCGCCGACAATGCGGGCTTTGTCGGGCAACTGGCCTCGGTCGAGGGGTTTGTGGGCGCGGCGGTGTCGAACCCCGGCTCGATCGGTGGGGCCGGCATGACGCTGGCGCTGCGGATTCTCGAAGGGCAGGTGCCCGAGGGTCAAACGCTCTATGTCACGCCGGCGCTGTGGGAAAACGTGACCGAAGAAGGCCGCGCCGTGATCGCCGCTGCGCAGAACCCGAACCTCGACCCCGAATGGCCGGTGTCGGTCGCGATTGCCGACTGGACGACCTATTCGCTGGACGAGATCATCGCCTGCAAGGGTCCGGGCGAGTAAACGACCGATGATGCCACCCCCGGCCCGCACGGTCGGGGGTGGCGCCCCCCGACCCGCAGCCGTGACAAGAGCCTGATGCAGCCCAATCCGCCCAAAACACCCCGCGCGATCCTCGACGCGCAGGGCGTCACAAAGAGTTTCGGCGCCGTGCAGGCGCTGCGCGGTGCGTCGCTGCGCGTGGGCGCGGGCGAGATCGTGGCGCTGATGGGGGCCAATGGCGCGGGCAAATCGACGCTGGTCAAGATCCTGACCGGCGCGCTGCGCCATGACGCCGGGACCATCACGATCAAGGATCGGCCGGTGCGCTTTGCCTCGCCCGCTGCCGCGCGGCGCGCCGGGCTGGTGCCGGTCTATCAAGAGCCCGCGCTGATCCCCGACCTCGATGTCGGCCAGAACCTGCGGCTGGGCGCGACACCGGTCGCGCCGTTCCGCCACTGGGTCGATGCGCTGGGCGTGACCGGGCTGCGGATGGACGATGCCATCGGGCATTTGCCGCTCGCCACGCTGCGCATCCTCGACCTCGCCCGCGCGCTGGCGATGGAGCCTGACGTCCTGATGCTCGACGAGATGACCGCCGCGCTGCCGACCGATCTGGTGGACAATGTGCTGCGGGTGATGCGCGGCCAGGCCGATGCGGGGCGCGCGGTGATCTATATCTCGCATCGCTTTCCCGAGATCGCGCGCATCTGTGACCGCGCCACCGTGCTGCGCGACGGGGTGACGGTTGGCGACCTGCCGATCGTGCCGGGGGTCGAGGAGGAGGTGGTGGAGCTGATGCTGGGCCAGCGGATGACGCCCGCAGTCGCCGCGACCGGCCGCAGCGCCGCCAAAGGCACCGCGCGCCTGTCGGTCGCGGGCCTGTCGTTGGGCAGCAAGCTCGCCGAAGTGTCCTTTGACCTGCATGCGGGCGAGGTGCTGGGGGTTGTCGCGCTCGAAGGGCAGGGGCAAGACGAGCTGTTCGAGGTGCTCGCGGGCTTTCGGCGGGCCGGATCGGGCCGGATCAGTGTCGATGGCACGCCAGTCGCCTTTCGCCACCCCGCCGATGCGATTGCCGCAGGGCTGACCTTTGTGCCCGGCAACCGTGCCGATGCGCTGGCGATGGGGCGCTCGGTGCGCGAGAATATCGCGCTTCCGGGCTTTGCCGCGCCGCGCCGCTGGGGGCCGATTGCGATGCAGGCCGAGGCGACGCGCATCGGCGCCGCCATCGACCGGCTCCAGATCGACACGCGCGCGCAGGGTGAGGTGCGGCGCCTGTCGGGCGGTAACCAGCAAAAGGTCACCATCGGCCGCTGGATCGCGCATGGGGTGCAGACATTGCTGCTGTTCGACCCCACGCGGGGGATCGACGTGCGGACCAAGAGGCAGATCTATGAATTGTGTCGCGACCTGGCCGCGCAGGGGGCGGCGGTGCTTTACTATACCTCCGAACTGGCCGAGGTGCCGCAGGCCTGCGACCGGGCCATCGTGATCTTTGGCGGGCGCGTGGTGGCCGAAATGCCGGCGGCAGAGGCGACCGAGGCCGCGCTGTTGCGCGCGGCCTATGGCCTGGCGGTGGCCACGTGAGCGGCTGGTTGCGGCGCAATGGCTGGGTCGCGGCGCTGGCCTTTGCCTTTGCCGCGCTGCTGGTCGCGACCAAGATCATCCAGCCGGGCTTTGGCGCCTCGGGTCTCGAATCACTGGCGCGCGCGGCGCTGCCTTTTGCCTTTGCCACGGCGGCCATGGCGGTGGTGGTGATCGCGGGCGGGATCGACCTGACCGTCGCCGCGGTGATGGCGGTGGCGGGGGTCACGTCCGCCGTGCTGATGCGCGACTGGGGCGTGGCCGGGACGGTGCCGGCGGTGATCGTGGTGCTGGCGCTGGGCGCGGTGATCGGCGCGATCAATGGTGCCGCCATCGTGCTGTCGCGCGCGCCCGACATCGTGGTGACGCTGGCGATGATGTATGTCTGGCAGGGCATGGCGCTGCTGATCCTCAACGGCCCCGGCGGCACGGCGACCCCCTGGCTGCGCGAAGTGATCCTCGGGGGCGTGCCCATTCCGGGCCTGCGCTGGCTGCCGCAGGCGGCGGTGGTGCTGGCCTTCGCGCTCGCGCTGGTCTGGCTGCCGCTCAAGCGCTCGCGGCCGGGCCTGTCGCTTTATGCCATCGGCAGCGACCAGACCGCCGCCTTCCGCTCGGGCGTCGCCATTGGCCCGACCAAGGTGTTGGCCTATGCCGTCTCGGGCCTCTTTGCCGCGATGGGCGGGCTGACGCTGACGCTCTCGACCGGCGTGGGCGAGCCGATCCCCGGGCCCTATCTGCTGGCCGCCGTGGCAGCGGTTGTGCTGGGCGGTGTCGCGCTCACCGGCGGGGTGGGCGGTATCCTCGGGCCGATCATCGCGGTGCTGATCCTGCGGCTGCTGCGGCTCGACCTGACGCTGCTGTCGGTTGACCCGAACGTGACCACGATCATCGAAGGCACCATCATGGCGGTCGTCGTGATGATCGGCGGTCTGCTCGCCATTCGGAGGAAACGGGCATGACAACAGGCACTGTTCAGGCCCCGTTCGCCCGGATCGGCCGCCTGCTGCGCGACTATCCGATCATCGCGCTCTTGGTGCTGCTGGTGGCGCTGATCGTGCTGTTGCAGATCCTCAA
Source organism: Rhodobacterales bacterium (assembly GCA_009993005.1). Taxonomy (GTDB): domain Bacteria; phylum Pseudomonadota; class Alphaproteobacteria; order Rhodobacterales; family Rhodobacteraceae; genus JAACUH01. Next base: position 25,584 of record JAACUH010000067.1, read on the forward strand.
CCCCGGTATCATCAACCAGCGCTGGATCGGCAACACCATCAAGTTCGCGATCCCGCTCGCCATGCTGGCCGCCTGCCAGACCTTTACCATGTATACCGGTGGCATCGACCTTTCGGCGGCGGCAGTCGCCACCATCACCGCCTTTGTCATGGCGACGCAGGTGCCGCATCTGGGCGATGCGGCGGGGATCGCGCTGGCGCTGGTGCCGGCGGTGCTGATCGGGCTGCTCAACGGTTTTGGGGTGGGCATCTGCCGGGTGCATCCGCTGATCATGACGCTGGGGTCGGGGCTGATCGGGATCGGCTGTCTGCAGGTCTATCAACGCTCGACCATCGCGACGGGGTCCGCGATCCCGCCGGTTCTCGAATGGTTGGGGACGGGGCGCACATTCTGGCTGCCCAACGGGCTGTGGCTGTTCGTGCCCTTTGCCGCGCTGATGCTGTTCATCCAGCGGCGCACCGGATTCGGGCGGCTCCTCTATGCGGTGGGCGCGAATGAAGGTGCGGCACGGCTGTCGGGGCTGCGGACCTGGCAGCTTTACTTTGCGCTCTACACGCTCTCCGCGCTGATCGCAGGGCTGACCGGGCTGCTTTATGCCGGGATCATCCGCACGACCTCCCTTTCGCTGGTCGAGCCGCTCTTGCTGCCTTCGGTCGCGGCGGCGGTGATCGGCGGCACGTCGATCTTTGGCGGGCGGGGGAGCTATGCCGGCACCATCGTCGGTGCGCTGATCCTGACGGTGCTGGGCACGCTGCTTACGCTGTTGCAGATGCCCGAGGGCGGGCGGCAGATCATCTTTGGCGGGATCATCCTCGCCGTCACGGCGATCTACATGCGCCTGACCGAAACCGGGTAAGCGTCAGAGATCGACCCACTGCCCGCGCGCCTGCGAGCGATGCGCGGCGTCGATCACAAGGTTGACGGCATGACCATCGGCAAAGGTAGGCCAGACCGGCGCGCCGGTCTCGATCGCGCGCAGGAAATCGCGCGCCTCGATGATGATCTGGTCCTGATAGCCGGTGCCATGCCCCGGCCCCTGGCAAAAAGGCAGAAAGTCGGGATGCTCCGGCCCGGTCAGGATCTTGCGAAAGCCGCGCTGGCCGGGGGTGTCGTCGGCGAGGTAGAGCCAGAGCGCGTTCTGATCCTCTTGATCAAAGCGGATCGCCCCCTTGGTCCCTGTGATCTCATAGGCATAGCCCATCTTGCGGCCCAGCGCGACACGGCTGAACGACAGGTGCCCGATGGCGCCAGAGGCAAAGCGGCACATGAACTGCCCGATGTCATCATTGGTGACGGTCACCGGTCCATCCGGGCCGGGCCGCGTGGCGTGAACGGTGGCGATATCGGCGCTGAGCCGCGCGATGGGGCCGATCAGCGCCAGCGCGGCGTTGATCATATGCGGGGCGAGGTCGCCCATGGTGCCATTGGCCTGCCCCTGATTGCGCCAGGTGGCGGGGCGGGTGGGGTCGGCGTCGAAATCCTCGCTATGTTCGCCGCGAAACCAGGTGATCTGGCCCAGCGCGCCGCTCTGCACCAGGTGGCGGACGTATTGCGAGGCGGGCGTGCGGATATAGTTGAAACCGACCATGTTGATCGCACCGCTGGCCTTTGCCGCGGCGACCATCGCGGCACTGTCGGCGAGCGAGGCGCCGAGCGGCTTTTCGCAGAACACCGGCTTGCCCAGGGCGCATGCGGCTTCGGCAATCGCGCGGTGCGTTTCCTGCGGCGAGGCGATCACGACGGCCTCGACGCCCGGATCGGCGACCAACGCGCGCCAGTCGGCCGTCGCGCGGGCAAAGCCATAGGCGCGGCGGTAGTGCTCGGCCTTGTCCGGGGTTGTGGCGCAGACCATGTCGAGCCGGGGGCGCAGGGTGGTGTTGAACACCGCCCCGACCGCAGCCATCGCGACCGCATGCGCCTTGCCCATATAGCCACCGCCGACGATCCCGATCCCGATTTCGCGCATGGCAGGGCCCTCCTCGGTTTGCAACCGGTTGCAAGGTTGTAGCGTCCCAGCCTCGCGCGGGTCAATGGCCTTGGCCCGTCTCGCCAAATGCGGCGCAAGTGCTAGGTTTGTCGCCATGATGCTGATCGTGACACCCGATACCGTGCGCAACCCGGAAGCGCTCAAGGTCCGGCAACTCCCACGCCGGTTCTTCAAGCGCGTGACACTGATCCCGCGCGGACGGGTGAGTGTGGGTCTGGCGCTGCGGATCATGGCCGAATTCCAGGTGCTGCGCTATATGCTGCCGCTCTTGCCGGTGGTGGCCATCGGGTTGATCTGGACCAATACCGCGCTGGCCCTGTCGCAGGCGCCCCTGCTGATGTTCCTGCTCATCTGGTGGGTAGAGATGCGGCTCTTGCGGGTGCCGGCAGGGCGGCGTCGGGCCTTGATAGACCCTGATGCGGCCGCGCGCGGGCTCGATCTTCTGGAGGTGCGCGGGCGGGCAGTGCTCGCAAGGGTGGCCGCCACGCGCGGGATGCGGGTGGGGCAGTTGCATCTGGTGGTCGAGCAGTCCGAACTCGGCCGCTTGCCGCCACTCACCTATGTCTCGGTCCAGTCCGAAGACGGGCCGGAGGTGGTCGCGCTCGATCCGTCCGAACGCGCGCAGATTGCCGCTGCGCTGTTTCAGCCGCCGCTGGACGAGCGCCTGCTGCACAGGATCAATCAGGCCGAGGATGTTTTCCTGCGCGATGTCGTGCTGGATGCGCGGCAGGTGTCGGCCCATGCAAGGCTGGCGGCGGCGCTGGCTTAGCCTGCGGAAGCCTCCGGCGGGGATATTTTTGGCAAGATGAAGCCGGGACCGGCGCGTCAGGCGGTGAGGGTGATGACCTTGCCGAAAGATGGGGCTGGCGGGGTTCCGTCCGGCACGGCCCAGAGGACGGGCAGCGCGCGGGGCGGTGGGCCGGGGTCACCGTCGAGGTCGGTCAGGACCACGAGCGCGGAGGGGCGCAGCGCCTGTGCGGCTGCAATCACAGGCGCGAACGCGGTGCCGCCGCCGCGTGGCATGTCCGGGCGTGGCATTTCGGCCTGTAAAGGGTCTATTTTCATGTGCAACCTGACGGTGTCATCAAACACCAGCAGGTGCAGTTCCGCGCGGCAGCGAAGCGCGACGCCAGTGATCTCGCCCCAGAACAGCGCGAGGCGCGTATCGTCGATTGACCCCGAGGCATCGAGCGCCAGCACGACGCGCGGCACGTCGGTCAGCGGGCGCTGGCCGGGCTCGAACCCCGGCGTCGGGGTGTCGGCGGCCAGGGCCTGCGCTGCGCCCGCGATCCAGCGGCGCGAGGGGCGGCGATGGCTCGGCTGCGGCTGAGCCAGCGCGGCCCGGGTGAGAAAGTGGCGCAGGATCACCTCCCACGGCGTGCGCGGCGTGGGAATGTCGGCGATGCGGTGGCCGATCAGCCCGATCCCGCGCCCTGCCGCCCGCCCCGCATCGAGGGCGCGGGTCAGGTGCTGGCGCCAGCGGGCGGCGGCCTCGACATCTCCTTCGGCGTCGGCATCGCCGCTTTCGGGGTCGAGGTCGGGGTCGAAACTGCGCGACCTTGCATAGGCGCGGGCGGTCTGACCGCCGCCCCCTTTGCCGGCATCGGGGCGCATCAGGCAATGATAGAGCCGTTCGACATCCCATTCCGCCAGCAGCTGTTGGGGCGGCATCTGCTTTCCGGTTGTCGCGCCGATCAGCTCTGTCGCGGTGACGGCGGGGCGGGGGAGGGCATAGGTGGACAGCAGCAGCGCCTCGTTCACCAGTGCATCGGCGGCGAGGTTGAAGAGCGCGGCGTCAAAGCCGGGGCCAAAGCGGGTCGCCAGCGCCTGCATCCGGGCGGAATGGCGCAGCGCGACATGCAGGATATGATGCGCGGCGAGGGCGATCTGTTCGTGCAACGGCCGCGCGGTGAAATCCGGGCCATATGTGATCACAACGCCGCTGCTGCGGGTCGCATCGCCATCCCGGTGGTCGCACCAGAGCGAGAGCGCCGCCAAAGCAGGGTCTGTTTCGGCCAAACTCTGCAAGGCTCGACCAGCGCGGGCGCTGTGGCCGGTCATGCGGGGCGCGACGCCGCATAGGCGGCATAGGCGGCGGAGGTGCGGAACACTTCGGCCAGACCAAGCCCCAGCGCCTTGTCGATCAACAACTCAAAGCCGTAGGTGCAAAGTTCGCCCAGTGGCAGCCGGGCAAAGGCGGGGTCGTCGCGCTGGTCTGCCAGATGGCGCAGCCCCTCCATCACCTCGATGCTCTGCGGCAGCGTCTCGGCATTGGCGAGCGTGACGAGCGCATAGACCAGCGCGGTGAGGCCATGCAGGCTCGCCGGATAGAGCGCCCAGCGGTCGGCAGGGCGGGCGGCGAGCATGTCGGCCACCTGCACGGTCGCGGCGATATCCTCCGCGATCAGGATGAACTCGGCCGCCGCCGCCTCGCCCACCGTCCCGGCGATCAGCACATGGCGCAGCGCGCAATCGGGCACGGCGTTCAGGATCGTGCTGACGCGGGCCCAGGAGCGCGGCGTGCAGGCGATCATCTGGCCGCGGCGCAGCGCATCCTCGGTCGTGTCCAGCAGGTCGGGCCGCGTGCGGATGAAGGCGGTGACCGCCGGGTGCAGCCCGCGCGGCACGGCGTAACGGGCGAGCCAGTCGCCCGCCTCGGCGCGCAGCGACAGGTGGATCAGCCGGTCAGAGAGCGCGGTGCCCATGTCATAGGCGACCGCGCCATCCTCGACCGCGTTGCCGGCTGCAACGATGAAGGTGCTTGCAGGCAAGAGGTGCCGCCCGACGCGGCGTTCCTGCAACAGGCCATAGACGGTCGGTTGCAGCGACGGCGCCGCGGCGGTGAGTTCGTCGAGAAACAGGATCGCGGGATGCGCGGGGTCGTCGGGCAGATCTTCGGGCCGATACCAGACGGTGCGCTGGCGGTCGTGGTCGTAAAAGGGCAGGCCGCGCAGGTCTTGTGGCTCGATCGTGGTCAGGCGCAGGTCAAAGAGGGTGGAGCCACTCTCGCTTGCCAGTTGTTGCACGATCTCGGTCTTGCCGATGCCGGGGCGACCGTGGAGCATCCATGACGCGGTCATGGTGCACGCGCGTTGCGCGGCGAGGCCGGCGCGCAGCGCATCGAGCGCCTGCCCCGCGCTGATCGGCGTGGTGTTGACGGCCATGCCTCAGCCCTTCCACCGGGCGGCGGCGGCGCGGGCGCCGCGCTGCAACAGGGCGGTGTCGGTATCGACGGCGGTAAAGGTCGTGCCGGCGGCGATGGCGTCGGACAGGAAACCGGGGTCGAGCGACAGGATGCCGGCAGGGGTGCCCGCAGCGACAATCCGGCGGATCGCATCGAGGATTGCGGCTTTGACCTCTGGATGGCCTGGGTTGCCCGGATGCCCCATGGAGGCGGCGAGGTCGGCGGGCCCGATAAAGATGCCATCGACACCATCCACCGCCGCAATAGCCTCGATTTGGGCCAATGCAGAGGCTGTTTCGACCTGCACCAGCAGGCAGACCTCTGCGTTGGCACGGGCCGTGTAATCGGGGATCGCGCCATAGCGGCTGGCGCGCGACAGGGCCGACACACCGCGCATGCCATGGGGCGGATAGCGCATGGCGGCGACGGCGCGCGCGGCTTCTTCGGCGGTCTGGACATAGGGCACGAGGATCGTCTGCGCGCTACTGTCGAGCAGGCGCTTGATCTCGACCGCGTCGTTCCAGCCGGGGCGGACGCCGAAATGCGTCGGATAGGGGGCGGTGGCCTGGAGCATGGCCAAGACGCGGCCCTGGTCGATCACGCTATGCTCTGTGTCGATCATCACCCAGTCGAACCCGCAATTCGCGAGCACCTCGGCCACGCCCGCGTCGGGCGTCGAACACCAGAGCCCGATCTGCTGCTGTCCCGCCTGCAAGGCTGCCTTGAATTGGTTCTTCGGTAGTTCCATGGTCACGCCCCTCGCCCGTCATTCGATGTGACCAGACCATCCGGGCGGGCGTTTTGCAACGGCGCCCATGGCCCTTTTGGCTTGACCGCGCCGCGCACGGGTGCACATCGTCGTGGCGTTCATCGTCACGCAGAGGATCCGCCATGCCCGCCTACCGTTCCCGCACCACCACCCATGGCCGCAACATGGCCGGCGCCCGTGGCCTCTGGCGTGCGACGGGGATGAAGGATGGCGATTTCGGCAAGCCGATCATCGCCATCGTCAACAGCTTTACCCAATTCGTGCCCGGCCATGTCCACCTCAAGGATCTGGGCCAGCTCGTCGCGCGCGAGGTCGAGGCGGCGGGCGGCGTGGCGAAAGAGTTCAACACCATCGCGGTGGATGACGGCATCGCCATGGGGCACGACGGGATGCTCTATTCGCTGCCCTCGCGCGAGCTGATCGCCGACAGTGTCGAATATATGGTGAACGCCCATTGTGCCGATGCCATGGTCTGCATCAGCAATTGCGACAAGATCACGCCGGGGATGCTGATGGCCGCGATGCGGCTCAACATTCCGGCCGTGTTCGTCTCTGGCGGGCCGATGGAGGCGGGCAAGGTCGTGCTCAAGGGCAAGAATGTCGCGCTCGACCTCGTGGATGCCATGGTCGCCGCTGCCGATGATGCGATGACCGACGCCGAGGTCGATGCGATCGAGGCCGCCGCCTGTCCGACCTGCGGGTCATGCTCTGGCATGTTCACCGCCAATTCGATGAACTGCCTGACCGAGGCGCTGGGCCTGTCGCTGCCCGGCAATGGCTCCACACTCGCCACCCATGCCGACCGCAAGCGGCTTTTCGTCGAGGCGGGGCACACCATCGTCGATATCACCAAGCGCTATTACGAGCAGGACGACACCACAGTGCTGCCGCGCAACATCGCCACCAAGGCGGCGTTCGAGAATGCCATGGCGCTGGACATCGCGATGGGCGGGTCCACCAATACCGTGCTGCACATCCTCGCGACAGCGCATGAAGGTGGCGTCGATTTCACCATGGCGGATATCGACCGGTTGTCACGGCAGATCCCCGTGCTGTGCAAGGTCGCCCCGGCCAAATCCGACGTGCATATGGAGGATGTCCACCGCGCCGGCGGGATCATGGCGATCCTCGGTCAGCTTGATGCGGCGGGGCTGCTGCACCGTGACACCTATACCGTGCACGCGCCGACGCTGGGCGCAGCTATCGACCATTGGGACATCAGCCGCAGCAACCAGCAATCGGTGCGCGACTTTTTCATGGCCGCCCCCGGTGGCGTGCCGACGCAGACCGCCTTCAGCCAGTCCGAGCGGTGGGATGACCTCGACCTCGACCGCGAACATGGGGTGATCCGGTCGGCCAAGACCCCGTTCTCGCGCGATGGCGGGCTGGCGGTGCTGTCAGGCAACCTCGCGCCCGAGGGCTGCATCGTGAAAACAGCGGGGGTGGATGACAGTATCCTCGTCTTTACCGGCCCCGCCCGCGTGTTCGAGAGCCAGAATGACGCCGTCGCCGCGATCCTGTCGAACAAGATCCGCGAAGGCGATGTGCTGGTGATCCGCTACGAGGGGCCCAAGGGCGGGCCGGGGATGCAGGAAATGCTTTACCCCACCAGCTACCTCAAGTCGCGGGGGCTGGGCAAAGCCTGCGCTCTCATCACTGACGGGCGGTTTTCGGGGGGCACGTCGGGCCTCTCCATCGGCCATGTCTCGCCCGAGGCGGCGTCGGGCGGGATGATCGGGCTGGTGGCCGAGGGCGACCGGATCGAGATCGACATTCCCGCGCGCAGCATCACGCTTGCCGTGCCCGAGGCCGAGCTGGCTGCGCGCCGCGCCGCGCAAGAGGCCGCCGGGTGGAAGCCCGCGAAGGTCCGCCCGCGCAAGATCACGCAGGCGCTGCGGGCCTATGGGCTGTTTGCGACCTCGGCCGCGACAGGTGCCGTGCGCAAGCTGCCGGAGGAATAGTCACAGCGCGTCGCGGATCAGCCCGGCGACGACCTCTGGCGCCTCCTCATGCGCGAGATGGCCGAGGCCGGGCAGGTCGATCACCGTCGCATCCGCGAACCGCGCCGCTGCGTCGTGACTGGTGCGCGGCGGCACGGCGCGGTCGCCCGCCGCCGCGATCAGCGTGACCCGGGCCCGCAAGTCGGGCAGGCGGGCGAGCAGCCCATCGAGCCGCCATTGCGCCATCATCGCCAGCGTGCCGTCCACATGCGCCCGGTCCTGCGCGAGCCGCAGGTAAAGCGCGCGCCCCTCGGGGTCGAGCGTGGAGCCCGTCCCCGCGATCAGGCTCCGCACCGTCGCCTCGGTCGCGGTCGCGGCAAAGGCGCCGGCGGTAAAGGGCGCCAGCGCCAGCACCTTGGCCAGGGCGGGAAACAGCCAGCCCGCCACGCCCTTGAAATTCGCGAGTGCCGCGTTGAGGCCGATCACCTGCCCGTCCGGACAGGTGCCGATCTCGGCCAGCCGAAGCGCCACCGCAGCACCCGCCGAATGCCCGATGATCGCGCGCGGCTGCCAGCCCTGTGCGGTTGCAAGTGACGCGATATCTTCGGCCATATGGTCGAGCCCGCAGCGTTGCCGCGCGCCAAGTTGGGTAAATCCCTGCCCCGGCAGGTCGATCGCCACGACATGATGGGTCTGCACCAGCAGCGGAAACAGCCCGCGCCAGCTTTGCGTGGCGCCGCCTGCGCCGTGGATGAGCAGCAGCGTGTCGCCTTGGCCCGCCTCCTGCACATGCCAGCGGTGCGGACGGTGCAGCACAATGCGGGAATGTTCGGCCATCGGCCAGCCTTGCGCGTCCTGCGGCCAGCGCATGACCTAGCCCAGCGCGGCGGAAACGGCCGCCGAGAGCCGTTCGGCATTCGCGCGCGGCAGCGGCAGGTAGAGCGCGCCCATCGTCTCTGCCAGGCGCTTCAGAGCCTGTTCCGGCCGGTTGCCGGTGTCGATCACGACCCCGTCCATCCCCGCCGCGCGCAAGAGGCGGGCCAGCAGCAGCGCGTCCTCGGCCGCGCGCGGGCGGTCGGGCAGCCCATCGAGGGCGATATTGGCCCGCCCGTCGGTCAGCAGCGCCAGCGTTGGCGTCAGACCGCGCCGTTTGGCGAGGGCAGCCAGATCATGCGCCGCGCGCAGACCGGCGGCAAGCGGCGTGCCTCCGCCACCCGGCAGCGCCGCAAGCCGCCGTTTGGTCTGCACCAGACTCCGCGTCGGCGGCAGCAGCACCTCGGCCGCGGTCCCGCGAAACGCGATCAGCGCCACATGGTCGCGCCGTGCATAGGCCTGCGCGAGAAGCAGTTCGACCGCGCCCTTGGCCTCGGCCAGCCGCGCCAGCGCGGCAGAGCCGGAGGCATCCACGGCAAAGATCAAGAGCCGGTCGGATTTGTCCTCGAACCGCTTGAGCCGGATGTCACCCGCGCGCACCAGCACGCCCGCGCCGCGCGGCGCGCCGTTTGCGCGGATCACCTGCCAGGGGGCCGCGGCGCGCAGCGTCGCCACGATGTCGATGCGCGCGCCATTGCCCAGCCGTCCGGCGCGCGGTGGCAGCGGACGACCGCGCCGGTTGCCCTTGCGCGCCGCCCCCGTGCCGCTACCGGTGCCGCCGCGCGCGGCCTTGGCGGCGAGCCGGGCGAGCAGGTCGGGTGGCAGCAGCGCGCGCACGGCCTCGAGCAGCAGCTCGTCAGGCAGGGTCAGGTCGTCGCTTTGTTGCTCTTCGCCGTCGCCGTCGTTTTCGGGCGGGGTATCCTCTTTGGCGGGGGGCTCCGGCGCCTCGGGCACTTGCGTCGCGCGATGGGCGAGCGTCAGGGCGCAGGCGGCGGTCAGGTCGTCGTCATCGACACTGTCATGGCCCAAAAGCGCCGCATGGGCCCGCGCGGCGCGCAGCGCAAAGAGCGGCGCGCGCAGGCTGTCGATGCCCAGCGCGGCACAGATACCGATGATCCGCTCGGCCAGGTCGTCGCCTGTGATCACATGGGAGAGAGCGGTGCGCGCGCTGGCCATCTCATCCGGTTCGGGCGGAAAGCCGGTGATGTCGCCCATCGCCACATCGCCCAGGTCGATGTCAAAGGCGAGCCGCTCCGCCAGCACCTGCGGCGCGCGTTCATCCTCGGCCGCGCCTTCGTCGAGCGCGATCAGGCAATGCCCGGCGTCCCTGTCCAGCGCCATCGCCAGCCGCGCGGCAAGCTGCTGCGGGCAGCGTTCCGCCATCGTCAGCACAAGCGCGGCGGGGCGTGCCAGCAGACCCTGTTCCTGCACGATCCGCCCCTTGGCCAGCGTCGCCGACAGGTCGAGCCCGCCAAAGAGCGCCTCATCCGTGACCTGCGGATGCAGCCGGACCTGCGGCAGCGGCAGCGCCGGCAGCAGCGCCGTCACCGCGTCGCGCACCGGGCCTGACCGCGCGCGCAGGACCATGCCACCGAGGCCGGCGGGGTCGATGGCCAGCAGCGCCAGCGCCAGCGTGGCGCGGCCAAAGGGGGTGTCCTGCTCAGGCAAGCACCGTCTCCACCACCCGGGCCACGCGCGCGCCGCTGCCCGCCTCGTCCAGCGGGTCGCGCCGCAGCCGGTGGCGCAGCGCCATCGCCGCCACGTCGCGCACATGCGCGCGCGTGAGCGCGGTATCGTCGCGCCAGGCGGCATAGGCCCGCGCCGCGCGCAAGAGCGTGAGTTCGCCGCGCAGCCCGTCGGACCCGAGCGCAAGGCAGAGCTCGGCCACGTCATGCAGGGTCTTTTCGGGCGTCTTGAGCAGTTTGAGCGCCTTGCGCGCGGTCAGGATGCGGTCGCGGATCGCGGCATCCTCGGCCTGCCAGCGCAGCATGAAGGCGGCGTTGTCATTGTCATAGGCATCGCGTCGGCGGATCACCTCGACCCGCGTTTCGATGTCCTTGGGCGATGTCACCTCGACCGAGAGGCCGAACCGGTCGAGCAATTGCGGCCGCAACTCGCCCTCCTCGGGGTTGCCGGACCCCACCAGCACGAAACGCGCGGCGTGGCGGATGCTCAGCCCTTCGCGCTCCACCACATTCTCGCCCGAAGCGGCGACGTCGAGCAGCAGATCCACGATGTGATCCTCGAGCAGGTTGACCTCGTCGATATAGAGGTAGCCGCGGTTCGCCCGTGCGAGCAGGCCGGGCTGAAACGCCTTTTCGCCCCGCGTCAGCGCCTTTTCGATGTCGAGCGCGCCAGTCACGCGATCCTCGGTCGCGCCGAGCGGCAGATCGACGACAGGGGTCGGGATGCTATGGGTGATTTTCGTCTCTATCCCGGCCCAATCGGGCACATCTGCCGCCGTTTCACCGTTGACCGGGCAGCCCTTGACCACCGTGATCGGTGGCAACAGTGCCGCCAGCGCGCGCACGGCAGTCGATTTTCCGGTGCCGCGGTCGCCAAAGACCAGCACGCCGCCGATGCCGGGGTCGATCGCGGTCAGGATCATCGACAATTTCATCTCTTCCTGGCCGACGATGGCGGAAAAGGGAAAAGGGTGTTTCATGCGGGCTCCAGTATCGGCAAGTGGGCGAGGGGCGAGGCCCCGTTCCATGTCCCGCTATCAGACTGCACGCTGAAGCGGGCGTAAAGCTCTTCGCTGAACCAGGCGCCGTCGCGCACGGCGCGGATCGCGGCGGCATGCGGGCCTGTGCGGGCGAAACCGGCCATCGCCTGCTCGTCCGGCCAGATCGAAAAGGTGACCTGATGCAAGAGCGGCACCTCGCCGATCCCAATCTTGAAAGCCACGTTGAGATCAGAGCCTATCATGGCGGAAATGTCGGGCACCCGGCGCCAGAATTGCAGCGCGATGCGCGGCTTTACGGTGGCACGGGTCAGCGCGGCGATGGGGCCGGGCATCGCGGGTCCGGGCGTAAAGGGCGCGCGCCCGGACCAGGCGCCGCGCGCCTGTGTCGGGCTGAGAAACACGGTCCAGCTTTCCGTGGCGCGCGCGCGGTAGCGACGAAAGATGCCGGCCTGCGCGACCTGAGCGCGCGCGACCTCATGCGAGGGCCAGGTGGCAAGGATCGCATAGACGGCCGTGTTGGGCAGCGGGGTGAAGCCCACGCCGGTGCCCGAGCCGCAAAGCTTCCAGAAGCCGATCTGCGGCACGCGTGCGAGCGGCCCGCGCGCCGCGCCCATCATGCCCAGCGCCCAGAGCCGCGCCAGCGGCCCGGCAAAGCGGAAAAAGGACAGGCTGACGGTCTGGGTCACGGGGGCCTCGGGTAAGTGTCAACTTATCCTGACAGACCGCGGGTGCTTTGGAAAGGTCATGCGACACTTTGCGTGGCGCGCAAATCGTTGCAAGCGATGGATTGTCAGACTCGCCAGCCCGAGCTACTGTAAGTCTATGTTGACACATCCCCCCGCCAATCTCGCCCCCGGTCTCGCGCCAGATCTCGCGCCCGACCCCGCCCTCGCCAACCGCGCCATCGTCATCGGCGCGGGCCTCGGCGGGCTTGCCGCCGCGATGCGCCTTGGCGCCAAGGGCTACCGCGTCACCGTGCTCGACCGGCTCGACCGGGCGGGCGGGCGCGGGTCGTCGATCACGCAGGACGGGCACCGATTCGACCTCGGGCCGACCATCGTGACCGTGCCGCAGGTGTTCGAGAGCCTCTGGGCCGCCTGCGGGCGCGATTTCCGCGCCGATGTGGACCTGCGCCCGCTCGACCCGTTTTACCGGATCGCCTTTGCCGATGGGTCGCATTTCGACGCGACCGGCGACACCGACCGCATGGTGGCCGAGGTCGCGCGGCTGAGCCCCGGCGATGTGGCGGGCTACAAGCGGTTTCTCAAGGATAGCCAGCGCCGATTCGTCGTGGGCTATGAGGGGATGGTCGCCAAGCCGATGCACCGGTTCTGGGAGACGCTCAAGGTCATCCCCGAGTTTGCCCGCCTGCGCGCCGACCGCTCGATATTCGGCCTGGCAAAGCGGCGTGTGGCGGACCCGCGGCTGCGCATGGCGCTGTCCTTCCATCCGCTCTTTATCGGTGGCGACCCGATGCATGTCACCTCGATCTATGCGCTGGTGAGCCATCTGGAGAAGGAATACGGCGTCCATTACGCGATGGGCGGTGTGCAGGCGATTGCCGACGCGATGGTGGATGTGATCACAGCGCAGGGCGGCGAGGTGCGGCTGAATTGCGAGGCGGACGAGATCCTGTTCAACGGCGATGCCGCGACCGGCGTGCGGATGGCGGATGGCACCAGCCTGCTCGCGCCCTTGGTGGTGAGCAATGCTGACGCCGGGCACACCTATACGCGGCTGTTGCGCAACCGCACGCGGCGGGTGTGGAGCGACCGCAAGGTGGCCGCGCGGCGCTGGTCGATGGGGCTATATGTCTGGTATTTCGGCACCAAGGTCACGCGCGGCATGTGGCCGGATCTGGGCCATCACACGATCCTGAGCGGGCCGCGCTATGAGGGCCTGCTGCGCGACATCTTCATCAAGGGTCGCCTCGCCGATGACATGAGCCTGTATATCCACCGGCCGACCGTGACCGACCCCTCGGCCGCGCCGGCGGGCGATGATACGTTCTATGTGCTCTCGCCGGTGCCGCATCTGGGCCATGAAAACCCGGTGGATTGGCAGACGGAAGAGCCGATCTATCGCGAAAAGGTCGCGGCAGAGCTGGAAAAGGTCATGCCCGGCTTTCGCGATCACCTCTCCACCAGCCTGGTGTTCACGCCCGAGACCTTTCGCGACCGCTATCTGTCGCCGCATGGCGCGGGCTTTTCGATCGAACCCCGCATCCTGCAAAGCGCCTGGTTCCGCCCGCATAACGTGAGCGAAGAGGCGCGCGGGCTCTACCTCGTGGGTGCGGGCACGCATCCCGGCGCGGGCCTGCCCGGCGTGGTGTCGAGCGCGGAGGTGCTGGGCAAGCTGGTGCCCGATGCGCCCGAAGTGCCTGAACAGAGCCTGAAACGGGGTCTGAAACGGGGCCTCCCGCGGATGGCGGCCGAATGACCCGGGCCGACGACCTCGCCCATTGCCGCGCGGCGATCCGTACCGGGTCGCTGTCGTTTCATGCCGCGTCACGGCTGTTGCCCGCACGGGTGCGTGACCCGGCGCTGGTGCTCTATGCCTTTTGTCGGCTGGCCGATGACGAGGTCGATGAAGGGACGGACAAGGCCAGCGCCGTGCTGCGCCTGCGCGACAGGCTCGACCTTGCCTATGCAGGCCGGCCGCGCAATGCGCCCGAGGATCGTGCCTTTGCCGCCATTGTAGAGACGTTCGAGATGCCGCGCGCATTGCCCGAGGCGCTGCTCGAAGGGCTCGCCTGGGATGCGGTCGGGCGGCGCTATGCCACGCTGTCGGGCGTGCGCGACTATTCCGCCCGCGTGGCCGCGGCGGTGGGCGCGATGATGTGCGTGCTGATGCGGGTGCGCGACCCGCATGCGCTGGCGCGGGCCTGTGATCTGGGCGTGGCGATGCAACTGACCAATATCGCGCGCGACATCGGCGAGGATGCGCGCGCCGGGCGGCTCTATCTGCCGACCGGCTGGCTGGCCGAGGCCGGGATCGACGCCGGGGATTTCCTGCGCGCCCCCGCCGCGACGCCCGCGATCCGGCGGATGGCCGGGCGGCTCCTGGCCGAGGCGGACAGGCTTTATCTGAGGTCCGAGGCCGGGATCGGCGCGCTGCCGCGCGATGCGCGGATGGGGATCTGGGCCGCGCGGCTGATCTATGCCGGGATCGGGCGCGAGGTCCGTCGCCAGGGTTGCGACAGCATCACCCGGCGCGCGCATACCTCTGCCGCGCAAAAGATCGGCTGGATGGCACAGGCCTGCGCGCGGGCGGCGGGTGGCAGCCTCATGCCGCGCTCTGCCGTGATCTATGCGCCCCCGCTGGCCGAGACGGCCTATCTGGTCGATGCCGCAGGCCGCGCCGTGGCCGACCGGGGCCGCACCCATGCGCTGCTCGACGTGCTCGCGCAATTGAAAGCGCGCGAAATAAGGGTTGGAACCCGGGGGCAGGGCGCTTAGTTACCATAGCGACACCCATGAAAGGGGCGCCGCGCCATGGATCTGATGTTTTTCGCGATCTTTCTCGTGGCGACCTTCGCCGCAGGGGCAACCGGGGCGATGTTCCCGACCGGTGAGTGGTACAAAAGGCTCAACAAACCATCCTGGACGCCGCCCAACTGGGTGTTTCCTGTGGCCTGGACCTCGATCTACCTGCTGATCGCCTTTGCCGGCGCGCGTGTCGCGCCGCTAAATGGCAATGGCTATGCGATGGCCTTCTGGGCGTTGCAGATCGCGTTCAATACGCTGTGGACGCCGATTTTCTTTGGCCTGCGGCGGCTCAAGGGGTCGCTGCCGGTGATGGCGGGGCTCTGGCTGGCGGTCGCGGGGGCGACCGTGACGCATATGCAGCTCGACCTTTGGGCGGGGCTCGCCTTTGTGCCCTATCTGGCCTGGGTGACGGTGGCGGCCGCGCTCAACATCGAAATGGCGCGGCTGAACCCGGACGCCGTGCCGCTCGAACCCGCCAAGCTCTGAGGCGTTACGCGCCCCAGGTCCGGCGCAGCACGCCGATCCAGTTTTCGTGGCAGAGCTTGCGCAAGAGCGCATCATCATAGCCATGCGCGCGCAGCGCCTCCTGAAACGCCGGCAGGCCGGTGACATCGCCGATCGGCGCAGGGATCTCGGCGCCGTCGAAGTCCGAGCCAAAGCCGACATGGTCCTCGCCCAGATGCGCGATCAGATGGTCGAGGTGGCGCAGCATCACGTCGTGCCCGAAATCCGGGTCGCGCCGCCCGTCGGGCCGCAGGAATGCGGTGGCAAAGTTCAGCCCGACCATGCCGCCGCTGTCGCGAATCATGGCAAGCTGCCGGTCGGTGAGGTTGCGCGCCGAAGGGCAGATGGCATGCGCGTTGGAATGGGTGGCGACCAGGGGCGCGTCGCTGATCGCGGCCACGTCCTCGACCCCCTTGGCATTCATGTGCGACAGGTCGATCATGATCCGCAGGCGATTGCATTCGCGCACCAGCCGCGTGCCCGCCTCGGTCAGGCCCGGGCCGGTGTCGGGGCTCGATGGATAGCGGAACGGCACGCCATGGCCGAATGCGGTGGGCCTGCTCCACACCGGGCCAAGCGACCGCAGACCCATCGCGTGAAACACATGCAGCGCGTCGAGGTCGGGGTCGATCGCCTCGGCGCCCTCCATATGCATGACGGCAAAGATGATGCCGCGCGCCAGGCAGTGCTCGATCTCGGCCACCGTGCGGCAGATGCGAAAGTCATCGGGCGTGAGCCGTTCGAGCCCCAGCAGATGCCCCGCTTGCAAGAGCGCCACGGGCTGCGCCTCGGCCAGTGACAGCGCCGGCGGCAAGGGTAGCGCATAGGGCGGATGCGCCATCATCTCGTTCATGGCGGCGAGGCCGGGTGCGTCGCTGTCGGGCCGCACGGGAATGTAGATGGCAAAGAACCCGCCCGCGAAATGCCCCTTGCGCATCCGCGGCAGGTCAAGATGCCCACCGCCCGCCTGCCCGCTCCAGATCGCCTCGCGCCCGGCGGGGTCGGTCATCAGCCGCAGGAGAAGGTCGTTATGGCCGTCAAGGATGGGAATGGTCATGGGGGGTCCGGGCGTAAGTGTTTCGCGCAGGATAGGGTGTCGCCGGGCCGCGTCCAGCCCTTGTCGTCAGAACCGCCAGCCCGCCCGGCGCGGCACCCGCATGGCCAACATCGGCTTGAGCCAGGGCGAGGCAAAGCGGTCGAGGTCGAGCGCCTCGTGCACGCCGGTTACCACCTCACCGCCGATCTGCGTGCGCACGGAGGACCGCGAATAGAACGGTGCGTCGAGCATCCCGAGCACCTGCCGCGGCACCACGCCCGGGTCGGCGCGCGTCTCGCGCCGCACCTGCCAGAGCGAACGGCGGAAGGGCGTGCGCGGCGGCGCCGTCACCATCTGCGCATCGCCTTGCCCGTCAAAGCGGATCGCGGCGTCGAGCGTGCTGCCGTCACGGCGCACGGCGTCATAGAAACAGATCGCGCCGTCGCGCGTCGGGTAGCGCCCCCAGGTCCAGAAGCTGAAATCCTTCTCCAGCGCGCGCGTCCCGAAATTGGCGTCGAAATAGCCGTGCCCCTGCCAGTTCCAGCCTTTCGCCTCGAGCGCGACCTCGATCCGGGCCGAGGGCGCAAAGGGCCGCCAGACATGCGCGCCATCCGGCGTCAGCGGCAGCTCGACCCCGGTGAGCGCGTCGGGGATCAGCGTGATGGTGCCGCGCACGCGGCTGATGAGGGGCGGGCTGCTGATTTCGTCGATCCCGATCACCAGCCGGTCGCCCTGCCAGCGCATTGCCGAGGGGCCGACCGTCAGCGCGTCGGATTCGGCGCGCAGCGCGGCGCGGCCCCGGTCGGTCATGGTGAACCGGCCTCCGGGACCATAGGTCGCCACGTTGATGCAGCAATGGTTGGCAGGCTCTCGCCGGCCCGACCAGGCATACCAGGGCGAAAAGACCGACCCTATGAACCCGATGACCGAGACGGCGCGCTGGCCGTCGTCGCTGATCCCGTCAACATACCACCAGGCGTAGCCGTCGGGCGGGACGTCGAGCGCAAAGCAAGGTCTTGCGTGATCGCCGCGGCCGCGTGCCGGGCGGAGAGCACCGCCATCGGCACCCCCGCCCCCGGATGCGCCCCGCCCCCCGTCAGGTAGAGCCCCGCGAGCGCCGTGCGCGCCCGTGGCCGTGCCAGCCCCGCCGTCAGCCCATGCGGGCTCTGCCCGTAAAGCGAACCGCGGCTGCCCGGAAACATCCGCGCAAAGCCCTGCGGCGTGGTCAGGCTCTCGGGCCCCGGGGCGGGGGTAAAGGTCAGGCCGAACCGCTCCAGCCGGGAAAACACCTGTGTCTGGCATTGGCGGATCTCCTCTTGCGTCTCGGGTGTCTCGCCCGCAGGCGCGCCGTTCAATATGATCTCGAACCGCTCCGGCCCCCCGGGCGCAGCACCTGCGCCCCG
Source organism: Rhodobacterales bacterium (assembly GCA_009993005.1). GTDB lineage: Bacteria > Pseudomonadota > Alphaproteobacteria > Rhodobacterales > Rhodobacteraceae > JAACUH01. The sequence goes on from JAACUH010000067.1 coordinate 43,454, forward strand.
GTCCTGTGCACAAAGGTAGAGCGTGGCGTCGGTCGGGCGCGCTCCCTGGTCCAGTGCCGCGAATTCTGCGCGCGGGTCGTCGCCGAAAAACACCGTGTGATGGGCGAGCGGCGGGCCGCTGACCGTCGCCGCAAAGGCATGGACATAGGCCGAGAGGCTGCGCGCCTCGAGCGGGCGCGCCTTGACCGCCTTTGTCACGCCTGGCCCCAGGAGGCCGGTGGCCAGCGCGCGCGGGTCGCCGTTGAACAGCACCGCGTCTGCGGCGATCCGGCCTTGCGGCGTGACCACGGCCGAGGCGCGGCCGCCCTGCACCTCTACCCTATGCGCGGGCGTGGTGTAGAGAAAGGTCGCGCCGCGCGCGCGGGCCAGCGCCTCGAGCGTTTGCGCGAGCCGGTGCATCCCGCCTGTCACCGCCCAGACGCCGCGCGCCTCGGAATGCGCGATCAGCGCGAGCAGCGCGGGCGACAGATATGGCGAACCGCCGACATAGGTCGCATAGCGCGCGAAAAGCTGCGCGAGGCGCGGGTCGCTGAAAGCGCCGCGCAGCATGGCGGCGAGACTGCAGTGTGGGGCCATGTCGGCGATCAGCCGGGGCCTGCGGGCGACGGTCGCCACGAGCACGCGTTGCGATGGCGCGGCGGTCTGCATCATCGGCGCGTCAAAGGCCTCGTAGAGGCGCGCCGCACGGGCGGCAAAGCTGCGGAACTCGGCCGCAGCCCTGGGGCCAAAGGCGGTCGCGACATTCGCCGCACTCGCCTCCGTGTCGGCCATCAGGTCGAGCGTCGCGCCATCGGCCCAGTAATGGCGCGCAAGCACCGGCAGCGGCGCGAGCGTGAGGTGGTCCTCGAGCGTTTCACCCAGATCGGCGAACAGCGCCTCGAACACCGGCCGCATGGTCAGCACGGTCGGCCCGGCATCGACCGGCCCCGCGACCGAGGGCACCTGCCGCATCTTGCCACCCGGCGTCGCCATTGCCTCGATCACCGTGACAGCATGGCCCGCATGGGCCAGCCGCGCAGCGGCGGCGAGCCCGCCAATTCCGGCGCCGATGATGACAACGTGGTTTTTCAAGGTCCCTCCTGCCCGCGATAGTTGACTCGCGCGCGGAAACTGTCCAGTCTGATTGACACATAGACTGTCTGATTTGTCTGACAGTTGCCGGTCGAGGGAGACCAGAATGGGCATTTCGAGCCGGATCGACGCGGCGATGGCCGCCGCCATCCGCAGCGGGCAGGGCGCGCAGGCGCCCGCGCGGCTCGCCGCGGCGCTGGGCTATGCGGTGACGCCGGGCGGCGCGCGGATCAGGCCGACGATCCTGATGTCGGTGGCGCTCGCCTGTGGCGACGACCGGCCCGCGCTGTCGGATGCGGCGGCGGCGGCGCTCGAACTCATCCATTGCGCGAGCCTCGTGCATGACGATCTGCCCTGTTTTGACGATGCCGACATGCGGCGCGGCAAGCCCGCGGTGCACCGCGCATTCTCGCAGCCGCTCGCCGTGCTTGCAGGTGACAGCCTGATCGTGAAGGCGTTCGAGGTGCTGGCGCGGGCGGCGGGACATGATCCTGCGCGCGCGGTGGCGCTGATCGACGTGCTGGCGGTGCGCACGGGCATGCCCTATGGCATCTGCGCCGGGCAGGGATGGGAAAGCGAGAGCCAGATCGACCTGTCCGCCTACCATCAGGCCAAGACCGGCGCGCTGTTCATCGCGGCCACGCAGATGGGCGCGATCGCCGCCGGGCAGGACGGGGCAGAGTGGGAAGAGCTGGGCGCGCGCATCGGTGAGGCGTTCCAGGTCGCCGACGACCTGCGCGATGCGCTGTGTGACGAGGCGACGCTGGGCAAGCCCGCGGGCCAGGACGACCTGCATGGCCGCCCCAATGCGGTGCGCCAACTCGGCCTGCACGGCGCGTTGGCGCGGCTTGACGATATCCTCGCCGGTGCCATCGCCTCGATCCCCGCCTGCCGGGGCGAGGCGGCGCTCGCGCAGATGGTCCATGCCTATGCCGACCGACTGGTGCCCGCCACAGCGCGCAACCGGCCGACGGTTCCCGGGGAATAGCGACAGTGCCGCTGCGACCAAAAATTTTCGTAGAAAATTTTTCCCTCCCGGTTCCCCGGTTCCCCCGGTGCCGCCGTGGCTGAGGTCGGACTGCCTGCCGCCGCTGGGCCTGCCGCACCGCGCGCCGGGCTCGTCAACCGCCTGGCCGCCTCGCGTGGCTTCCAGTCCTGGGCGGCGCGCTTTGCGTTGACCCGCCGCCTTGTGCGGCGCGAGGGCGAGGCGATGTTCGACCTTGTCGCCGGCTTTTGCCATTCGCAGATCCTGCTCGCGCTGGTCGAGCTCGACATCCCCGCCACGCTGCTCGCCGCCCCTGCCACGGCCGAGGCTCTGGCCCGGCGCGCGGCTGTCCCGCCCGAGCGGATGCGCATTCTGCTGCGCGGTGGCATCGCCATCGGCCTCCTGCGTGAGAGGCGCGGCCTTTATGGCCTCACCCGGCGCGGCGCGGCGCTGACCGGGGTGCCGGGGCTTGCCGGGATGATCGCGCATCACCGGGTGCTCTACCGCGACCTCGCCGACCCCGTTGCCTTTTTCCGCGGTGAAACAGAGACTGAACTGGCCGCATTCTGGCCCTATGTCTTTGGCGCCGGCGCCGCGCAGGACCCCGAGACCGCGCAGACCTATTCGCGCCTCATGGCCGACAGTCAGGTGCTGGTGGCCGAGGATACGCTCGCCGCTGTGCCGCTTGCGGGGATCACGCGGCTGATGGATGTTGGCGGCGGAACCGGCGCGTTTCTCGCGGCCGTCGCCGTGCGCTGGCCGGAGGTGGCTCTGTCGCTCTTCGACCTGCCTGCGGTGGTCCCTGCCGCGCGCGCGCGGTTCGACCTTGCGGGGCTGGGCGACCGGCTCATGATCCATCCCGGCTCGTTCCGCGACGACCCGCTGCCTGCGGGTGCCGATGCGATCAGCCTGGTGCGGGTGCTCTATGACCATTCCGACGACACCGTGCGCGCGCTGCTGCGTGCGGTGCATGCCGCGCTGCCGCCCGGCGGGCGGCTGATCGTGTCCGAGCCGATGACAGGTGGTGCCGATCCGCAACGCGCGGGTGACGCCTATTTCGCGCTCTACTGTCTGGCGATGCGCACGGGCCGCGCGCGCTCGGCAGTTGAAATCTCCGAATTGCTGCGCGCGGCGGGCTTTTGCGCCATCGCCACGCCGCGCCCGGCGCGCCCCTTCATCACCAGCGTGGTGACAGCCGTCAAATCTGATTGACAGGACAACTGTCTAAACAGATTGACAGATCAAACTGTAAGGCTAGACTTACACCAAGGGACAATGTTCCCACCGAATCCTGTCACTCATGACCGGACCGGCAAAGAGGGGGACCAGCGATCGTGCAGACGCAAGCCGTCATACTGACCGCGCCAGAGCAGCTCGAGCTCGGCACGCTGGGTCTCACCCCGCCTGCGGCGGATGACCTTGTCGTCGCGATCTCGCATTCCGGCATTTCCACCGGCACCGAAAAACTGTTCTGGTCGGGCCAGATGCCGCCCTTTCCCGGCATGGGTTATCCGCTTGTCCCCGGTTACGAATCGGCGGGCGAAGTGGTCGAGGCCGGGGCGGATACCGGGTTTCGCGTGGGCGAGCGGGTCTTTGTGCCCGGCGCGTCCTGCTATGTCGGCGCCTTCGGGCTTTTTGGCGGGGCTGCGGCCTGTGTCGTGACCAAGGCGTCGCGCGTGACCCGCATCGACGCTGGCCTTGGCGCCGAGGGCGCGCTTCTGGCGCTCGCCGCCACCGCGCGGCATGCGATGGCGGGGCCGGGCAAGGCCGTGCCGGACCTGATCGTGGGGCATGGCGTGCTGGGCCGGCTGCTGGCGCGGCTGACGATTGCCGCGGGCGCCCCTGCGCCGACCGTCTGGGACATCAACCCCGACCGCATGACCGGCGCGCAGGGCTATGAGGTGATCGCGCCCGAGGCCGACACGCGCCGCGACTACCGGTCGATCTATGATGCCTCGGGCCGCGCCGATCTGCTCAACGACCTGATCCCGCGCCTGGCCAGGGGTGGCGAGATCGTGCTGGCGGGGTTCTATACCCAGCCGCTGAGTTTCGCCTTTCCGCCCGCCTTCATGAAGGAAGCGCGGCTGCGCATCGCGGCGGAATGGGCGCCCGACGACATGGTGGCGACACGCTCGCTGGTGGAAAGCGGCGCGCTGTCGCTGGGCGGGCTCATCACCCATACCGCCCGCGCGACCGACGCATCCGCCGCCTACAGGACCGCGTTCAGCGACCCGTCCTGCCTCAAGATGATCCTCGACTGGAAAGGCCGGGCATGACCCTCGATATCCCCAATCTCAAGGACTTCGACCAGCGCCTGCGCGACGAAGCGCATGAAGAGCCGACGCTCGAGGTGCCGCAGGGCGAGCCCACGAAGCATACCCAGATCATCGCGATCTATGGCAAGGGCGGTATCGGCAAATCCTTTACGCTCGCCAATCTCAGCCACATGATGGCCGAAATGGGCAAGCGGGTGCTGCTGATCGGCTGCGACCCCAAGTCCGACACCACGAGCCTCCTGTTCGGCGGCAAGGCCTGCCCGACGATCATCGAAACCTCGAGCCGCAAGAAGCTTGCCGGCGAAGAGGTTGCCATCGGTGACGTATGCTTCAAGCGCGGCGGTGTCTTTGCGATGGAGCTTGGCGGGCCCGAGGTCGGGCGCGGCTGCGGCGGGCGCGGGATCATCCACGGCTTTGAGCTGCTGGAGAAGCTGGGCTTTCATGACTGGGATTTCGACTATGTGCTGCTCGATTTTCTGGGCGACGTGGTCTGCGGCGGCTTTGGCCTGCCGATCGCGCGGGACATGGCGCAAAAGGTGATCCTGGTCGGGTCGAACGATCTGCAATCGCTTTATGTCGCCAACAACGTCTGTTCGGCGGTGGAGTATTTCCGCAAGCTCGGCGGCAATGTCGGCGTGGCGGGGCTCGTGATCAACAAGGATGACGGCACCGGCGAGGCGCAGGCCTTTGCCAGGGCTGTCGGTATCCCGGTGCTGGCCGCGATCCCGCAGGACGACGATCTGCGCAAGAAATCCGCCAATTACCAGATCGTCGGCACGATGCAGAGCCAATGGGGCCCGATGTTCGTGGGTCTGGCCGAGGCGGTGGGCCTTGCCCCGCCGGTGCGGCCCAAGGCGCTCAACCAGGACGGGCTGCTCGCGCTGTTCGATGCCAAGGATACCGGCGGCGACTATCAACTTGTGCCTGCCAGTGACGCCGACATGCGCGGCAAGTTCGCGGTCGTGCGGGAAAGCCTCGAGGTCATCTATGACGATGCGTGATCTCATGGACGGCGCCGGCGCGGGGGCTCTGCCCCCCGTCCCCGATGGGGACGTCCCCCGGGATATTTCGGGCCAAAAGATGGATGCGGGTCTGCCTGTGGATGGCATGGGCTGTCATGCCGGGGCGGGTGCGCTGCAGGCGGCGGCGCGGGCGGCGGGCAAGTCCGAGATCCTGGATCAATATGCGCGGGACTATCCGCAAGGGCCGCATGACCAGCCACAGTCGATGTGCCCGGCCTTTGGGTCCTTGCGTGTGGGTCTGCGGATGCGGCGGGTGGCAACGGTGCTGTCGGGCTCGGCCTGCTGTGTCTATGGGCTGACCTTTGTCAGCCATTTCTACGGGGCGCGGCGGTCGGTCGGTTATGTGCCGTTCAACTCCGAGACGCTGGTCACGGGCAAGCTCTTTGAGGATATCCGCGAGGCGGTGCATGATATCGCGGACCCCGCGAATTATGACGCCATCGTGGTGACGAACCTCTGTGTGCCGACTGCCTCGGGCGTGCCGCTGCGGCTTTTGCCGGATGAGATCAACGGCGTGCGGATCGTGGGGATCGACGTGCCGGGCTTTGGCATTCCGACCCATGCCGAGGCCAAGGATGTGCTGGCGGGCGCGATGCTGGCCTATGCGCGCAAGGAAATCATGGCGGGGCCGGTGGCGGCGCCTGTGGGCGGCAAGTCGGACCGGCCGACCGTGAGCCTTTTGGGCGAGATGTTTCCCGCCGATCCGGTGATGATCGGCGCGATGCTGGCGCCGCTGGGGCTGGCCGTGGGGCCGGTTGTGCCGGCGCGCGAATGGCGCGAGCTTTATGCCGCGCTTGACTGCGGGGCGGTGGCGGCGATCCATCCGTTCTATACGGCGGCTGTGCGTGAGTTCGAGGCGGCAGGGCGGCCCGTGGTCGGCTCGGCGCCGGTGGGCCATGACGGCACGGCGGCCTGGCTGGCCGCGATCGGCGACGCGTTCGGTCTGCCGGCTGACCGCGTCGCGGCAGCGCAGAACGCATTCCTGCCAGCGATCAGGGGCGCGCTGGCGGCGGCGCCGATCAAGGGGACGATCACGCTGTCGGGCTATGAGGGGTCGGAACTGCTGGTCGCGCGGCTGCTGATCGAGAGTGGCGCGGATGTGCCCTATGTCGGCACCGCCTGTCCGAAAACCCGCTGGTCCGCCGATGACGCCGCATGGCTCGAGGCGCGCGGCGTCAAGGTCAAGTATCGCGCCAGTCTTCAGGATGACCTGTCGGCGATGGAGGCGATCCGCCCCGACCTCGCCATCGGCACGACGCCTGTCGTGCAGAAGGCCAAGGAGATGGGCGTGCCGGGGCTCTATTTCACCAACCTCATCTCTGCCCGGCCGCTGATGGGGCCGGCGGGGGCGGGTTCGCTCGGCCAGGTGATCAATGCCGCGATTGCGGGCAAGGATCGCATGGACAAGATGAAGGCGTTCTTTGCCGGTGTGGGCGAAGGCGACACCGCCGGGATCTGGGAGGGCAGCCCCAACCTGCGCCCCGATTTCCGTGCGCAGCATCAGAAGAAGCTCGACAAACTGGCGCGCGCGGCCAAGGCCGAGGAGATGATCTGATGCTCGTCATGGATCATGATCGCGCGGGCGGCTACTGGGGGGCGGTTTACGCCTTTTGCGCCGTCAAGGGCTTGCAGGTGGTGATCGACGGCCCGGTGGGCTGCGAGAATCTGCCGGTGACCTCCGTGCTGCATTACACCGACGGCCTGCCGCCGCATGAGTTGCCCATTGTCGTCACCGGCCTGGGCGAGAGCGAGATGGGCGCGGGCACCGAGGAGGCGATGAAACGCGCCTGGCAGACGCTCGACCCGGCGCTGCCGGCGGTCGTGGTGACGGGCTCCATCGCCGAGATGATCGGGGGCGGCGTGACGCCGCAGGGCACCAATATCCAGCGCTTTCTGCCGCGCACCATCGACGAGGACCAGTGGCAGAGCGCGGACCGTGCGATGACCTGGATCTTTACCGAATTCGGCATGACCAAGGGCCGCATGCCGCCGGAGAAAAAGCGCGAGGCGGGCGATGCGCCGCGCGTCAATATCCTCGGGCCGATGTATGGCACGTTCAACATGCCGTCCGACCTGCACGAGATCCGCAGGCTGGTCGAAGGGATCGGCGCGCAGGTCAACATGGTGATGCCGCTGGGCGCGCATGTGGCCGAGATGCGCAATCTGGTGAATGCGGATGTCAACATCTGCATGTATCGCGAGTTTGGCCGGGGGCTCGCCGAGGTGCTGGGCAAGCCCTATCTGCAAGCGCCCTTTGGCATCGAGAGCACGACACTGTTCCTGCGCAAGCTGGGCGAGATGCTGGGGCTCGATCCCGAGCCGTTCATCGAGCGGGAAAAGCATTCCACGATCAAGCCGGTCTGGGATCTGTGGCGGTCCGTCACGCAGGATTTCTATGCCACGGCCGAATTCGCCATCGTCGCGAACGAGACCTATACGCGCGGCGTGCGCAACTACCTCGAAGGCGATCTGGGCTTTCCCTGCGCCTTTGCCGTGGCGCGCAGGCGCGGCGCCAAGACCGACAATGACGAAGTGCGCCGCCTGATGCGGACCAAGCGCCCGCTCATCGTCATGGGGTCGATCAACGAAAAGATGTATCTGGCCGAGATGAAGGGCGGGCATGGGCCGCAGCCTGTGTTCATCCCCGCGTCCTTTCCGGGTGCCGCGATCCGGCGGGCCACAGGGACCCCATTTATGGGATATGCGGGTGCCACCTACATGTTGCAAGAGGTCTGCAACGGCCTCTTTGACGCACTCTTTCACATTCTGCCGCTGGCGACCGAGATGGACGCCGCGCAGGCCACGCTGACGCCGTTGCGCCGCGACTTCCCCTGGGATGCCGATGCGCAGCGCCGCCTGGACGAGATTGTCGCCAGTCATCCGATCCTCACCCGCATTTCGGCGGCCAAGTCCCTGCGCGATGCCGCAGAGCGGGCCGCGCTGGATGCGGGGGCAGAGCGGGTCGTGCTGGAGACCGTCGAAATGCTTGAACCCAATCTGGGAGGATCAGGGACATGACCGACTTCACTTCGGATACGCCGGTTCTGCGGGCGCGTTCTGCGCCCCCCAAACGGGAATACTACGCCTATTTCGCGATCATCTTTCTGGCAGCCCTGCCGCTGGCGACCCTGACCTGGGCGCTGGGCGCGGCGCGCCGGTTCGAGATGCCGGAAAAAGGCCCCCTTGCGCGCGCCTGGACCCAGGCCCGCATCATCACGCCGCAGATCTTTTCGGCGTGACACCCCATTGGTGCCGGCCCCCCGGGCCAGGCACCTGCGACTTCGCCTCCCCCACAAAGGGGGGCGATCACAAGGGCAGGAGATGACCTCCTGTCGAGACCCGGCCGCGGGGGACGTGCGGTGTCAGTACAATTTTTCGGAGGAAAAACATGGCTGATAAATCCGACCTGTCGTTCACAGGTCTCACTGACGAGCAGGCACAGGAGCTGCACTCGGTGTACATGAGCGGGCTGTGGATCTTCACGATCATCGCAGTCGTCGCGCATGTCCTGACGTACATCAAACTGCCCTGGTTCAGCTGGTAAGGAAGGACACACACAATGGCACAGTTCTACAAGATCTGGCTCATCTTCGACCCCCGCCGCGTGTTCGTGGCGCAGGGCGTGTTCCTTTTCCTGCTGGCAGCGATGATTCACCTCGTCCTGCTGAGCAACGAAAAGACCAACTGGCTCACGCTGGCTTTCGGCCAGTAAGCCGTTCGGCCAAGACAAGGCTGCGGGCGGGGCCAAGCGTCCGCCCGCGGCAAACCCGACAGTCTGAGACGGTCCCGCATCAGGATGCGGGATGACGCTCGTTAATGGAGACGGAAGATGGCTCAGCTCAGCTTCGAAAGAAAATACCGCGTCCGAGGCGGGACGCTGGTCGGCGGGGATTTGTTCGATTTCTGGGTGGGCCCGTTCTATGTGGGCTTCTTCGGGGTCACGACGATCTTTTTCGCCGTCCTGGGGACGATCCTTATATTTTACGGGGCTTCGCAGGGGCCGACATGGAATCCCTGGCTGATCTCGATCAACCCGCCGTCGCTTGAATACGGCCTTGGTGCAGCACCCCTGTTGCAAGGCGGCCTGTGGCAGATCATCACGATCTGTGCCATCGGCGCCTTTGTCAGCTGGATGATGCGCGAGGTCGAGATCTGCCGCAAGCTCGGCATCGGCTACCACGTGCCCTTTGCCTTTGGCATCGCGATCCTGGCCTATGTGACGCTCGTCGTCATCCGCCCGGTCCTGATGGGGGCCTGGGGTTATGCGTTTCCCTACGGGATCTTCAGTCACCTCGACTGGGTGAACAACACCGGCTACGCCTACGGCAACTTTCACTACAATCCCGCGCATATGATCGCGATCAGCTTCTTCTTCATCAATGCTGTCGCGCTTGCCCTGCACGGGTCGCTCGTTCTGTCCGCGGTGAACCCCGCCAAGGGCCAGACCGTGCGCACGCCGGACCACGAGGACACCTATTTCCGCGACCTGATCGGCTATTCGATCGGGCCCTTGGGCATTCACCGTCTGGGCCTGTTCCTGGCGCTGAGCGCCGTGTTCTGGAGCGCGGTCTGTATCGTGATTTCGGGCACCATCTGGTTCGACGAATGGATCGTGTGGTGGGATTGGTATGCAGAATTGCCCTGGTGGGCGGACCTGTAAGGAGGACCTGACAAATGGCTGAATATCAGAACATTTTTACCCAGGTTCAGATTCAGGGCCCCGCCGAAATGGGCATGGCCGGCGATCTGGACACCAACCGCGAGCGTACGACGAACACGCGGTTCTCGACCCTGCTGGGGTCATTCGGCAACGCCCAGATCGGGCCCGTTCATCTGGGCTCCTACGGGCTGGTGTCGGTGATCAGCTTTGCCGCCTGGTTTTTCATCATCGGGATGAACTTCTGGGCGCAGGTTGACTACAGCCCCGCGCTGTTCCTGCGCGAGCTGTTCTGGCTCTCGCTCGAGCCGCCTTCGCCGTCCTACGGCCTGGGCTTTGCGCCGCTCGATGAAGGCGGATGGTGGCTGATCGCCAGCTTCTTCTTCCTCGTCGGTTGCTGGACATGGTGGATCCGCACCTATCGGCGGGCAGAAGCGCTGGGCATGGGTCACCATGTCACCTGGGCCTTCACCTCGCTGCTGTGGCTCATCATGGTGCTTGGCCTTATCCGGCCGATCCTGATGGGAAGCTGGTCCGAGGCGGTGCCCTATGGCATCTTCTCGCACCTCGACTGGACCAACCTGTTCTCGATCACCTACGGCAACCTGTTCTACAACCCGTTCCACGCGCTCTCGATCGCCTTCCTCTATGGCTCGGCCCTGCTGTTTGCCATGCATGGGGCGACGATCCTCGCGGTCAGCCGCTTTGGCGGTGAACGCGAGATCGAACAGATCGTGGATCGTGGCACGGCGTCCGAACGTGCGGCGCTGTTCTGGCGCTGGACCATGGGCTTCAACGCCACGATGGAGGGTATCCACCGCTGGGCCTGGTGGTTCGCAGTCCTCACGCCGCTTGCGGGCGGCATCGGGATCCTGCTGACCGGGACTGTCGTGGACAACTGGTATGTCTGGGCGCAAGTCCATGGCTATGCCCCGCCGAACTGAGGAGAGTGAGAAATGAGCAACAACGACTCCATGGTCGGCATGTCCCCACGGACACGGCTCAAGGCAGAGGTCACCTACCTCATGCTCAAGGGGGCCGGCTACGCCGCTGTCCTTGTGCTGGGGATCTGGCTGGTGATCGCGGTCATCGCGGGGATCGGCCGGGCCCTGCCGGAACAAAGCCGCATGGCGCCTGATCCGGCCCCGCAGGCCTTTATCGAGTTTGCCGCCCGCGAAGCCGCGCCGGCCATGGTAGAGGAACCCGCAGCCGAAGAGGCGGCACCTGCCGCCGCAGAGGACGCAGCCGCTGCCGAGGCACCCGCCGAGGCTGCCGCGACCGAAGAGGCTGCGCCCGCCGCAGAAGAGACCGCCCCGGCGGAATAAAGCATCAGGGGCGGACCGGCTGCAACCGGGCCGCCCCTTCAGTCGTCGGACCCGCCCTCCCGGAACGGTCCTTCATTGGGGCCTTGGCCCCAGTTCCCTTCCTGTTGGCTACAGGAGACTGGCGTCACGAAGGGCAATACCCATCGTGACGCCTTTTTTGCCACAAGGATAGCCCCCATGACCCAGCCCCGATTTCCCGAAGATCGCCCCGCCACCCCGACGCTCGACCGCGTGACCGGCCCCGCCGATCTGCGGCAGATGTCGGATGCCACGCTGACCGCCCTGGCGACCGAGGTCCGCAACGAGGTGATCTCGGCCGTGTCTGTCACCGGCGGGCATCTGGGGTCGTCGCTGGGCGTGGTCGAACTGGCCGTGGCGATCCATGCCGTGTTCGACACCCCGCATGACAAGCTGATCTGGGACGTGGGCCACCAGTGCTATCCGCACAAGATCCTGACCGGCCGGCGCGACCGCATCCGCACCCTGAGGCAAGAAGGCGGGCTGTCGGGTTTCACCAAGCGTGCCGAGAGCGACTATGACCCTTTCGGCGCCGCGCATAGCTCGACCTCCATTTCTGCCGCGCTGGGCTTCACCATCGGGCGCGACATGGGGATGGCGACGGGTGATGCGATTGCCGTGATCGGCGATGGCTCGATTTCCGCCGGCATGGCCTATGAGGCGCTCAACAACGCCGGGACCGAGGGGCGGCGGCTGTTCGTGATCCTCAACGACAACGAGATGTCCATCGCACCGCCGGTGGGCGCGATGTCGAAATACCTCTCGGGCCTCTATGGCTCGACCCCCTTTGGCGCGATCACCAAGATGGCCGAGGGGTTCGAGGCGGCACTCCCCGGCCCGATCCGCGACCACGCGCGCCGCGCACGGCAGATGGTGACAGGGATCCCGGGCGGGCAGGGCACGCTGTTCGAAGAGCTGGGGTTCACCTATGTCGGCCCGATCGACGGGCATGACATGGCGCAACTGTTGCCCGTCCTGCGCGCCGCGCGGGCGCGTGCGACAGGGCCGGTGCTGATCCATGTCTGCACGGTCAAGGGCAAGGGCTATGCGCCCGCAGAAACCAGCGCCGACAAATATCACGGCGTGAACCGGTTCAACGTCGGCACCGGCGAGCAGGCCAAATCGCGCCCCAATGCGCCGAGCTATACCAAGGTCTTTGGCGATGCGCTGACGTGCGAGGCGACGCATGACCCGCGTATCGTCGGGATCACGGCGGCGATGCCGTCCGGCACCGGACTCGACATTCTGGGCAAGCGGTTTCCGGGCCGGGTGTTCGACGTGGGCATTGCCGAACAGCACGGCGTCACCTTTGCCGCCGCGATGGCGGCGAGCGGGCTGAAGCCGTTCTGCGCGATCTATTCGACCTTTCTGCAACGCGGCTACGATCAGGTCGTGCATGACGTGGCCTTGCAAAACCTGCCGGTGCGCTTTGCCATCGACCGGGCGGGGCTGGTCGGCGCCGATGGGCCGACCCATGCGGGGTCGTTCGACATCGGCTATATGGCGGCGCTGCCCAATATGGTGGTGATGGCGGCGGGCGACGAGGTCGAGCTCATGCATATGGTGGCGACTGCCGCCGCCCATGATGCCGGGCCCATCGCGTTCCGCTATCCGCGCGGCGAAGGCGAGGGGCTGGAGATGCCCGCACGCGGCGCGGTGCTCGAGATCGGCAAGGGGCGCGTGGTGCAGGAAGGCAGCGACATCGCGCTCTTGTCCTTTGGCGCGCATCTGGGCGAAAGCCGGCGCGCGGCGCGGATCATGGAGGAGCAGGGCGCGAGCGTCACCATCGCCGACGCCCGCTTTGCCAAGCCGCTGGACCAGGCGCTGATCCGCCAGCTCTTGCGTCATCACAAGGCGCTGGTCACGGTCGAGCAGGGCGCGCAGGGGGGATTTGGCGCGATGGTGCTGCATATGCTGGCCAATGAGGGCTTGCTCGACGGGCGCTGTGCGGTCCGCACCATGACGCTGCCCGACCGGTTCATCGACCAGGCCGCGCCGGATGCGATGTATGCCGATGCGGGGCTCACGGCGGTGGACATTGCGGCAACGGCGCTGCAAGCGGCGGGGATGCAGGCCAACCGGGCCGGTGTCGTGGTCTGACAGGCAAAGAGGGTGGCAAAGAGGGTGGCAAAGAGGGTGGCAAAGAGGGTGGCAAAGAGGGTGGCGGAGGAGGGTGGCGGACGGCGCTCAGCCCGCCCCTTCACGCACATGGACGCGCGTCACGCGGTCGCCTGACCCGTAGATCGTGACATTCATATACATCGGCTCTTGCTGCTGGACAGACCGCCGGATGTAATCCCGCAACGCTGGCGCCACGTCGCAATTGGTCGAGATGCGCGCCCTGTTGGCGGCATCGGCAAAGAAATAGTCATAGCCGTCTAACCTGTCCTGCCGGCCAAAGCGGTGCAGGTTCGCGCGGTCCTGCTGGACCATGGCGCAGAAGTCGGTCAGTGGCACACCCTGGGAATTGCGCATGTCCTGTGCCGTGATCCAGGTGTTGTAGCTCCCGATCACATGGTCGCTCTGCGCATGGGCCAGCGAAGCAAGCGTCAACCCGGCCAAGACCGCAGCAATCCGTGTGACCATCATCCGCGCGCCCCTTCGCATCTGCCAACACCGACAGTTAGACCGCGATTCGGCAGGTGTGGCAACGCAAGGCTGGCCTCAAACCGGTGCCAGAGCCCCGAAGATGCGCGCCTTGTGCTCTGCCAGATAGATCCGCAGCCATGGCGTGAATTCGAACGGGCGGCGCAGGCATTGCGCGGCGAGGTCGTGGAAATCGACCCAGCGCGTGGCCATCACCTCGGCCGGATTGGGCCGCAGCGGCAGTGCCTCGGTCGCCTGCGCGACAAAGACATCGACCACCTCATGTTCCGTCAACCCGCCACCGACCTCGGCGCGGTATTCGACGGTGTCGCGGAAGGACGGGTAGATGCCGGTGATCCCCAATTCCTCCTCCAGCCGCCGGATCGCGCAAACGGCGCTGTCCTCGTCCCAGGCGGGATGGGTGCAGCAGGTATTGGCCCAGAGGCCGGGCGTGTGGTATTTTCCCATCGCGCGCTGCTGGATCAGCACCTTGGTCCCCGCCATGACAAACACGCTCACCGCCTTGTGGCGCAGGCCCTGGCGGTGCACGGCAAGCTTTTCGACCGGGGTCAGGGTGCCATCGACCCAGGCGGGGATCATGTCCGTCATATACGCTCTGCCGATACAAGGCCCGTGAGATGGGCGAGGTTCTTGATCCCGATCTTGATGTGCGCCATCGGGCGGGCCTTGACCAGTTCCTTGTTCATATAGGCCTCGAAGGTCAGCTTTTGAACATCGACATCGTGGCACAGCGACACGAAGCGTTCACGCCGCATGTCGCTGCGGTAATAGGCGTTCTGCATCGCGCCCAGCACCCGGAACACCGACCCGTGGTCGCGCAGAAAGAGCTTGCGCGCGAGTTGCAGGTCCTTGATGCGGCCGGTTTTCAGCTTGGCCGCGACGGCCGTCGCGGCAACGCGGCCGCCGACCATCGCGTAGAATATCCCCTCACCGGAGGACGGCGCCACCACGCCCGCCGCATCGCCCGCGAGCACGATGTCGCGCCCATTGTCCCAGCGGTCCAGCGGCTTGAGCGGGATCGGCGCGCCTTCGCGGCGGATCGTCTTGCAATCCGTCAGCCCCGATTGCGCCCGCAACCGCGCGGTCGCGTCCTTGAGGTCCACGCCATCGACCATGGTGCCCATGCCGATGCTGGCCTGCTTGCCATGCGGAAAGACCCAGCCATAGAAATCTGGCGAAATCGCGCCGTCATAGATCACGTCGCAGCGCACCGGGTCATAGAGGTCGCTGGCGGCGGGCGCCTCGACGATTTCGTGGTAGGCAATCACATAGGGGATCTTGCTCGCGCCGGGGATATAGTCGCGCGCGATGTTGGACCGCGCGCCATCGGCGCCGATGATCATGCGGGTGGCAAGCCGCATCTCTTCTCCGCTGGCCTTGTCGCGGTAGATGACATGGCTGCCGTCCGCGTCCCGTTCGATCCGCAGGAAGGTGCCGGTGAGACGGTGCGCCCCGGCCTCTGCCGCGCGATTGCGCAGGAATTCGTCGAAATGCTCGCGGTCCACCATGCCGACATAGCCGCCCTCGATGGGGATATCGACGCGCCGCCCGGTGGGCGAGATCATCCGCGCGGTGGTGATTTTCGCGACGATCTGGTCGTCTGGGATAAAGAAATCGCGGATCAGCCTGGGCGGGATCGCGCCGCCGCAGGGCTTGATCCGCCCCGCACGGTCCAATAGCGCGACCTTGTGGCCCGAACGCACGAGATCCTCGGCCGCGGTTGCACCAGAGGGGCCACCGCCCACCACGACGACATCGTATTTCATGCTCATTCTCCCGGAACCATCGTGGCAACCGGCATCCGCCGGTCCATGACCTTGGCCGCCATCAGCGCGGCGGCGACAAAAACGACGGCTTCGATCAGGAACACCGCGCCGAACGCCTCGGCATCAGGCAGGCCCATCCGCAGCATATCGACCAGTGCTGCGCCCATAAGCCCGCCAAAGCCTGCGGCGACGGCCTGCGCCGCGCCCCACAGGCCCATCCGCGTGCCTTCGCGCCGGCCGCGCCCTTCGCCCGCCAGCGCCATCATGGAGCCGATGGCGGCGACCGCGAACATGCCGTTGAAGAACCCGAGCGCCACCACCGCAGGCACCAGCGGCGCGCCCGCGCCGATCGGCCCGATCATGGTGATGACAGCGAGCGCCGCCGCCGAGCCCAGACAGCCCGCCACGACCCAGGTGCGCAACTGGCCGAGGCCAAAGCCCGTCGCCGCGATGCCCACCGTCAGCATCCCGACGAACACGCCGCCGTTCTGCGCGCCCGACAGGCTGGTCGATTGGCCCGGCGTAAAGCCAAAGACAAGGCCAGCGTAGGGTTCGAGGATCAGTTCCTGCATGAAATAGGCGGTCATCGACAGGAACACGAAGATGGTGAAGTTGCGCGCGCGGCGCTCGGCCCAGATCTCGGCAATGCCTTCGCGAAAGGTGCCGGTGTCGGGCTCGCGCTCGGCCTTGACGCGCCGTTCGATCCCCCAGACGGCCAGCGTCGTCAGCCCCAGCGCGCCGGTCACGACCACGGCCACAACCCGCAGCAGCAGCGCGTCGGAATAGGGGTGCAGCATCGCGCCCACGGTGCCCGCAGTGACGGCAATGCCAAAGATCATCATCAGCCAGGTGATCGTCGCCGCCGCCGCGCGCCGCTTGGGCGCGGTGGCGGTGGCGAGCAGCGCGAGCAGCGAGGTGCCCGAGGCCCCCACGCCCATGCCGATCATCGCATAGGCCAGGACCGACAGCGCCAGCCCCCAGCCAAAGGAGGTATCCAGCACGACCACCGCCAGCGTGGCGAGCATCGCGCCTGCCGCCAGCATCGCCATGCCGCCGATGATCCAGCGCGTCCGCTTGCCACCGGCATCCGAGACAAAGCCCCAATGCGGCCGCGTCATCTGGATCCCGTAATGCAGCGCGACAAGCGCCGCCGGCAGCACCGCGGGAAGCGCCAGTTCGACCACCATCAGCCGATTGAGCGTCGATGTGGTCAGCACCACGATCGACCCCAGTGCCATCTGCACCAGCCCCAGCCGCACGATCTGTGCCCAGGTCAATGTCATCTTACAGCCCTCCGACGCTGCGCAGCGCAAAGGCCGCGATCATCATGCCACTGATGTAAAGGACGATTCCCGTCCCGTTGTACCAGGGCGCCTTGCCCTTGGGGTCGCGCAGCAGCACCCGCATCGCGGCAAACTGCGCCAGCAGCAGCGCGCCGATGGCCGCCGCATGCAGCGGCTTGCCCCAGCCGAGCAGCAGCGCGACAACCGCGACCTGCGGCACCGCCATCACCCAGCAGGCCAGCCGCGCCGCGCGCGCGGGCCCCAGCGTCACGGGCAGCGAGGCGAGGCCCATCTGCCTGTCACCCTCGAGCGCCTTGAAATCGTTGAGCGTCATGATCCCGTGCGCGCCGATCCCGTAAAGCAGAGCCACGAGGATGTTTGGCCAGGTTGGCGCGCCCTGGGCGAGCACGGCGGCGCCGGTGAGCCAGGGCAGCGTCTCATAGGACAGCCCGCACAGGCCCGGCCCCCACCAGCCCGACCGTTTGGCGCGGATCGGTTCGGCCGAATAGGCCCAGGCGGCGATGACCGCGACCACCGTCGCGCCAAAACCCCAGGGGCCGAGCAGCCAGCCCACGGCCAGCGACAGCACCGTCATGGCGAGCGCGATCCAGAGGCCCCAGCGGCCGGGGATCCGGCCCGAGGGAATCGGCCGGTCGGGTTCGTTGATCGCATCGACATGGCGGTCGCACCAGTCGTTCGCGGCCTGGCTCATCCCGCAGACGACCGGACCCGCCAGCACGACGCCCAGCGCCACCAGCCCCCAATTCCCGCCAAAGGCCACGCCCGACGACACCGCGCCGCACAGAAAGGCCCACATCGGCGGGAACCATGTCACCGGCTTGAT
This sequence comes from Rhodobacterales bacterium, assembly GCA_009993005.1. GTDB lineage: Bacteria > Pseudomonadota > Alphaproteobacteria > Rhodobacterales > Rhodobacteraceae > JAACUH01. The sequence continues at coordinate 61,308 of JAACUH010000067.1, forward strand.
CAGCCGCAGCATGGCGCGCGGCTCGGGCCAGCGGCGCAGGACGGCAGAAGGGGCAAGATCGGATGTCACGCTCATACTGTCAGTCTAGAGTGACAGCTTGTCGCTCGGCAAGTGTAAACTTCACTAGACAGCTCTGCCAGAATGCCGCGCCCGGCTCCTGTGCCGGCTAGTCCTGCCCTTTATGAAGCAGATCGTATTTGCGCAGCTTCACATAGAGCGACTGGCGCGACAGACCCAGCATTTCGGCCGCCGCCACGCGGTTGTTCATGGTGAGTTCGACCGCCGTCTCGATGCACATCCGCTCGATCACGTCGGTCGTCTCGGCCACGATATCCTTGAGCGTCGCGGACCCCACAAGCTCCATCACCGAGCGCACATTCTCGTCCGACCCCGGCGTGCCGGCGGGGCGCAGGCTGTCGGACCGGCTCGCGTCGCGAACGACATAGCCAAAGACATCGCCCTGATCCGAGGGCAGCAGCGTCACCGCGATCTCGACCGCGCGCGGCTCTGCGAATTCGCCGGCGATGCGCGTGGGGAACATCCGCAGCCGCCCGGCGCGGCTGGCATTGTCGATCATCACCCGCAGGTCCACCGACCCGCGCGACAGGAAATCGGCGAGGCTGCGCCCCCTGACCTTGCGGTCATGTGCCGCGTCGATCAGGTCGAGCAGGCTTTCGTTGGCCCACAGGATGGTCCCGTCCTGATCGGTAAAGAGAATCGCATCAGGCCCGCGCTGGTAAAGTGACCCCAGCAATTGCGTCAGGCTGTCGATCTCGACCTTGACGGCCTCTTCGGCCTCGATCCGGCACAGCAGGAAACGTTCGCCCGCCGCGCGGAACAGGGTCGGCGTGATGTCCACCGCCTCGCCCGTCCTGCGCTGCAAGGCGCGCACCGCCACAGGCCGGTCGGCAAGCGCCTGTTCGGCGAGGTCCACGATCAGCTCGCCCTTGCGGCTGTCCGAAAAGCTGTCGGCCAGCGGGCTTCCGACAAGCTCCTCGCGCGGGCGGCCCAGTTGCGTGGCGGCGATGCTGTTGAGGTCGGTGATATTGCCGGTATGGACCGAGACAAAGACCAGCGCCTCGCGCGTGGCCTCCATCATCACGCGAAACCGGGTGTCGAACTCGCGCTGCGCCTCGTAGTCGCGTTCCAGCGCGATCTGCGCCTTGACCAACTGGCGCTGCATCTCGGCGATCGGGCGCAGGTCACGGCCCAGCAGCAGGATCGCGCCTTCCGGCCCGATCCGGTGCAGCGTGTAGCGGACCGGAAACTCCCACCGCCCCGCCTCATCGCTATGGTTCAACTCGACCGGCCGGCTCGCCGTCTGCCCGCCCAGGAACTCTGCCAGCCGCCGGTCGAACTTTTCGATGCTCTCGCTCGCCAGGACCTTGCGGAAATCAAGCGTTTCCCACTTCTCCATCCGGCGGAAGAAATCATTGCCGGCGTTTACCAGAACCGAAAGCACAACCCCCGCATCGTTGATCACGACCGCCAGATCGGCCAAATCGGCGATGATGTCGCCCAGGATTTCCGGAGCGATCAGGGGGATCGCGCCGCTGTTCCAGTATTTGGTCCCGCGCGAACTCACGTGCGCGGCTTTCGCCGGATGCCTCTGGGTGTCGCGCGAAAGGGTGCCTGCCGGTCCATCCGTCAGTTCCTTCGAACTGAATGGGGGGCGGACCGAAATCCTGTTCTTATGCCGCAATGGTCCAGCGCTTCCGACGCCACATTTGTTGCCATGGTCGCGCCGGTGATCCGCAAGATATCGTTCACATCCACATGCCGCGACCCGAGGATGCTTCCTCCGATGACGACAGGCGGCACAGGGGCCGGCGCGCGACGAACAGTAGCGACCAATTTGCGGGCAACTTCAAGAGGATCACCCGCCGCAACCGAGATCAAAACGCCATCGAAATGGGCCTTGCGCAGAACCTCGGCAACATCGCTGCCTTGCGCGTCCACAAGGATCCGCACCGACAGCCCCCGCCGGCGCAACTGCCCCGTCAGCAGCGTCGCGCCGAGCGTATGCTGCGCGTCCGCACAGGCGAGCACCAGAACCGAAGGCGCATTGGCCGGCGCCATGCTGTCGGCCCGCCATTCCGGCCCGAGATCGCGCAGCAGCGCATGCAGCCGCGAGCAGCCGATGGTGACCATCGCAAACCCCATGCCATCATCGACCCAGGCCTCGCCCAGCGCACGCGCCACCGCCGGCACATAGAGATCGGCAATCTCCTCGCAGCGAATCCCCTGCCGCTGGATCTCGGCCACGGCCGGCCCGAAACCGGCCCGCTCGCGGCTTGTCGCAACGGCCACAAGCCGCGCCACGATCTTCGGGTCGGCCAGGCGCGGCCCCTTGTGCGTCGCAACAACCTTGAGCGCGCGCTCTGCCAGGGTCTCGACCAGGTCGTCAGGGTTGTTACCCGACTCCTTGAGGCCGACATGGGGACTTTCCGACATCGCTCAACTCCAGCCGTGCGCGCCTCGCTTCTCGCCGCACGGCTTTCTGGACACCACGTGTTCCAAACATTGTCAATGACAGGTCAGCCAATGTCAAAGTAAATTGACAGAGCCAGGGGCGCCAGACCGCATAAGGCCCGTTTTCTGCATCTATTTTGAATGTTTACAGTTATAATCGCGCCGATGCACCCTCTGCAAGTTTTGCGGCATAAAGTGTAAGTTAAAGTTGACACTCAGGCGTTGCAAACCCTAAAGTTTCCATAAAGCCGGGAACGAGAGGGCGCAAAATGATCAGCGGTCAGCCACCGCACAGCCGTCGGGCCGCAGCACCCAGGCCTCTTTACACAGAGGCGGAGCGGGTGCGCCGTGACGGGACTGTCTGGACGCTGGTGCAGGGAATCCTCGCGCCGGTGCAGTTCCTGATCTTCCTCGTCTCGCTGGGACTGGTGCTGCGCTACCTCGCAACGGGTGCGGGCTACGAGGCTGCGACCCTGTCGGTCGTGGTCAAGACAGCGGCGCTCTACCTCATCATGATCACCGGCGCGATCTGGGAAAAGGTGGTCTTTGGCCAGTATCTTTTCGCCCCCGCCTTCTTTTGGGAGGATGTGTTCAGCTTTGCCGTCATCGCCCTGCACAGCCTTTATCTCTATGCTCTTTTTGCCGACGCGCTTGCGCCCGGCCAGCTCATCCTGCTCGCGCTCGCGGCCTATGCGACCTATGTCGTGAACGCCGGCCAGTTCCTGTGGAAGCTGCGCATGGCCCGCCTGCAGGCCGAACGCACAGGCAGGGCACAAGGGGTGACGGCATGACCGCGCAACTTCCCCTGCCCGCCCCGCCCGTCGGTGGCGGCTGCCGCGCCGCTCCGGTCCTCAAGGAGCGCGGCCAGCGCGAGGTGTTCTGCGGCCTGACCGGCATCATCTGGCTGCACCGCAAGATGCAGGATGCGTTCTTCCTCGTGGTGGGCTCGCGCACCTGCGCGCATCTGCTGCAATCGGCCGCCGGCGTGATGATCTTTGCCGAACCCCGATTCGGCACGGCGATTCTCGAAGAGACCGACCTCGCCGGCCTCGCCGACGCCCACAAGGAGCTCGACCGCGTGGTCGCACAGCTTCTCGCGCGCCGCCCCGACATCCGGCAGCTCTTTCTCGTGGGCTCCTGCCCCTCCGAGGTCATCAAGATCGACCTGCACCGCGCGGCCGAACGCCTCACCATCGCCCATGCGCCCCGCGTGCGGGTGCTCAACTACTCCGGTTCGGGGATCGAGACGACCTTCACCCAGGGCGAGGATGCCTGCCTCGCCTGCATGGTGCCCGTGCTGCCCGAGACGCAGGCGCGCGAATTGCTGGTGGTCGGCGCGCTGCCCGATGTGGTCGAGGACCAGATGCGCGCGCTGCTCGCCGCGATGGGCGTGGGCCCGGTCCGCTGCCTGCCCGCGCATCGGATCGACGAGGAAACCGCGATCGGCCCCAACACCGTCTTTGCGCTCACCCAGCCCTTCCTCGGCGACACCCATGCCGCGCTGGAACGCCGCGGCGCGCGCCACCTGCCCGCGCCCTTCCCCTTTGGCGAGGAAGGCACGACCGCCTGGCTCGCCGCCATCGCCCGCGAATTCGGGGTCAGTGCCGATACCTTCGCCGCCGTCACCGACGCGCCCCGCGCCCGCGCCCGCAAGGCCATCGCCCAGGCCGCCGCGGCGCTGCACGGCAAGACGGTGTTCTTCTTCCCTGACAGCCAGCTCGAAATCCCGCTCGCGCGCTTTCTTGTCCGCGAATGCGGCATGACCGCACTCGAGGTCGGCGCGCCCTATATCCATGACGCGCTCGTCGGCCCCGACCTCGACCTGCTGCCCGCCGGCCCGGTGATCTCCGAAGGGCAGGACGTGGACAAACAACTCGCCCGCGCGCGCGCAGCCCGGCCCGACCTCACCGTCTGCGGCCTCGGCCTTGCCAACCCGCTCGAGGCCGAGGGGCTCAGCACCAAATGGGCGATCGAACTGGTGTTCACACCGGTGCATTTCTACGAACAGGCGGGCGACCTCGCCGGCCTCTTCTCGCGCCCGCTGCGCCGCAAGTCGCTGCTCAAGCTGGAGGCGGCCGAATGACCCCGTTCATCTTTTGGCCAGAAATATCCTCGGGGGTCCGGGGGCAGACAGCCCCCGGCGGCCAGCCATGAAGCTCACCGTCTGGACATACGAGGGCCCGCCCCATGTCGGCGCCATGCGCGTCGCCACCGCGATGAAGGGGCTGCATTACGTCCTGCACGCGCCGCAGGGCGACACCTATGCCGACCTCCTGTTCACCATGATCGAGCGGCGCAACCACCGCCCGCCCGTCACCTACACCACCTTCCAGGCGCGCGACCTCGGCGCCGACACGGCGCTCTTGTTCAAGGAGGCCTGCCGCGACGCGGTCGAACGCTTCGCCCCGCAGGCGATCATCGTGGGCGCCTCCTGCACGGCGGAACTGATCCAGGACGATCCCGCAGGTCTGGCCGAAACCATGGGCCTGTCGATCCCGGTGATCCCGCTCGAGCTTCCCTCCTACCAGCGCAAGGAAAACTACGGCGCGGACGAGACCTTCCTGCAGATCGTGCGCCACCTTTCGCGCCCGCAGAACCGCACCGCGCGCGTGACCTGCAACATCCTCGGCGCCACCGCGCTGGGGTTCCGCCATCGCGACGATGTCGAGGAAATCACCGGCCTGCTGTCCGACCTCGGTGTCGAGGTGAATGTGGTGGCGCCGCTCGGGGCCACGCCAGCCGACATCGCCCGCCTGCCCGCGGCGCATTTCAATGTGCTCCTTTACCCCGAGACCGCGGAAGCCGCCGCGCGCTGGCTGGAAAAGACCCATGGCCAGCCCTGGACGAAAACCGTCCCGCTCGGCGTCGGCGCGACCCGCGATTTCATTGCCGAAGTGCAGGCGATCACCGGGCTTGCGGCCACGGCCGATGAAGGCCGCCTGCGCCAGCCCTGGTGGAGCCGGTCGGTGGACAGCACCTATCTGACCGGCAAGCGGGTGTTCCTCTTTGGCGACGGCACCCATGTCATCGCCGCCGCGCGGATCGCGCGCGACGAGATGGGCTTCGAGGTCGCGGGGCTGGGCTGCTACAACCGCGAGATGGCGCGGCCGGTGCGGGCCCTGGCCAAGGCGATGGGCCTCGAGGCGCTGATCACCGACGACTACCTGGAGGTCGAGGCGGCGATTGCCGCTCTTGCCCCGGAGATGATCCTCGGCACCCAGATGGAGCGGCATATCGGCAAGCGGCTGGGCATCCCCTGTGCCGTGATCTCTGCTCCGGTGCATGTGCAGGATTTCCCCGCGCGCTACAGCCCGCAGATGGGGTTCGAAGGCGCGAATGTGATCTTTGACACCTGGATCCATCCGCTGGTGATGGGGCTCGAGGAACATCTGCTGACCATGTTCCGCGACGATTTCGAGTTCCACGACGAGGCGGGTGCGTCGCATCACGGGGGCTCTGCCCCCCGCCGGCCTGCGGCCGACGTCCCCCGGGATATTTCGGGCCAAAAGATGGACGCGCCGGAGCCTGCGGTCGTGGCCGTTGCGACAGCAGACAATATCGTCTGGCTGGGCGATGCAGAGCGCGAGTTGAAGAAGATCCCGTTCTTTGTGCGCGGCAAGGCGCGGCGCAATACCGAAAGCTATGCGGCGGCGAAAGGGCTGAGCCAGATCAGCATCGACACGCTTTACGAGGCAAAGGCCCATTATGCGCGATAGCAGCGATCAGGGCGCGTTCCGTTTCGTGGTGATCACGCTGGACAGCCATGCGGCCGGCCCGGCGCTGCGGGTGCGGGCGCGGCTGGCGGCGGATTATCCGGGGCTCGAGGTGGCGATCCATGCGGCGGCGGAATGGGGCGAGAACCCGGCCGCGCTGGCCAACGCGCGCCAGGATATCGCGCGGGCCAATATCATCGTCACCAACCTGCTGTTCCTCGAAGAGCATACCGCCGCGATCATGCCGGACCTGCTGGCGCGGCGCGATCATTGCGATGCGATGGTCAACCTGATTTCGGACCAGTCCATCGTGCGGCTCACCCGGATGGGCGATCTCGACATGACGCGGCCGGCGTCGGGGGCGATGAAGCTCCTGAAATCGCTCAAGCCGTCCAAGGGCAGTTCGGCGAGTGGTGCCAAGACGATGAAGGCGCTGCGCACGCTGCCCAAGCTGTTGCGGCTCATTCCCGGCAAGGCGCAGGATCTGCGCGCCTGGTTCCTGTCGATGCAATACTGGCTGGGCGGGTCGGACGACAATATCGAACAGATGATCCGGTTCCTGCTGGCGCGCTATGCAGAGCGCCCGGACTGGGCGCTGGTCAAGGCGAATGCGCCGATCGAATATCCCGAGGTGGGCGTCTATCACCCCGATCTGCCCGGCCATCACATCACCACCGACATTGCCGCGCTGCCGTCGCCTGTGGCACCTGTCGCGACGGTTGGTCTGTTGATGCTGCGGTCCTACATCCTGTCGTCGGACAATGCGCATTACAACGCGGTCATCCGCGCCTTTGAGGCCAAGGGGATGCGGGTCATTGCGGCCTTTGCCGGTGGGCTCGACGGGCGGCCGGCGGTGGAGGCCTATTTCAAGGGGCGGGTCGATGCGCTGGTGTCGCTGACCGGGTTCTCTCTGGTCGGCGGGCCGGCCTATAACGACAGTGAGGCGGCGGTGGCGATGCTTGCGGACCTCGACGTGCCCTATATCGCCGCACATCCGCTCGAGTTCCAGACGCTGGGGCAATGGGCGGGGGCGGCGCAGGGGCTGGGGCCGATCGAGACGACGATGCTCGTGGCGCTGCCCGAGATCGACGGTGCGACCAACCCGACCGTCTATGCCGGGCGTCATGGGCCCGATGGCTGCACGGGCTGTGCTGCCGGATGTGCCGCGCAATCGGATTGCAAGGCGATGGCGCCCTGCCACGAGCGCATCGCGGTGCTGGCGGAAAAGACGCTGCGCCTCGCGCGGTTGCGGCAGTTGGGCAATGCCGACAAGAAGGTCGCGGTGGTGCTCTTCGGATTTCCGCCCAATGCGGGCGCGGTGGGCACGGCCGCCTATCTGAGCGTGTTCGAGAGCCTGCACAACACGCTGCGGCGGATGGCGGATGATGGCTACCGCGTCGATGTGCCCGCCACGGTCGATGATCTGCGCGCGGCGATCCTGCATGGCAATGCGCGCACCTATGGGCAGGAGGCCAATGTCGCGGCCCATGTCGATGCCGACACGATCGTGCGCGCCACGCCGCATCTGGCCGAGGTCGAGGCTGTCTGGGGCCCGGCGCCCGGCAAGATCCAGTCGGACGGGCGCGGCGTCTTTGTCCTGGGCCAGCAGTTCGGCAATGTGTTCGTGGGGGTGCAGCCGACCTTTGGCTATGAGGGCGACCCGATGCGCCTGCTATTCGAGCGCGGCTTTGCGCCGACGCATGCCTTTGTGCAGTTCTACCTGTGGCTGCGCAACAGCTTTGCCGCCGATGTGGTGCTGCATTTCGGGATGCATGGCGCGCTCGAGTTCATGCCGGGCAAGCAGGCGGGGATGGGGGCGGCGGACTGGCCGGACCGGCTGATCGGCGAGATGCCCAATGTCTATCTCTACGCCGCCAACAACCCCTCCGAGGCGTCGCTGGCCAAGCGGCGCAGCAATGCGGTGACGGTGACGCATCTGACGCCGCCGCTGGCTGCGGCCGGGCTCTACAAGGGGCTGGCGGACCTCAAGGACAGTCTGTCGCGCTGGCGGGTGATGGAGGCGGATGCGCATGGGCGCGCCGATCTGCTCGCGCTGATCCGCGATCAGGCGGCGGCGGTCGATCTGGCGGCGACCGACCCGGACAGGCTCTGGCTGGCCGTGCTCGAGACCGAAGGCTCGCTGATCCCCGATGGGCTGCATATCGTGGGGCGCCCGATGGCGGCGCAGGCGCGGGCCGAGATGCTGGCGCTGATGCCGCAGGCGAGCGATGCCGAGATGGCGCGGCTCGATGCGCTGCTGTCGCAGGATCATGAGCTTCCCGCGCTGATGCGGGCGCTGGGCGCGCGGTTCATCGCGCCAGTGCCGGGGGGCGACCTGATCCGGTCGCCGCAGATCATGCCGACGGGGCGCAATATCCATGCCTTCGATCCGTTCCGCATGCCCACCGCGCATGCGCTGGCCGAGGGGATGCGGCAGGCCGATCTGCTGATCGCCACGCATCAGAGCCTGCCGCGGTCGGTCGCGCTGGTGCTCTGGGGGTCGGACAACATCAAGTCGGACGGCACGCCGATTGCGCAGGCGCTGGCGCTGATGGGCGCGCGCCCGCGGTTTGACGGCTATGGAAGGCTCTCGGGCGCGGATCTGATCCCGCTGGCAGAGCTTGGCCGGCCGCGGGTCGATGTGGTGATGACGCTCTCGGGGATCTTTCGAGACCTGCTGCCGCTGCAAAGCCGGATGCTGGCCGAGGCCGCGCTGAAATGCGCGATGGCCGATGAGCCGGTCGCGCAGAACTTTGTGCGGGCCCATGCGCTCGCGCATATGGAGGCGATGGGCTGCGACATCGAGACGGCCGCGCTGCGGGTGTTCTCGAACGCCGAGGGTGCCTATGGCGCGAATGTGAACGCGCTGGTGGACAGCTCTGCCTTTGGCGACGAGGACGAGCTCGCCGATGCCTATGAGGCGCGCAAGAGCTTTGCCTATGGCGTGAACGGCAAGGCGGTGGCGAGCCACGCGCTGTTGCAGCGCACGCTGGCGGATGTGGAGCTGGCCTATCAGAACCTCGAATCGGTCGAGCTGGGCGTGACCACGGTGGACCATTACTTTGACACGCTCGGCGGGATCGCGCGGGCGGTGAAGCGGGCCAAGGGCGGCGTCGCGGCGCCTGTCTATATCGGCGACCAGACGCGCGGCGCGGCCAAGGTGCGCACGTTGCAGGCGCAGGTCGCTCTCGAGACGCGGGCGCGCAGCCTGAACCCCAAGTTCTATGAAGGGCTGCTGCGGCACGGCCATGAGGGCGTGCGCCAGATCGAGGCGCAGATCACCAATACGATGGGCTGGTCGGCCACGACCGGCGTGGTCGAGCCCTGGGTCTATCAGCGGCTGTCGGAGACCTTTGTGCTGGACGCCGCGATGCGCGAGCGGCTGGCGGCGCTGAACCCGCAGGCGAGCATGCGGATGGCGAACCGGCTGCTGGAGGCGAGCGACCGGGCCTATTGGGCGCCCGATGCGGCGACGCTGGCGGCGTTGCAGAGTGCGGCGGATGCGCTCGAGGACCGGATGGAAGGGATTGCGGCGGAATGAGCGGGATTTCTTCATATGTGATTGCCGCGGTGGCGAGGGTGGAGGGGGGCTCTGCCCCCCGGTCTGCGACCTCCCCCCGGGATATTTTTGGCCAAAAGATGGACCTGACGCGGTCTGCAACCGAAAGGAGGCTTGCATGAGCCCCAGAGACGAGATTCCGAACCTGCGCGGCCTTGACGGCGAAGGGTCGGTGCAGGTGCATCAGGATGAGGATGCCAAGATCGAGGGGGCGCAGGTCTTTGCGGTCTATGGCAAGGGCGGGATCGGCAAATCGACCACGTCGAGCAACCTGTCGGCGGCGTTTTCGATGCTGGGCAAGCGGGTGCTCCAGATCGGTTGCGACCCCAAGCATGACAGCACGTTCACACTCACCGGGCGGCTGGTGCCGACCGTGATCGACATCCTCAAGGAGGTGGATTTCCACGCCGAGGAGCTCAGGGTCGAGGATTTTGTCTTTGACGGGTTCAACGGGGTGAAATGTGTGGAGGCGGGCGGGCCGCCGGCCGGCACCGGCTGTGGCGGCTATGTCGTGGGGCAGACGGTCAAGCTCCTGAAGCAGCACCACATGCTCGAGGATACCGATGTGGTGATCTTTGACGTGCTGGGCGATGTGGTCTGCGGCGGCTTTGCGGCGCCTTTGCAGCATGCCGACCGGGCGCTGATCGTCACCGCCAATGATTTCGACAGCATCTATGCGATGAACCGGATCATCGCGGCGGTCGAGGCGAAGTCGTCGAATTACAAGGTGCGGCTGGCGGGCTGTGTTGCCAACCGATCGAAGGATACAGACGAGGTGGACCGCTATTGCGCCACGGTCGGGTTCAACCGGCTGGCGCATATGCCGGATCTGGATGCGATCCGGCGCAGCAGGCTGAAGAAAAAGACCATCTTCGAGATGGATGACGACGAGGATGTGGTGCAGGTGCGGGCCGAATATGTGCGCCTCGCGCAGGCGCTCTTGAACGGGACCGAGGGGCTGGCGCCCAAATGTCTGCCGGACCGCGAAATATTCGAGTTGCTGGGGTTTGATTGATGTCTGACTACGCAGCCACTCGCGCAAGGGTCGAGGACTACTTTGACCGGACCGCCACCACGGTGTGGGAGCGGCTGACCTCGGACGCGCCGGTGTCGGGCATCCGCGCCACGGTGCGCGCGGGGCGGGACCGGATGCGCGCGCTGATGCTGGCGCAACTGCCCGCCGATCTGCGCGGCGCGCGGGTGCTCGACGCGGGCTGCGGCACCGGCACGATGGCGGTGGAGCTGGCCGCGCGCGGGGCCGAGGTGGTGGCCGTCGATATCTCGCCGGCACTGATCGACATCGCGCGCAAGCGGGCACCGGAGGCGCGGGTGCGCTGGCATGCGGGCGACATGATGGACCCCGGTCTGGGCCGGTTCGACCATATCGTCGCGATGGATTCGATGATCTATTATTCTGCCGTCGATATTGCCGCGATCCTGGGCCGCGCCGCGCCGCGGCTGGGCGGCAAGTTCGTGTTCACGATGGCGCCGCGCACGCCGGCGCTGATGGCGATGTGGCGCGTGGGCAAGCTTTTCCCGCGCAAGGACCGTTCGCCGGTGATGATCCCGCAGACCGCCGCCGCAATCGCCGCGGCGCTGCGGGCGAGTTCGAACCGGGGCCGGCTGGCCGAAGTCGAGCGGGTCAAATCGGGTTTCTACATCTCTTCCGCACTTGTCTATCAAGGACCAACAGCATGATCTTTCGTGCAAAAGACCTCCATAAACTGACTGCCCGCGTGCTGCCTTTTGCCGATGCGGCCAGCGAGGGGCTGCCGCTGCGCCAGCTTTTGCGGCTGTCGCTGTTCCAGATTTCGGTCGGCATGGCGGCGGTGATGCTGCTGGGCACGCTCAACCGGGTGATGATCGTGGAGCTGTCGGTGCCCGCGATGATCGTTGCGGGCATGATCGCCATTCCGGTGCTGATCGCGCCGTTCCGTGCGATCCTGGGGTTCAAGTCCGACAATTACCGATCGGCCATCGGGTGGAAGCGGGTGCCCTACCTGTGGTTCGGCACGCTGTGGCAGTTCGGCGGGCTGGCGATCATGCCGATGGCGCTGCTGGTGCTGGCGGGCGATACCGCGCTCGATGCCGGGGACTTTGGGCAGGCGGCGGCGGCACTGGCGTTCCTGCTGACCGGTCTGGGGATGCACATGACGCAGACCGCGGGTCTGGCGCTGGCCGCCGACCGTGCCACGGAAGAGACGCGCGCCAAGGTCGTGTCGCTGCTTTATGTGATGTATCTGCTGGGGATGGGGCTTTCGGCGCTCATCATCGGGACGCTCTTGCGCGACTACTCTGCGCTCTTGCTGGTGCAGGTGGTGCAGGGGGCGGCTGTCGTGACCATGGTGCTCAACATCATCGCGCTGTGGAAGCAGGAAAAGATGGCGCCGATGACCAAGGAAGAGCGCGAAGCGCCGGTGCCGATCTTTCTCAATGCCTGGTCCGATTTCACCCGGGAACGCGATGTGCTGCGGCTGATCGCGGTGGTGTTTCTGGGGACGATGGCCTTCAACATGCAGGATGTGCTGCTCGAGCCCTATGGCGGGCAGATCCTCGGGCTGTCGGTGTCGTCCACGACGCTGCTGACCGCGATGTGGGCGGCCGGTGCGCTGGTCGGCCTCGGGCTTGCCGCGCGCTGGCTTTCGGGCGGGACAGACCCGATGCGGATGGGTGCGCGGGGGATCCTGTTTGGCATCGCAGCCTTTGCCGCCGTGATCCTGTCGGCGCCGCTGCAGTCGCCGGTGCTGTTCTTTGCCGGTGCGGCCTTTATCGGGCTGGGCGGCGGGCTTTTTGCCGTGTCCACGCTGACCGCCGCGATGGCGGTCAAGGTGTCGGGCCATGCGGGGCGCGGGCTTGCGCTGGGGGCCTGGGGGGCCGCGCAGGCCACGGGCGCCGGACTTTCGATCTTTATCGGGGGCACCATGCGTGACCTCGTGAACCACGCCGTCGGGAACGGCGCATTGGGAGAGGCGCTCGCCACGCCTGCGACGGGCTATTCGGTTGTTTACCACACCGAAATCGGCCTTTTGTTCATCATCCTCATCATCCTCGGTCCCCTGGTAAGGGCCAAGGCGATGACTTCGGAGACTTCGACCAAGCTCGAGCTGGCCGAATTCCCGACCTGACCAACGGAGGACAAGACTATGGTTGGTACTACGTTTTTCGGCAACTTCGATCTGGCGAGCGCCGCGATCTGGGGTTTCTGGATCTTTCTTGCCGGTCTGATCTACTATCTGCAGACCGAGAACATGCGCGAGGGCTATCCCCTTGTCGATGACGAGGGCAAGGCGGCGCCGAACCAGGGGCCGTTTCCGGTCCCTGGCCAGGACAAGACCTACGTGCTGCCGTTCGACCGGGGCGCTGTGGCTGTGCCTTCGGGCCAGCGGGGCGACCGGGCCGATCTGGCGCTGGCGCCCACCTCGCGCACGCCGGGTTCGCCCTATGTGCCGACCGGCGATCCGATGATCGACGGTGTCGGGGCGGCGTCCTGGGCGCCGCGCCGCGATGTGCCCGAGCTTGACGGCCACGGCCATGCCAAGATCGTGCCGATGTCGATGCTGCCCGATTTCCACGTCTCGGCCGGGCGCGACCCGCGCGGCAAGGCGGTGGTCGGCGGCGATGGCGAGGTCGTGGGCCGCATCGTGGACATGTGGGTGGACAAGGCAGAGGCGCTGGTGCGCTACCTGACCGTCGATCTCAACCCCGAAGGGTCGGGGCAACTGCGCCTGATCCCGATCAACATGGCGCGGATCAAGTCCGACCGCGTCACCGTGCGCTCGCTCTTTGCCCACAACTGGGCCGGCGTGCCGCAGACCCGCGCCGCCGATCAGGTGACGCTGCTCGAAGAGGACAAGATCACCGCCTATTACGCCGGCGGCACGATCTATGCCTCGGCCGAGCGTCTTGCGCCGCAGCTTTAGGCTGCCCCAATGCCGCCCCGGTCAGCCACCGGGGCGGCTCCACCCAAACCGCAAGGGAACGCGGACATGAGCCATCACGACGACGATTTCAATTTCGAGCCGATCCGCGGCCTGCCCGAGATGCTGCCGGCCGACGAACATATCCTGTGGCAGGGCAGCCCCGCCCCCTTTGCCCTCGCCCGCGAGGCGCTGGGGCTCTACTGGATCGCCGGGTATTTCCTGCTGCTCGCCGTCTGGCGTGTGGGCGTGTCCTCGATCGACTTTCCGATGGCTGTGGCGCTGACCCATGCCGTGCCCTTTGTGGTGATCGGCGCGGTGGCCTGTGCCATCCTTTACGCCGTCGCCTGGGTGCAGGCGCGCGCGACCGTCTATACGCTGACCAACAAGCGTGTCGCGCTGCGCATCGGTGCCGCGCTGACCATGACGCTGAACCTGCCCTATGTCTGGATCGGCAACGCGAGCCTCAAGACCCGGCGGTCGGGCCACGGCACCATCGCGTTCGAGCTGATCGGCGACACCCGGCTGTCCTATATCATGACCTGGCCGCATGTGCGCCCCTGGTATATGGCCCGCACACAGCCCGCGCTGCGCGCGATCCCCGATGCCGCTGCGGTCGCGCAGATCTTTGCCGAGGCGGCCGAGACGCGGGTGAGCCTGCCGCAGGTCGCCCGCAGCACCGAGGCCAGCGGCTCTGCCGCC
>JAACUH010000108.1 GCA_009993005.1 Rhodobacterales bacterium
TGCAGCCGGGCCGTTTTACCCGCTTCAATCTTGGTTCCGGCCATGGATCGAGCGTGCTCGAGCTGATCAAGGCCGCCGAGGAGATCGTCGGAGAAAAGGTGCGTTTCATGGTGGCCGATCCCCGTCCAGGAGATCCTGCGGTGCTGCTCGCCGATATCGGGCAGGCTGAGGCCGGGCTTGACTGGAGGCCTGCGCATTCCAGCCTTCGCTCAATCTTGGAATCAGCCGCGAAGTGGCACGGTCGCCATCCCGAGGGCTATGCGGTTCCTGCCACCGCAGCGCTCGATCATACTCGGATCTGATGGAAGCCTACAAAAGCGCAGGGCGTTGAGCGCCTTGACGTGCTTCAGACTTGTTGCGGCGGCGGGGATGGCCACGATGGCGGATCAGCTCGGATCTCTCGAAACGGATTGGCGGTTTCAACTTCTTTCTGCGGCGGGCGAACCGCTGGAGAGGCTGGCGACGGTGAAGGAAATTTTAAATTTGTATGGTCACCTTTCTCTTGGGCCAAGAGAGGTGGAGGCCTTGTCCCCGCGAAAGAAAGTCTGCCAATCCGCCGACCAGACAAGGCTGACGAGCCGCTAAGCCTTTACTTTTTTTCACTGATCTAACTGCCCGAGGCGCTGTGCGCGAGAGGTTCCGCTAGTGATTTACTTGGCATCCGTGATGCCCGGCTCTGATCAGGGTCCCGGCTCGGCGGCATCCGGCATTCTTGGCCAGAGTGTCGCCACGCGCACAATAATGAAAGCCTGTCCCACACGTGCACAAGCGCGGTCAAGAGGAGCATCGGTAGTCGCGTCAACCGCAGGAAGCATGCCGCTAGCGACGTCGATCAAGCGGGGGGCCTGATGGAGATTGTCGAGACTGCGCTGCCGGGCGTCCTGAAGCTCAAGACCCGCCGCCTCACCGATTCACGCGGCTGGTTCTCGGAGACCTGGAGCGCGGCAAACTGCGCGCGCGGCGGCATTGACGCCATCTTCGTCCAGGACAACCAGTCCTGTTCGGTGGCTTCCGGGACGGTGCGTGGTCTGCACTACCAGCGCCCGCCGGCGGCGCAGGGCAAGTTGGTGCGTGTCGCGCGAGGTCGGGCCCGCGACGTGGCGGTGGATGTGCGGGTTGGCTCCGCACACTACGGCCGCTGGGTTGCGGAGGAGCTGTCGGCGGAGAATGGCTGGCAGCTCTGGGTGCCGCGGGGTTTCCTGCACGGTTTCGCGACGCTCGAGCCCGACACCGAGGTGATCTACAAGGTCGACGCCCCTTACGCCAGAAACTGCGAAGGGGCAGTGCGCTTCGACGACCCCGATCTCGCCATCGACTGGGGCGTGGACCCAGTCCGCGCGGTGGTGTCAGACCGGGATGCTCGGGCGGCGCTGTTCCGGGACTTCGCCAGTCCCTTTGTCGAGGGAGCGGCCTGGTGAGGATCCTCGTGACGGGCGGCGCGGGCTTTGTCGGTTCAGCGGTGGTGCGGCGGGCGGTGGCCGAGGGCCTCGGCGTGGTCAACGTCGACAAGCTGACCTACGCGGCCAACCTCGACAACCTGGCATTGGTGGCCGACAGCGCGCTCTACGCCTTCGAGCGGGCCGACATCTGCGACGCCGCCGCGATGGCGCGCATCTTCGCAGCCCACGACTGCGACGCGGTGATGCATCTGGCCGCCGAGAGCCACGTCGACCGTTCCATCGACGCGCCGGGCTCGTTCATCCAGACAAACATCGTGGGGACCTACACGCTGCTCGAGGCCGCACGCGCCCACTGGCGAGGGCTGCCCGAGCCGCGCAAGGCCGCCTTCCGCTTCCACCACGTCTCCACCGACGAGGTGTTCGGCGCGCTGGGGCCTGAGGGCATGTTCGACGAGAACACTCCCTACGTCCCCAACTCGCCCTATTCCGCCTCGAAGGCGGCCTCGGACCATCTGGTGCGCGCTTGGGGCAAGACCTATGGGCTGCCGGTGGTGGTTACCAACTGCTCCAACAACTACGGACCCTTCCAGTTTCCAGAGAAGTTGATCCCGATGACGATCCTGAATGCGCTGGCAGGCCTGCCGATCCCGGTCTATGGCTGCGGCGAGAACGTGCGCGACTGGCTCTATGTCGAAGATCACGCTGCGGCGCTGCTGCGCGTCCTGACAAGCGGGCGCATCGGCCAGACCTACACAATTGGCGGCGCCAACGAGGCGCGCAACATCGACATCGTGCGCCGCGTCTGCGCCATTCTCGACGAGATGCGCCCGACCGACGCACCGCGCGAGCGGCTTGTCTCCTTCGTCGCCGACCGTCCGGGCCATGATTTCCGCTACGCCATTGACGCCTCGAAAATCGAGGCCGACCTCGGCTGGAGCCCCTCGGTGACGCTTGAGAAAGGCCTGCGCCGCACCGTCGAGTGGCATCTGGCCAACGAGCGATGGTTGGGAGCGACGCATGCGCGCCTCAGCGCGAACGCGCGGCTGGGAATAACGATATGATTCCGCTGCGCTTGCTGGTCTTCGGGCGCACCGGCCAGGTCGCCGTCGAACTCGCCAGACTGGCCGGGCCGGGGCTCGCGGTGCGGACCCTTCCGCGCACCGAGGCCGACCTGGCTGATCCTGCGGCCTGCGCGGCCGCCGTGGCGGCCAGCGACGCCGACGTCGTGATCAACGCCGCCGCCTGGACCGCAGTCGACCGCGCCGAGGCCGAGGAGGACGCGGCGCGCGTCGTCAATGCCGAGGCCCCGGGGGCGATAGCCCGGACCTGCGCCGCGCGCGGTCTGCCCTTCCTGCAACTCTCGACCGACTACGTCTTCGACGGCTCTGGGTCGGGCGCGCGTGACGAAAACGCCCCCGTCGCCCCGCTCAACGCCTATGGCCGCACCAAGCTGGCGAGCGAGCGCGCCGTCGTCGCGGCGGGTGGTCCGCATGCGGTGTTGCGCACCTCCTGGGTGTTCGCCGGTCACGGGACCAATTTCGTACGCACCATGCTCCGCGCCGGAGCGACCCGGCCGCAGCTGTCGGTGGTAGCGGACCAGATCGGCGGCCCAACCCCCGCCGCGGCCATCGCCGCCGCCCTGGTCGACATTGCGCGGGCCTTCCATGCCGGACACGGGGTCAGCGGGGTCTACCACTTTGCCGGTGCGCCGAATGCGAGCTGGCGCGACTTCGCCGAGGCGATATTCGCTGAGTCCGGCTGGTTGCCGGTCCGGCCTGCTGTGGCGGAGATCAGTGGTGCAGACTGGCCGACGCCTGCGGCGCGGCCGTGCAACTCGAGGCTCGACTGCCGGCGCATCGCACGCGACTACGGCATCGCCCGGCCCGACTGGCGCGCCGCGCTGGGGCCGGTGCTGGCGGAGCTCAGGGAGACCGGGTCGTGAGGGCCGGCGGCACGGCCCGCAAGGGGATAATCCTTGCCGGGGGCGCCGGCGCACGGCTCTATCCCCTCACCCTGGCGGTGTCCAAGCAGCTGATGCCGCTCTATGACAAGCCGATGATCTACTACCCGCTGTCGGTCCTCATGCTGACCGGCATCCGCGAAATCGCCGTGATCACCACTCTCCGTGACCAGCCCCAGTTCCAGCGCCTGCTCGGTGACGGCAGCGAGATCGGCCTTCGCTTCGAGTGGATCGTGCAGCCCTCGCCGGACGGGCTGGCGCAGGCATATCTGCTTGCCGAGGATTTCCTGGCCGGTGCGCCTTCAGCCATGGTTCTGGGCGACAACTTCCACTACGGCCACGGCCTGCCTTCCCTGCTCGCCACAGCCGATGCGCGCACTGAGGGCGCCACGGTGTTCGGCCACAGGGTCGCCGATCCGGAGCGCTATGGCGTGGTCACGTTCGACACGGCCGGCCGGGCCGTATCGGTCGAGGAAAAGCCGACGCGACCACGGTCGGACTATGCCGTGACCGGACTCTATTTCTTTGACGGCTGCGCGCCGGAGATTGCCCGCGCCATCCGGCCCTCAGCGCGCGGCGAACTCGAAATCACCGCGCTGATCGAGATCTACCTGCGCGCAGGCGCCCTGTCGGTCGAGCTGCTGGGCCGCGGCTATGCCTGGCTCGACACGGGCACCCATGACAGCCTCATCGACGCCGGCGACTTCGTGCGCACCATGGAGAAGCGGCAGGGCCTCAAAATTGGCTGCCCCGAGGAGATCGCCTTCCGCCAAGGCTTCATCGACCGCGTCCGCCTCGCCGCCCTCGCCCGCCCGCTGATGAAGACCGGTTACGGCCAGTATCTCGCGCGCCTCGCCGAGACGGATGCCGATCCAAGTATCGTGCCGCTCGAACTGTCGGCGCAACGACCGATACCCGTTTCCCAGTAGCTCGGCTGGGTGCCCATGCGCGGAACTTGCGCCACCAGCGCCAAGGGGGCAATGTGGCACAAGGTGCGGAGGATGCGCGGCGGTTCAGAATAAGTGAGCGATATCAAAGGCTTGGGTGCGAATGCGGGATTCCAGGTTCCCCAGACAGCCCCTTAAGCCTTTGAAATAGCTGCGAAAATCACGACTCGCAGCCGCCCGCCCGACTGTGCTGCCGCGCCTTGAGGCGGAGTGTGCCACCATGGCGGCGGGCGAGAGATCCCGATATGGGTCCGGTCTATACAAACGTGGCGCCGTCTGGTGGGTCCGCGTGCGCACGCCGGGTGCGCTGAAAAAAATATCTCCAGATCGCTTTGGCGTTTTTCACTCGGCGCCAGTTCCTCCACGCAGGCCTCAGTCGCCGCGCGCTTCGTGCGCGCCGCGCTCGACCGGGGCTTCGCGATGGTTGGGGTCTGGGCGGGTGAGCGGGTGCTCGATACGGCGCAAATGG
>JAACUH010000050.1 GCA_009993005.1 Rhodobacterales bacterium
TGGGGGCGGGGGCGCAGGGCGCGGGCTTTGCGCCGCAGCGGCTGACCCCCTCGCATCAGGCGAGTGTGGAGCGCGGCGCGCCGATGATCGAGGCGGGGCTGTGGTATCGCCCCTCTTATTTCCCGCGTCCGGGCGAGGTGACCTGGCGGCTGGCCAGCGACCGCGAGGTGCGCATGGTGCGCGCGGCGGTGGGGGTCTGCGATGTCTCGACGCTGGGCAAGATCGACGTGCAGGGGCCGGACGCGGCGGCGTTTCTCGATTTCCTCTATGCCAATACGATGTCCACCCTGGCCGTGGGCCGCGTGCGGTATGGGCTGATGCTGCGCGAGGACGGGCATGTGATGGATGACGGCACCTGCGCCCGGCTGGGCGCGGGGCATTACGTCGTCAGCACCACGACTGCTGCCGCGGGCCTCGTGATGCGGCACATGGATTATGCGGCGCAGGTGCTGCGGCCCGATCTCGATGTGCAATGCGTCTCGGTCACCGAGCAATGGGCGCAGTTCTCTGTCGCGGGGCCGCGCGCGCGTGATCTGCTGGGGGCCGTGCTCGACGGCCCGCTCGACGATGCCGCGCTGCCCTATATGGGCTGCGCGGCTGCGATGGTGTCGGGTGTGGCGGGGCGGCTGTTCCGCATCTCGTTTTCGGGCGAGCTGGCCTATGAGGTCGCCGTGCCCGCCCGCTATGGCGAGAGCCTTTACCGCCTGCTCGTCGCGCAGGCAGAGGTGCTGGGCGGTGGCGCCTACGGGATGGAGGCGCTCAATGTCCTGCGGATCGAAAAGGGCTTCATCACCCATGCCGAGATCGACGGTCGCGCCACCGCGTTCGACATCGGGATGGACCGGATGGTGTCGCTGAAGAAGGACTGCATCGGGCAGGCGGCGTCGCGCCGGCCCGGCCTGCTGGCAGAGGACCGCCCGCAGTTGGTGGGCCTGCGCGCGCTGGAGGATGGTGTGCTGCACGCGGGCGCGCATCTGTTCACAAGGGGGGCGGATGCGGTGCGCGTCAATGCGCAGGGCCATGTCACCTCGGTCTGCTGGTCGCCGACGCTGCATGGCCATATCGGGCTGGGGTTCCTCAGCCGCGGACCTGCGCGGCGGGGCGAGGTGGTGCGGATGGTCGATCACCTGTGCGGCGTCGAGACGCGCTGCGAGGTGGTGGACCCGGTGTTCCTTGACCCGGAGGGAGGGCGCTTGCGTGGCTAGTCTGATAGCGGTAGCGGCAGGCGGGGGGCTCTTGCCGGTGACGGTTGGCGGGGTGACGCTGCGCGAAGCGGTGGCGGACCCGGTGACATCCATCGCGCCCTTTCACGGGCAGGACAATGCGGTGGCGGCGGTGCTCAAATCCGCGCTGGGCCTGGGATTTCCTGCGCCGAACCGGGCCTTGGCCAAGGGTGGCGTGCGCATCGTCTGGGCCGGGCAGGGGCGCGCGCTGCTGATCGGCGCGCCGGTGCCACAGGGGCTTGCGGGGCTGGCGGCGCTGACCGACCAGGCCGACGGGATGGTGGTGGTGAGCCTCGCGGGCGCGGCCGCCGAGGCGGTGCTGGCGCGGCTGGTGCCCATCGACCTGCGCGCCGCCACCTTCAAGGCCGGCCATGTCGCGCGCACGCTCCTGGGCCATATGCAGGTGGGCATCGCGCGCAGCGACGCGCAGGCCTTTGAGGTGATGGCGATGCGGTCGATGGCCCGCACGCTGGTGCATGAGCTGACCGAGGTCGCGCAGAGGGTCGCCGCGCGTGGCCAGCCCTAGGGTCTAGATCTCGATCGTCTCCATCACGTCGGGTCTGCGCACGTCGATGCCGGGCAGGGCGGCGGCAAGGCCATCGGCGGATTGCGCGAGCAGGCCGAAGGTGCGGTAGTGGCAGGGGATCACCGTCTTGAAATCAAAGAACCGTCTGGCGGCCCAGGCTGCGCCGTCGATGTCCATCGTGTAATGCCCGCCGCAGGCCAGGATGCCGATGTCGGGTTTGTAATATTCGCCCATCCAGCCCATGTCGGCCATGATCCCGGTGTCGCCCGAGAGATAGATCATGTGGCCTTCGCCCGCGATCATGAAGCCCGCCTCGCCGCCGGCGGGGATCGCGGGGCTGCCGGTCCAGTCGATGCTGGCGGAGTGGCTGGCGGGCACCATGCTCACGCTGACATCGCCCAGCCGGATCGTGCCGCCGCGGCCAAAGCCCTGCGCCCGCGCGCCTTTCACGATCTCGATATATTCGGCCAGCTCGTGCCCCGCATGGATCATCGCCCCGGTGAGCCCGGCCAGACGCGGCGCATCCGACGCATGGTCGCCGTGGCCATGGGTGAGAAGGATGGCGGTGGCGCCGGCGATAGCCTCGGCCTCGCGCCCTGCGGGGAACACCGGGTTGCCGGTGATCCAGGGGTCGATCAGCAGGATCTGGTCGCCGATGGCGATGCGAAAGCCGGAGTGGCCGAGCCATGTGATTTTCATGCGTGGTCCTCTATGTCTGTGCAGAAGGCAGGTTAGCGGGAAAGGGCGCGCATTGCGATGGTCTGAGCAGGTGAACAATTATTGCGAACGCACGGGCTTCGGCTTCTGGTCCGAGCCGGTCAATGCGATGACCAACGCGGCCTTTCTGGTCGCGGCGCTCTGGCTGTGGCGGCGGTCGCAGGGGGTGCCGCTGGCCCGCGCGCTCTGCGTGATCCTGTTCGCCATCGGGATCGGCAGTTTCCTGTTCCACACCACCGCGACGCGCTGGGCGGGGCTCGCGGACACGCTGCCGATCCTGCTTTTTATCCTGACCTACATCCTTGCGGTGAACCTGCATGTCTGGCGCTGGCGCTGGTGGGTCGCGGCGCTGGGCACGCTGGCCTTTGTGCCCTATGCGGCGGCGGTCACGCCGGTCTTTGCCGCGCTGCCGTTCTTTGCGGTGTCGTCGGTCTATTGGGCGGTGCCGCTGTTGATATCCGTCTATGCCGCGCTGCTGTGGCGGCGGCATCGGCGGACGGCGCGGGGGCTGGCCATCGGCGCCGCCAACCTCTGCGCGAGCCTCGTGTTCCGCTCGGTCGATGGCGGGGTCTGCAGCGCCTTTCCGCTCGGCACGCATTTCATGTGGCATATCCTGAATGCCGTGATGCTGGGCTGGATGATCGCGGTCTATGTGCGGCACATGACGCAAGGGGGCGGCGGAAAGGCCCTGCACGGCGCCTGAGCCGTTTCGCCTGGGCATGGCATGTCCGTGGCAGGATGGCCCTGTCGGGGCGCCGCGGTGATGCGGCGGGTGCGGCAGGGCCGGCGGGGCGCCCGGGGCGCCCGGGGCGCCCGGGGCGGAGGGGCCGGATGGGGGCTCTGCCCCCGTCCCTGCGGGACTCCCCCGGGATATTTGGGGCAAGATGAAGCGGAAAGGCAGCCGCTTGCGGGCGGCGGGGCGCGCCGTTAAACGACAGGGGCGCACCGGATCGGAGAAGATGCCCCATGTCGATTGATATCGAAACCGCCCGCAGGGTGGCCAAGCTTGCCCGGATCCGGGTCGAGGAGGACGCGCTGCCGGCGCTCGCGGCCGAATTCAACGCGATCATGGGGTTCATCGAGCAGCTGGGCGAGGTTGACGTGACGGGTGTGGAGCCGATGACCAGCGTGACGCCGATGCGGCTCAAGCGGCGGGCGGATGTGGTGACGGATGGCGACCGGCAGGCGGCGGTGCTCGCCAATGCGCCGGATGCGCGCGAGGGGTTCTTTGCCGTGCCGAAGGTGGTGGAATGAGTGATCTGAACAGGCTGACGATTGCGGGCGCGCGCGATGCGCTGCGCAAGGGTGAGGTGAGCGCGGTCGAGGTGACGCAGGCCTGCCTCGCGGAGGCCGAGGGGGCGGGCGCGCTGGGGGCCTTTGTGCATCCGACGCCAGAGCTCGCGCGCGCGCAGGCGGCGGCGGCGGATGCGCGGATCGCGGCGGGCGAGGCGCCCGACCTCTGCGGTATCCCGCTGGGGATCAAGGATCTGTTCTGCACCAGGGGCGTGCCGAGCCAGGCGGCGAGCCGGATCCTTGAAGGCTTCAAACCGGAATACGAATCGACCGTCACGGCCAAGCTGCTGGGTGAAGGCGCGGTGATGCTGGGCAAGCTCAACATGGACGAATTCGCCATGGGGTCGAGCAACGAGACATCGTGCTATGGCAATGCCGTCAACCCCTGGAAGGTGGACGCGCGCGCGCTGACGCCGGGGGGGTCCTCGGGCGGGTCGGCTGCGGCCGTGGCCGCCGACCTCTGCCTCGCCGCGACGGGCACCGACACCGGCGGGTCGATCCGCCAGCCTGCGGCCCTGACCGGGATCGTGGGGATCAAGCCGACCTATGGGCGCGTCTCGCGCTGGGGGATCGTGGCCTTTGCCTCCTCGCTCGACCAGGCGGGGCCGATGACCAAGGATGTGCGCGACGCGGCCATCATGCTGCGCGCGATCTGCGGGCATGACCCGCTTGACAGCACCAGCGCCGATATCGCCGTGCCTGACTTCGAGGCGGCACTGACCGGAGACATCCGCGGCCGCACCATCGGCATTCCGCGCGAATACCGCATGGACGGGATGCCGGACGAGATCGAGGCGCTGTGGACGCGCGGGACCGAGATGCTGCGCGACGCAGGCGCCAAGGTGGTGGACATCAGCCTGCCGCATACGAAATACGCGCTGCCCGCCTATTACGTGATCGCGCCCGCCGAGGCGTCGAGCAACCTCGCGCGCTATGACGGGGTGCGCTTTGGCCATCGCGCGGCGCTGGCGCAGGGCGACGGCATCACCGAGATGTACGAGAAAACCCGCGCCGAGGGCTTTGGCCCCGAGGTGCAGCGGCGCATCATGATCGGCACCTATGTGTTGTCAGCGGGCTTCTATGACGCCTATTACAACCGCGCCCGCAAGGTGCGCGCGCTGATCAAGCGCGATTTTGACGAGGCTTTTGAGGCCGGGGTCGATGCGATCCTGACGCCTGCCACGCCCTCTGCCGCCTTTGGCCTGGGCGAGATGGCCGAGGCGGACCCGGTGCAGATGTATCTCAACGATGTGTTCACGGTGACGGTGAACCTGGCGGGCCTGCCCGGCATTTCGGTGCCCGCCGGGCTCGACCGGCAGGGGCTGCCGCTGGGCCTGCAACTGATCGGGCGGCCCTGGGACGAGGCGGGGCTGCTGAATGTCGCCTACACACTGGAACGTGCGACAGGTTTTGTAGCCAAGCCGCAGAAGTGGTGGTAAGGGACCGGCTCAACGACGGTTTGGGCAGGGGTAGTGCCGTGAGAACGCTTGTGCTGATGGGTTTGACGGGGCTGATGCTGGCGGCTTGCGCGCCGCAACGCGTGCCCGACAGCGGCGCGGGCGTGGGCTTTACCGACTACAACCAATACGAGATCGACCGCGCCCGGCGCGAGGCCGCGCTGCGTGGCGGGCCTGCGGGCGGGCCCGATCTGCTGGGGCCGGTGGGCGGACCGATCGGCGCGGGTGCGCCGCTGGGCCAGCCGGTGCCGGCGGGCGGCATCGCCGCGTCAGAGCTTGCCGCTGCCGGGATCGGGAGCGGCGCCATTGGTGCGCCGCTGGGTGCGCCGCTGGGTGCGCCGCTGAACCAGACCGGGCTTGGCGGCGCTGTGGCAGACCCGCTGCGCACCGCCGGCGTGCAGGCGAGCCCGTCGAACGTCGTGCCCGGTGGCCTCACCAGTCTGGGCATCTCGGACGAGCAGAATTTTGACGCCGTGGCGAGCCGCGAGAGCATCGAGAGCGATGCGCAGCGCCGGGCCGCGCAGGCGGCCGCCTATCAGCAGGTCCAGCCGACTGCATTGCCGCAGCGCGCGGGCGACACCGGGCCGAACATCGTGGCCTATGCGTTGAACGCGCCGAACCGCAAGGGGCAGGCCTGGTACAGCCGTCTTGCCATCGCGTCGCAGGCGCGGTTTCAGAACAATTGCGCGAGCTACCGTTCGCCCGACGAGGCGCAGCGCGATTTCCTGGCGCGCGGCGGGCCGGACCGTGACCCGCGCGGGATCGACCCGGATGGCGACGGCTTTGCCTGCGGCTGGGACCCCGAGCCGTTCCGGCTGGCGGTCGGCAACTGACCGTCACCGATTACCCTTCGCCCAATTGCGGGATGCGCCGGGGCGGGGTGCGGCCCGTCATGGTGGTGATCCATTACACCGGGATGGACAGTGCGGAGGCCGCGCTCGACCGGCTGTGCGACCCGGCGGCCGAGGTGTCGGCGCATTACCTGATCGCGGCCTCGGGCGCGGTGTTTGCGCTGGTGCCCGAAGCGATGCGCGCCTGGCATGCGGGGGCAGGGCGCTGGGGCAGCGTCACCGACGTCAATTCCGCCTCGATCGGAATCGAGCTCGCCAATACCGGGCGCACGCCCTATGCGGCGGCGCAGATGCGCGCGCTCGAACAGCTTCTGGCGGGGGTGATGGCGCGGCATGGCATCGCGCCGGAACGGGTGATCGGGCATAGCGACATGGCGCCGCTGCGCAAGGCTGACCCCGGCGCGCGGTTCGACTGGCTGCGGCTGGCACGCCAGCGGCTGTCGGTCTGGCCCGACCCGCGCGGCGCGGTGCCGGCACCCGATGCGGCGGCCTTCGATGCCGCCGCCGTCACCTTTGGCTATGACCCCGACATCGCCCATGACACGCGCCTCGCCGCCTTTCGCCTGCGGTTCCGGCCCTGGGCCGCGGGGCCGGTCGGCAGCGCCGACATGGCCACCATCACCGACCTCGCGCGCCGCTACCCTGCCCTTTGACATTGCTGCCGGGGCCGCTTAGGAGACCCTTGCGCGGATGGCTGGATGATCGCGGGCAGGGGCAACCCCGCACGAGGAAAGTCCGGACTCCACAAAGCACGGTGCCGGGTAACGCCCGGCTGGGGCAACCCAAGGGATAGCGCCACAGAGAACAGACCGCCGCTGTCCGCAGCGGCAAGGGTGAAACGGTGGGGCAAGAGCCCACCGCGGGACTGGCAACAGGACCGGCACGGCAAGCCCCACCGGGAGCAATGCCAAATAGGGGCCTCGCGCGGCGTGTGATCCGACAGGATATCCGCCACAGGGATGCTTGAACCCGAGAGGCCCGGGTTGGCAGCTGGAGGCGCGTCGGTAACGGCGGGTCAAGAGGAATGGTCATCCATCCCATGGCAACATGGGGGGACAGAATCCGGCTTACAGGCCATCCGCGCATATCGGCCTGCCGCCGCGCGCCCATCATGCCCCGCACGGCGCTTTGCGGTTGACTCGGGGGGCGGGCCGGGTAAAAGGCGGGGCTTACAGGATTTGCACAGGCTGGCCCAAGGGCCGCGTGACAGGAGATACGACGATGGCGAAGCCCACCACGATCAAGATCCGCCTGAACTCCACCGCGGGGACAGGCCATTTCTACGTGACCAAGAAGAACGCGCGCACGATGACCGAAAAGATGACCGTAAACAAATACGATCCGGTCGTGCGCAAGCATGTCGAATACAAGGAAGGCAAGATCAAGTAACGATCTGCCGCCCTGCACCGACAACCTGCACCGACAACCTGCACCGACAACCTGCACCGACAAGGCCGCGCATCCTGCGCGGCCTTTTGCGGTTTACGGGGGTTTCTGATGTTTCACGTCCGCACCGCCACTTGGGCCGATATTGCGGCTATCGACGCGCTGCTCGCGCGGGCCTATCCGCGCCTGTTGCGGCCCGACTATCCGCCTTCGGTGCTGGTCACGGCCCTGCCGCGCATCAGCCGCGCGCAGCCGCGGCTCGTCACCAGCGGCACCTATTTCGTCGTGGAGGCGCAGGAGGAGGAGGAGGAGGGGGGCGCGATTCTCGGCGCCGGGGGCTGGACGCGCGATGCGCCGGGCGGGGCTGCGGCGCATCCGGGGCTGGGGCACATCCGCCATGTCGTCACCGATGACCGGCAGGTGCGGCGCGGGATCGGGCGGGCGCTGATGACCCATGTCATCGCCACCGCCCGCGCCGCCGGCCTGACCCGGCTCGACTGCCTTTCGACCCGCACCGCCGTGCCCTTTTACGCCGCCATGGGCTTTGCCGCCCTCGGCCCCGTGACCGTGCCGCTCGGCCCCGGCATAGACTTTCCCGCCGTGGCCATGACGCGCGCCATCTAGCGCCACGCAAAAGGGGCCGGTGTTTCCACCGGCCCCCGCGTCACTTGCATGTCTGCCCTGTCAGTCCCGGTTGCCGAAAAGCTGCAGCAGGAACATGAACATGTTGATGAAGTCGAGGTAGAGGTTCAGCGCGCCCATGATCGCGGCCTTGCCCAGCCATTCGCTGTCGCCGCCATGGGCATGGGCGAGGTAGGTGGTCTTGATCTTCTGCGTGTCATAGGCGGTCAGGCCCGCAAAGATCAGCACGCCCAGGATCGACACCGCGAACATGATCGCGGGCGATTGCAGCCAGATGTTGACGATCATCGCCACCAAAAGGCCGATCACGCCCATGATCAGGAACGACCCCCAGCCCGAGATGTCCTTCTTGGTGGTGTAGCCGTAAAGCGACAGACCGGCAAAGGAGATCGCGGTGATCAGGAACACCTGCACGATCGAAAAGCCGGTGAATACGAGAAAGATCCAGCTGATCGAGATCCCCATCGCCGCGGCGAAGGCGTAGAAATAGAGCTGCGCGCCCGCGGCCGAGATCCGGTTGATGATCGCGCCAAAACCGAACACCATCGCCAGCGGCAGGAACATCACGACCCACTTGAGCGGCGAGGCATAAAGCGCATAGCCAAAGTCGGTCAGATATTTGCCGTCGCGGAACATGTAGGCGTTGGGCACGTCGGTGACCGCCAGACCCGCCATGGCCCAGGCGGCCAGCGCGGTGATCAGCATGCCCACGGACATGGTGCCGTAGACCTTGTTCATATGGGTCCGCAGACCGGCGTCGATCGCGGCGCTGCGCGCCCCGACACCGGTGCGGATCGTATTGTATTCTGCCATCAGAGACCTCCAAGGTGTTTCGGGTGGCACCGTGCTTCCACGGCAACCTTGCTGCAGGATATTGGCAGAGACTGCGCGGATTTCAAGGATTGCAGGCAGGGTGAGGCGGCTTTTCTGATGAAAATGCACATATATCCATCAGCGCCGCGCTCATCCCTCTGCCGGTGCTCAGCCCCGCCAATGCGCGGGCACATCCCAGACCGGCCGCGCGGCCTCTGCCGCCGCTTGCGCGCGGGTCAGGCCCAGATCGCGCAATTGCGCGGCGTCAAGCGCCGCGAGCCTGCGGCGCTGCGCGCGCAGCGCGAACATGTCGCGCAACCGCCCGATCAGTCCGCGCCCAGCGCCCGGGTCGCGCCGAACCGTGCGGATCGCCGGGGAGAGAGACAGATTGCGCATCGGGATAGACCTCCGTTTCGTGATGGCTGGCATGGTTTGCATGCCGATGCTTGATATATCCCGTCTCGGGCTCCATGATGGAAACGAATGTTTGACATGCAAATCATCAAGGGCCGTGATGTGCCGCGCAACCTCGACCTGACCGCCCTGCGTGCCTTTGTCACCGTGGCCGAGACCGGCGGCGTCACCCGAGCGGCGGGCCTGCTCAACCTCACGCAATCCGCGGTCTCGATGCAGCTCAAGCGGCTCGAGGAAGGGCTGGGACAAAGCCTCATGGACCGCAGCGGTCGCGGCATCGCGCTCACGGCCACGGGCGAACAGCTGCTGGGCTACGCGCGCCGGATGCTCGACCTGAATGACGAAATCTACGGCCGCCTCACCGCGCAGGAATACGAGGGAGAGCTGGTGCTGGGCGTGCCCCATGACATCGTCTATCCCGCGCTGCCGCAGGTGCTCCACCGCTTTGCGATGGCCTATCCGCGGGTCCGCGTGCAGCTTCTCTCCGGCTTTACCAGCCGCCTGCGCGACCAGTTCGCGCGCGGCGAGGCGGCGCTGATCCTGACGACCGAGGATGCGCCGCGCGACGGGGGCGAGACACTGGCGACCCGCCGGCTGATCTGGGTCGGCGCGCCGGGCGGGCAGGCCTGGAAAGGCCGCCCGCTGCGGCTGGCCTTCGAACAGGCCTGCATCTTTCGCCAGGGTGTGCAGCGGCGGCTGGACGAGGCCGGTATCCCCTGGGAAATGGCGGTGGACAGCAATTCGAGTCGTTCCATCGAAGCCACGGTGAGCGCCGATCTCGCCGTGCATGCGATGGTCGAAGGGGCCGAGCCCGCGCATTTCGAACGCATCGCGCATGGCGGCGCGCTGCCCGACCTGCGCCAGATCACGATCAACCTCTATCATCGCGACCCCGGCACCGGCCCGGTGGTGGCGGACCTCGCCCAGATGATCCGCGCCGCCTACAGCCAGCCCAGACCCACACCCTGACCCACACCCAGACCCGACCGCGCCGGGCGCGCCGCCCCGGCTTCATCTTGCCTCAAATATCCTCGCCGAAGGCTCCGACAGCCCCACCGGCGCTGACGCCGGGCGGCTCAGGGCACGATCACCACCTTGCCTGTCGCGCGCCGTGCGGCCAGCAGGTCCAGCCCTGCGGCCGCCTGCGCCAGCGGCAGCACATGGCCCACATGCGGGTGCAGCCGGCCGGCCGCATGCCAGTCCAGCAGCGTGGCAAGGCTGTCGGTCAGCGCCTCCGGCGCAAAGCGCAGATAGCCGCCCCAGTAAAAACCCATCACATCCACATTCTTGACCAGCAGGCGATTCGCTGCGACCTGCGGCACCTCGCCACTGGCAAAGCCGATGACGAGCGCGCGCGCCTCGGGCCGCGCGGCCGCCAGCGCCGCGTCAAACGAGGCGCCGCCGACCGGATCGTAGATCACATCGACCCCGCCCAGCGCGCGCAGCGCGGCCTTGAGGTCGCCCGCCTCGGGGTCGATCAGGTGATCTGCCCCCGCCGCCTGCGCCACCGCGCGCCGCTCTGCGCCCCGCGCCACCGCGATCACCCGCGCGCCAAGCTGGTGGCCGACCTCGACCGCCGTCAGCCCCACACCGCCCGCCGCGCCCAGCACCAGCAGCGTCTCGCCCGGCTGCAACCGCGCCCGGCGGGTGAGCGCGAGATGCGACGTGCCATAGGCCACCTGGAACCCGGCCGCGACGACATCGGCCATCGCAGCAGGCACCGGGCGGCACAGCGCCGCCGGAAAGACCCCGTGCTGCGCCAGCCCGCCATGCCCGCCAAACACCACGACCCGGGTGCCCAGCGCCGGGCCGCTCACCCCCGGCCCCAGTCCGGTCACCTCGCCACAGACCTCCATCCCCGGCGTGAAGGGCAGCGCGGGCATGTCCTGATAGCGCCCCTGCACCATCAGCAGGTCCGCGAAATTGAGGCCGCAGGCCAGGATCCGCAGGCCAGGATCCGCAGGCCGACCTCGCCCGGTCCGGGCAGGGGCGCGGGCACCTCGGCCAGCACGGCCGGCCTGTCGAATGCAGTCACACGCAGCGCCAACATGACCAAAGCCCCCCAGTCCGATTCGATTGACTGACCAATCAGTCTAAAATGCCGATCTAAAGCATAGGTGGAATGCCGCGACCCGCCAAGAGGTCGAAAAACCCCAGCAAATCGTCCAATTAGCCCGGAAATCGGGGCACACCCTGTCCAAAAGGTCAGGGTGACTTCTGCAACCAAAGCGTGTTTTATCTGCGGATCGGTCTTCAGGGCTTTGCAACCGTTTTGCCCTAGGACAGACGTCGGACCGCGCGGGGCCAAAGTGGTGACAGTGCAGTGCTGGCCAGCCGAAGAGTAAATGTAGAGGAAGGTATGACGATGAAGCATCCTGTTGATGTCCATGTAGGCAAGCGCATCCGCCACCGCCGCTGGATGAATGGCACCACCCAGCAGCAACTGGCCGAAAAGGTCGGGATCAAGTTCCAGCAGATCCAGAAATACGAAACCGGCATGAACCGCGTCAGCGCCTCGCGCCTGTGGGACATCGGCCGCGCGCTGGGCGTGCAGGTCTCGTTCTTTTTCGAAGGGCTCGATTCGCCCATCGACGAGGATATGGTCACCGGCAGCGCGATGCCCGGCGATATCCTTGCCGACCGCGAGGCGCTCGAACTGCTGCGGTCCTACTATGCGATCCCCGAGAATCAGCGCCGCCGCCTGTTCGACCTCGCCCGCGTTCTGAGCGAAGCCGCCTGAAACCGGCGCGCCCCGAGGCCCCGGCAGGGCATTCCGCTTGACCCCTGCCTGACCGGCGCGCTACCGCCTTGGTGCAACAAAGCACCGGGGCGGATGACCGAACAGATGACAGACAGCGAAAAGGCCGCCCTCGTGGCCCTTGCCCATGCCCTGGCCGATGCGGCGCGGCCGGTGACCCTGCAACATTTCCGCAAGGCCATCGCGGCCGAGGCCAAGAACGCCCCCGGCACCCGCTATGACCCCGTGACCGAGGCCGACCGCGCGTCAGAGCGCATCATGCGCGACATGATCGCCGCCGCGCGCCCCGATGACGGCATCCTGGGCGAGGAATTCGGCACCATCGCGGGCACCAGCGGGCTCACCTGGGTGCTCGACCCGATCGACGGCACGCGCGGCTACATCAGCGGCACGCCCACCTGGGGCATCCTGATCTCGGTCGCCGATGCGCGCGGTCCGCTTTATGGCCTGATCGACCAGCCCTATATCGCAGAGCGCTTTGCCGGCGGTTTTGGCGAGGCGCGAATGACCGGCCCGATGGGGGCCCGGCCCTTGCAGACCCGCGCGCCGCGCCCTCTGGCCGAGGCGACGTTGTTGTCCACCTTTCCCGAAGTCGGCACCCCGGCCGAGCGTGCCGCGTTCGACGCGGTGGCCGCGCAGGCCCGGCTGACCCGCTATGGCATGGATTGCTACGGCTATGCCCTGGTCGCCGCAGGCCAGGTCGATCTGGTGATCGAGGCGGGCCTCTTGCCCTATGACGTGAGCGCGCCGATTGCGGTCGTCACCGCCGCCGGCGGCATCGTGACCGACTGGCAGGGGGGGCCGGCCCACGGCGGCGGCCGGGTCATCGCCGCGGCCAATGCGCAGGTGCATGCCGAGGCGCTGGCGATCCTGCGCCATGTCGATGGCTGATCTGCTGATCCGGGGCGCCGACACCGTCCTGACGATGGATGACGCGCGGCGCGAGCTTGCGGGCGCCGATATCCGGGTCCGGGGCGGGGTGATCGCCGCCATCGGCCCCGCGCTGACCGCCCCCGGCGCCGAGGTCGCCGAGGTCATCGACGCCACGGGCTGCGTGGTCACGCCCGGCCTCGTGAACACGCATCACCACCTCTACCAGACCCTGACCCGCGCCGTGCCGGGCGGGCAGGATGCGCTGCTCTTCGGCTGGCTGCGCAGCCTCTATCCGATCTGGGCGCGCTTTGGCCCCGAAGAAATGTTCACCTCTGCCCAGGTCGGGCTGGCCGAATTGGCGCTCTCGGGCTGCACGCTGACCTCGGACCACCTCTACCTCTACCCCAACGGCGCGCGGCTGGACGATACCATCGCGGCGGCGGCAGAGGTCGGCCTGCGCTTTCACCCCACGCGCGGCGCGATGAGCATCGGCGAAAGCGCGGGCGGTCTGCCCCCCGACGCGCTGGTGGAAGGCGAAGCCGCGATCCTCGAGGACTGCATCCGCGTGATCGACGCCCATCACGACGCGGCCGAAGGTGCGATGGTGCGCGTCGGCATCGCGCCCTGTTCGCCCTTTTCGGTCAGCCGCGACCTGATGCGCGAGGCGGCGCTGCTGGCGCGGGACAAGCGGGTGATGCTGCACACCCATCTGGCCGAAAACGACGAGGATGTCGCCTATTCGCTCGCGCGTTTCGGCTGCCGCCCCGGCCAGTATGCGCAGGATCTGGGCTGGACCGGCGACGACGTCTGGCACGCGCATTGCGTCAAGCTCGACGCGCAGGAAATCGCGCTCTTTGCCCACAGCCGCACCGGCGTGGCGCATTGCCCCTGCTCCAACTGCCGGCTGGGGTCGGGCATCGCGCCCTTGCGCGCGCTGCGCGATGCGGGCGTGCCGGTGGGGCTTGGCGTGGATGGCAGCGCGTCCAACGACGCGGGCAATCTGATGGCCGAGGCGCGCATGGCGATGCTGTTGCAGCGCGTGGCGCGCGGCGCCGATGCGATGGCCGCGCGCGAGGCGCTCGAGATCGCGACGCGCGGCGGGGCGGATGTGCTGGGCCGGCCGGATTGCGGCCGCCTCGCCCCCGGCAAACGCGCCGATATCGCCATCTGGGACACGCGTGGGGTCGAGAGCGCGGGAAGCTGGGACAAGGCCGCGCTGCTGCTGGCCGGGCCGACCCGCGTGCGCGACCTGATCGTCGAAGGGCGGCGCGTGGTGGCTGATGGCCGGATGGTCACGATCGACCTGCCGCATGTGATTGCCCGACAAAATAGCCTCGCGGCCCGACTGGCGTCCTAGACAAACGGGGCAGCCCGTGCTCGATTGCCGTCATTCGCCGTCATTCGCCGTCATTCGCCGTCATTCGCCGTCATTCGCCGTCATTCGCCGTCGAACCGGCCCGATTGTCAGGACCCCACGTTCATGTTGCGCGCCCTTCCTCTGATCGCCTGCCTTTGGCTGGCCGCCTGCGACCAGCCGCCTGTGCCATCCGCCGCGCCGGCGGGGTCCGCATCCGCGCCGGCGACAGGGACCGCCCCGCCGCCCTCGCAGGCTGGCTTTGACGACATGATCAACGCCTTGCGGGCCCAGGCGGGGCTGCCCGCCGCAACGCCTGACGCGCGGCTCAGGGCCGCCGCACAGGCCCATGCCGACGACATGCTGCGCAACAATTACGTCTCGCACACCGGGCGAAACGGCTCCGATTTTGCACAGCGAATGCGTGCTGCGGGCTATGCGAGCTGCAACCCGGCGGAAAATATCGCCGCAGGTCAGACGAGCGAGGCCGCGGTTCTGGCAAGCTGGACAGGCTCGGCGGCGCATCGTCGCAATCTGCTGCTGCCCGGCTCCGTGCAATACGGCCTCGGCCGCGCGGGCGACCGTTGGGTCTTGCTCATCGCGCGGGTCTGCTGACAGCCTGCACCCACCGGGAAAGGCCCGCCATGTCCCATGATTACACCGCGCAGCAGCGCGAGACCGAAACGATCTTTCGCGAGGCCAAGGGCGAAGTGCTGCCCGCCCGCGCGCCC
The DNA here is from genome assembly GCA_009993005.1 of Rhodobacterales bacterium. Taxonomy (GTDB): domain Bacteria; phylum Pseudomonadota; class Alphaproteobacteria; order Rhodobacterales; family Rhodobacteraceae; genus JAACUH01. The sequence continues at coordinate 15,039 of JAACUH010000050.1, forward strand.
GTCGCCTTTACCTTTTTCGTCGAAGAGACCGACGCCGACTGGTCCGCCTTTGAAAAGGCGCTGCGGGCCGAGGGCTTTCGCACCCGCCGCCTGCGCGACGGCGAAACCGTGATCGCCACCAGCGCGCCGATCCCCGTCACGCCCGGTGCCGTGTGGGAGCGCGAGCGCGTGGCGACAGCCATCGCGCTGGCCCATGATTTCTATCCCGACGGCTGGGAACTGGCGGATTGATCCCCATCTTTTGGCCAGAAATATCCTGGGGTCCGGGGCAAAGCCCCGGGTTCGACATCCTGCGGCAAAGCCCCGGGGTTCGACATCCTGCGGCAAAGCCCCGGGGTTCGACATCCTGCGGCAAAGCCCCGGGGCTCGACATCCCGCGGCAAAGCCCCGGGGTTCGACATCCCGGGGCAAAGCCCCGGGGTTCGACACCCCGCCGTAAAGTCGCCCTGTCTAGCCCTGCGCGCCCGGCCGCAGCCCGCCAGCGACCCAGACCGCCCGCACCGCCCTGTCATCGCCCATCATGATCGTCGGAAAGAGCGCGTCCCAGAACCCCTCTGCGCGGGCGGCCCGCTGCGCGATGGCAGGCGTGGCGGCGAGGTCGATCACCACCAGATCGGCCTCCATCCCCGGCGCGAGATTGCCGATCAGATGCTCCGCCCGCAACGCGCGGGCCGACCCCTGGGTCGCCAGCCACCACAGTTGCGCGGGGTGCAGCGGCTGGCCGCGCAACTGCGCCACCTCATAGGCGGCCGCCATCGTGCGCAGCATGGAAAACGACGACCCGCCGCCGGTGTCTGTCGCCAGCCCCACCCGCATCCGCGCGGCGAGCCCCATGTCAAAGAGCCCCGAGCCGATGAAGGTGTTCGAGGTCGGGCAATGCACCAGGCTCGCCCCCGCCTCGGCCAGCCGCGCCCTTTCGCGCGCGGTGAGGTGGATGGCGTGGCCATAGACCGCGCCTTCGCGCAGCAGGCCCTGTGCCTCGTAGGTGTCGAGATAGTCGCGCGCCTGTGGAAAGAGGTCGTGCACCCAGGCGATCTCGTCGGTCTGCTCGCTCAGATGCGTCTGCATCAGGCAATCGGGGTGCTGGACCCAGAGCGCGCCCAGCGCTGCGAGCTGCTCTGGCGTCGAGGTGGGCGCAAAGCGCGGCGTGATCACATAGGACAGCCGGTCCACCCCGTGCCAGCGCGCCAGCAGCGCGGCGCTGTCGTCATAGGCTGACTGCACGCTGTCGCGCAGCCCCTCGGGCGCGTTGCGGTCCATGCAGGTCTTGCCCGCCCAGACCCGCTGCCCGCGCGCCTGTGCGGCGGCAAAAATGGCGTCCACGCTGCCGGGGTGGATCGTGGCATAGGTGCAGAATGACGTGGTGCCCTGCGCCAGCGTCAGGTCGCAGTAGCGCGCGGCGACCTGCGCCGCATAGGCAGGGTCGGCAAAGCGCATCTCTTCGGGAAAGGTATAGCTGTTGAGCCAGTCGATCAGCCGCTTGCCCCAGGAGGCGATAATGGCGGTCTGCGGGTAATGGACATGCGCATCGACAAAGCCCGCCGAGATCAGCGCGCGCCCGTAATCCGTCACCTCCACGGCGGGATGTGCGGCGCGCAACTGCGCCGCAGTGCCGATCGCGGCGATTTTCCCGTCGCGGATCAGCACCGCGCCGGCGCTGTCGTGGCGCGCCACGTGGTCCCAGGGGGCGACAAAGGGATCGCCGGTGAAATGCAGGGTCTGGCCCAGAAGCAGGTGTTCGGTCATCGTCTCAGGATAGGGGGCCGCGACAGGGCCGTAAATCGCCCAAATCCGCATCTCGCCCGGTTGCCGCGCGGGCCGGTTCCGCTATGGTCGCGCGACAGTTCAGGAGTGCCGATGCTCGACGAAGCCCCCACGCCCGAGACCGCGGAAGAGGACGACGATTTCGGCCTGCCCGCGCGGCTGTTCGACGATGTGCTCGACGCGGTCGAGGCCGGCGATGCCGCCGCCCTCGACGCGCTGTTCGAACCCCTGCACGCCGCCGACATCGCCGACCTTCTCGAACAGATCACGCCGCGCGACCGGCGCGCGCTGCTCACGCTGTGGAAGGGGGGCATGGATGGCGACATCCTGTCCGAGCTTGACGACAACCTGCGCGAAGAGATCATCGAAAGCCTCGCGCCAGAGGAACTCGCCGAGGCGATGCGCGACCTGGAGAGCGACGATGTCGTCGATCTGGTCGAATACCTCGACGAGGATCAGCAGGAGGCCGTGCTCGGCGCGCTCGAGCCGGTCGAGCGGGTCGCGGTGGAAAAGGCGCTGGCCTATCCCGAGGACTCCGCCGGCCGCCTGATGCAGGTCGAGGTCGTGCGCGCGCCCGAGCATTGGGCCGTGGGCGAGGCGATCGACTATCTGCGCTCGGACATCGTGCTGCCCGACCAGTTCTACCACGTCATGCTGGTGGAACCGCGGATGAAGCCTGTGGGCTATGTCACGCTGGGCCGGCTGTTGTCCTCGCGCCGCGAGGTGCGGCTGCGCGACCTCACCGAGGACAGCTTTCGCACCTTTCACGTCGAGGATGCGCAGGGTGCCGTCGCCTATGCCTTCAACCAGTATCACCTGATCTCGGCGCCGGTGGTCGATGACAATGACCGCCTCGTGGGGGTCATCACCATCGACGACGCGATGGAGGTGCTCGACGAAGAGCATGAAGAGGACATCCTGCGCCTCGCCGGTGTGAGCGGCGACAGCGAGCTGTCGGACAGCGTGATCGAGACGACGCGCCAGCGGCTGCCCTGGCTGGCGGTCAATCTGGCGACGGCGATCCTCGCCTCGCTGGTGATCTCGATCTTCGAGGATACGATCTCGGGTCTGGTGGCGCTGGCGGTGCTGATGCCGATCGTGGCCTCGATGGGGGGCAATGCGGGCACGCAGTCGCTTACCGTCGCGGTGCGCGCCATCGCCACGCGCGACCTCACCGGGTCGAACGTCTGGCGCGTGCTGCGGCGCGAGGTGGCGGTGGGGCTGATCAACGGCATGGTTTTCGCGGCGGTCATGGGGCTGGTGGGGCTGGTGTGGTTCGGCTCGCCGATGCTGGGCGTGGTGATTGCGGCGGCGATGGTGATCAACCTTGTCGTCGCGGGCCTGTCGGGGATGGCGATCCCGGTGGTGCTCGACCGGTTCGGGGTGGACCCGGCGCTGGCCTCGGGCACTTTCGTGACGACCGTGACCGATGTGGTCGGCTTCTTTGCGTTTCTCGGCATCGCCTCGCTGGTGCTCTTGTGACCGACCTCGCCGCGCGCAAGGCTGCCGCCCGCGCTGCCGCCTTTGCGCGGCGCAAGGCCGCCCATGCGGGCACAGCTGCCGCGCAGGCCGGGCATCTGTCGGCGGTGTTGGATGGTGTGCTCGCGGGCTATCGCGGTCTGCCGCTGGCGGGCTACATGGCGATGCGCAGCGAGATCGACCCGACGCCCGCCATGGAGGCCGCCGCCGCCCATGGCCCGGTCGGCCTGCCGGTGATCGACGGGCCGGGCCTGCCGCTGCGTTTTCGCGCCTGGGCGCCGGGATGCGTCATGGTCGAGGGGCCGTTCAAGGCCCGGGTGCCCGCGCAGGGCGACTGGATCGTGCCACAGATCCTGATCGTGCCGCTGGTGGCCTTTGACCGGCGGGGCGGGCGGCTCGGCTATGGCGGCGGGTTCTACGACCGCACGCTGGCAGGGTTGCGCGCGGCGGGGCCGGTGCTGGCGCTGGGCTTTGCCTTTGCCGCGCAGGAGGATGACGCGCTGCCGCTGGAACCCACCGACCAGCCGCTCGACCTGATCGTGACCGAGGCCGGGGTCATCACGCCGCAGGCGCGGCCGTGATGCTTGCCCTTGCGCCCCTGCGCCAATAACAGGGTCGGTCATGAGGATACTGTTTCTGGGCGATGTGATGGGCCGGGCGGGCCGGGCGGCGGTGACAGCGCATCTGGCGCGGCTGCGCGCGGCGTGGCGGCTCGATTTTGTCGTGGTCAATGGCGAGAATGCGACCTCGGGCGCGGGGCTGTCGCCCGAACATGCCAAGGGGTTGCTCGATGCGGGCGCCGACGTGGTCACGCTGGGCGATCATGCCTTTGACCAGAAGGACATGCTGCAATTCATCGAGCGCGAGCCGCGCCTGATCCGGCCGCTCAACTATTCCAAGGCGGCGCCGGGCAAGGGCGCGCGGGTGTTCGACGCGCCGGGCGGGCGCAAGGTGCTGGTGGCGCAGGCGCTGGGGCAGGTGTTCATGAAGCGGCCCTTTGACGACCCGTTCTCGGCGCTCGACACGGTGCTGCGCGCGCATCCGCTGGGCGGCATGGTGCAGGCGAGCCTGATCGACATCCATTGCGAGGCGACGAGCGAGAAGATGGCGGTGGGCCATTTCTGCGACGGGCGCGCGAGTGTGGTGGTGGGCACCCACACCCATGTGCCGACCGCCGATGCAATGATCCTGCCCGCCGGCACCGCCTATCTGTCCGACGCCGGCATGTGCGGCGACTACAATTCGGTGATCGGCATGGACAAGGCCGAGCCGCTGCGCCGCTTCATCACCGGCATGCCGCGCGACCGTTTCAGCCCGGCCGAGGGCGAGGCGACGCTGTCGGGCCTTTATGTCGAGACCGACGACCGCAGCGGCCGCGCCACCCGCATCGCGATGGTGCGTCAGGGCGGGCGGCTGGAACAGGCGGGACCAGAGGCGGGCCCGCAATGACCGTCGCCGCACCGGCCTCGCGCGGGACACTCAGCCTCGCGCTCATCGCCATGGGGGCGGGCTGGGGGCTGACCCAGCCGCTGGTCAAGATCGCGGTGCGAGACGGCTATGGCGCCTTTGGCCTCGTGTTCTGGCAATTGGTGATCGGCGCGGTGGTGCTCACGGCGGTCAATATCGCGCGGGGCAGGGGGCTGCCGCTGCATCGCGGCGCGCTGGCGGTCTATGTCTTTGTCGCGCTCGCGGGCACGGTGATCCCCAATTCGACCTCCTATACCGCGGCCTTTCACCTGCCCGCGGGCGTGATGGCGATCATCGTGGCGACCGTGCCGATGTTCGCGCTGCCGATCGCGCTGGGGCTCGGCACGGACGGCTTTTCCTGGCGCAGGCTGGCGGGGCTGGCGCTGGGCCTGTCGGGCGTGGCGCTGATCGCCTTGCCCGAATCGAGCCTGCCCGACCGGGCGATGGTGGTGTTTCTGCCGCTCGCGCTGATCGCCCCCTTTTGCTACGCGGTCGAGAGCAATGTGGTCGGCCGCTGGGGCACGGCGGGGGTGGATGCGGTGCAGGTGTTGCAAGGCGCGTCGATCATCGGCGCGGTCATCATCGCGCCGGTGGCAGTGCTGTCGGGCCAGTTCATCGACCCGCGCCCGCCCTATGGCACCCCCGACCTCGCGCTCATGGCCTCGGCCAGCATCCATGCCATCGTCTATGCGACCTATGTCTGGATGGTGGGCCGGGCGGGGGCGGTGTTCACCACGCAGGTGAGCTATCTCGTCACCGGTTTTGGCGTGCTCTGGGCGATGGCGCTGCTGGGCGAGCGCTATTCGATGTATATCTGGGCGGCGCTTGCGCTGATGGCGCTGGGCCTGACGCTGGTGCAACCGCGCATGCCGCAACGGACAGGAGCGGCCTGATGTTCGGTATCGCCCTCGCACCCGAGGCGCAGGCCATCGCGGCGATGCTGGTCGTGCTGGGCATGTTCGCGGCCTTTCTGCGCGAGACCTATCCGGTCGAGGTGGTGGCCATCGCCGGGGCGGTGCTGATGCTGATCCTGGGCATCCTGCCGCAGGCGCAGGCCGTGGCGGTGTTTGCCAACCCCGCACCCTGGACCATCGCCGCGCTGTTCATCGTCGTGGGCGCGTTGGTGCGCACCGGCGCGCTCGACTGGATATCGGCGCTCGCGGCGCGGCATGTGACGGACCGGCCGGTGCTGACGCTGGTGACGCTGACGCTCACGGTGCTGGCGATGTCGGCCTTCATCAACAACACGCCCATTGTCGTTGTGATGATCCCGATCTTTGTGCGGCTGGCGCGGCAGATGAACCTGTCTGCGTCCAAGCTGCTGATCCCACTGAGCTATTTCTCGATCTTTGGCGGCACGATCACGCTGATCGGCACCTCGACCAACCTGCTGGTCGATGGGGTCGCGGTGGCCAACGGGCTGCAACATTTCACCATTTTCGAGATTTCCGGCGTCGGCCTCGTGATGGCGGCGGTGGGGGTCGGCTATCTCGCGCTGTTTGCCCGCCGCCTGCTGCCCGACCGCGACAGCATGGCGAACCTTCTGTCCGACAAGTCGCGGATGCGCTATTTCACCGAGGCCGTGATCCCCCCCGACAGCAACCTGATCGGGCGCGAGGTCAATTCGGTCCAGCTTTTCAAGCGTGACGGCGTGCGGCTGATCGACGTGATCCGCGGCGATGCCTCGCTGCGCCGCGCGCTGGATGGCGTGACGCTCGAGGTGGGCGACCGCGTCGTGTTGCGCACGGCGATGACCGAGCTTTTGTCCTTGCAGGCCAACAAGGCGCTGCGCCGGGTCGATCAGGTGTCGTCGGTTGCCACGACCACGGTCGAAGTGCTGATCTCGCCCGGTTGCCGGATGGTCGGGCGGCGGCTGGGCGAGTTGCGTCTGCGGCGGCGCTATGCGGTCTATACGCTCGCCGTGCACCGGCGCGACCGCAACATCGGCCGGCAGCTCGACGATCTGGTGGTGCGCGTGGGGGATACGCTGCTGCTCGAAGGGGCGTCCGAGGATATCCAGCGCCTCGCCGCCGACATGAACCTCGTCGCCGTATCGCAGCCGTCCGAGCGTGCCTTCCGGCGCGGCCATGCGCCCATCGTCGTGGCCGTTCTCGTGGCCATCGTCGGCCTGTCGAGCCTTGGCATCGCGCCGATCCTGATCCTGAGCTTCATCGGTGTGGCCATCGTGCTGCTCACCCGCTGCATCGACGCGGACGAAGCCTTTGGCTTTGTCGATGGGCGGCTGCTGGTGCTGATCTTCGGGATGCTCGCGGTGGGCGCGGGGCTCGAGGCGTCGGGCGCGGTCGAGTTGATCGTGGATGCGGTCGCGCCGCTCTTGCGCGGGCTGCCGCCCTTTGCGCTGGTGCTGGCGGTCTATCTGCTGACCTCGGTGCTGACCGAGATCGTGTCGAACAACGCGGTGGCGGTGATCGTGACGCCGGTCGCCATCGGGCTGGCCAGCACGCTGGGCGTGGACCCGCGCGCGCTGGTGGTGGCGGTGATGATGGGCGCCTCGGCGAGCTTTGCCACCCCCATCGGCTACCAGACCAACACGCTGGTCTACGGGCCGGGCGGCTACCGCTTTACCGATTTCCTGCGTATCGGCGTGCCGCTCAACATCGTGACCGCCGTGGCGGCCTCGCTCGTGATCCCGGTGTTCTTTCCACTCTGACAGGCGGCGCTTGCGCGACGTGGCGTTGACCGGCAGCATTGACCGCATGAACGCGATTCGATCCTTTGCGGCAATGTCGCTCCTTTGCGCCTGCATGCCAGAGGGCCCCGACGCGCCCTTTCCCGACGCGCCCTTTCCCGACGCGCCCTTTCCCGACGCGCCCTTTCCCGATGCGCCCTTTCCCGGCCCGGCCGCGCCCTATGCCGCGGCCTTGCAGGGGGCGAGCGTGACGCTGGCCTTTGCCGGCGACCGGACCTGCATCATCGACGCGCCCGCCGGCACCGCGCCGCTCGCCCCCTGGTGGGACGAGCCGCGCGACTGCCCGGGCGTGGCGTTTGTGGAGGTGCAGTTCCTCGCCCCCTCTGACGGCACCGCGATCCTTGTCGCGCCCACCTTTGACGGCCCGCTTGTCGTGCCGGCCCTGCCGCCCGGCAGCGCCTCGGCGCGGGTGGTGGTGACGGGCGATGCCGGGCTGGGCTGGTTCGAGGGCCGGCCGGACTAGCAGGGCCACTCGGGACCGGCGCCCGGGCTTGCCGCGCGCGCGGGCCTCGGCTATGACGCGGCACGCAAACCTCCAACAGACCGGAAAACCACTATGGCAGGCCATTCCAAATGGGCAAACATCCAGCACCGCAAGGGGCGTCAGGACGCCGCGCGGTCCAAGGTGTTCTCGAAACTCGCCAAGGAAATCGCCGTCGCGGCCAAGATGGGCGATCCGGACCCCGACAAGAACCCGCGCCTGCGTCTGGCGATCAAGGAGGCCAAGGCGGTGTCCTGCCCCAAGGATGTGATCGAGCGCGCGATCAAGAAATCGCAGGGCGGCGATGCGGAGAGCTATGACGAGATCCGCTATGAGGGCTACGGGCCGAACGGTGTCGCGGTGATCGTCGAGGCGATGACCGACAACCGCAACCGCACGGCGTCCAACGTGCGCTCTACCTTTGGCAAGAACGGCGGCAACCTGGGCGAGACCGGCTCGGTCGCCTTCATGTTCGACCGGGTGGGCGAATTGCAGTACAAGGCGAGTGTGGGCGACGCCGACACCGTGCTGATGGCGGCGCTCGAGGCCGGGGCGGACGACGTGGAAAGCGACGAGGAAGGCCACTGGATCTATTGCGCCGACACCGCGCTCAAGGAAGTCGAGACGGCGCTCGAGGCGGCGCTGGGCGAGAGCGAGACGACCAAGCTGATCTGGAAACCCAAGACCACGACCGAGCTTGACCTCGACGGGCTGACCAAGCTGATGAAGCTTGTCGAGATCCTCGAGGATGACGACGACGTGCAGAGCGTGACGACCAATTTCGAGGCCAGCGACGCCGTCATGGCGGCCTATGAGGCAAGCTGAACCGCCAGAGCGGGTGGGCAAACCGTCGAGCACGGCGGCGCGGCCGGTCGCGGGTATCCTGTGGATGGTGCTGACCGGCCTCCTGTTCGTCTGCATGACGGCCATCGTCAAATACCTCGGCCTGGCGATCCCCGCGCCGCAATCGGCGTTTTTGCGCTTTGCCATGGGGCTGCCGCTGGTGCTGCCGATGATCTGGCCGATCCTGCGCGCGCGGCTCACGCCGCGGCAATGGGGTCTTTTTGGCGCGCGCGGCGTGGTGCACACGCTGGCCACGACCCTGTGGTTCTTTGCGATGACGCGGATCCCGCTCGCCGAGGTCACGGCGATGAACTACCTCAACCCGATCTGGGTGACGATCGGGGCGGCGCTGTTTCTGGGCGAAAGGCTGGCCGCACGCCGCCTGATCGCCATCGCCGCCGCGATGCTGGGCGCGCTCGTCATCCTGCGCCCCGGCCTGCGCGAGGTCGAGGCAGGGCATCTGGCGATGCTGGGCACGGCGGTGTTCTTTGCGGCGGGCTACCTGATCGCCAAGCGGCTGTCGGGCGA
>JAACUH010000188.1:0-287 GCA_009993005.1 Rhodobacterales bacterium
CCCTTGGTCGAGGTCTCGAACGCCCCCGACATGCCGCGCCGCCCGACCTTGCGCCGTTTCTTGTCGGACGACACCCGGAGGTCGAACTCGAAGGGTGGTTTGGTCATCGCGCTTGCCTTTCCGACTCGGAGGCGCGAGTTTAGGGCATTGCGCAGAAGAGTGAAGGGGGCAAAGCCACAAATGACCATTGCCGCCGAACTTGAGGCCCGGCTTCAGGCTGCCTTTGTGCTTGAGCGGCTGGAAATCCACGACGACAGCGAAAAGCACCGCGGCCACGCCGGCTGGCG
>JAACUH010000188.1:417-969 GCA_009993005.1 Rhodobacterales bacterium
CGCCCCCGCGCTCAGCCGATCTGCGCCTTGCGCTGCCTGCGGCGCGCATGCAGCACCGGCTCGATATAACCCGACGGTTGCTCCCGGCCGATGAACACCAGATCGCACGCCGCCTGAAAGGCTGCGCCATCAAAGCCCGGTGCCATCGCCACATAGGCCGGATCGCCGCCATTCTGGCGGTCAACCACCGCTGCCATCTTGCGCAGCGCGGCCAGCACCTGCGCGCGGCTGACCACCCCGTGGTGCAGCCAGTTGGCCAGCGCCTGGCTGGAGATTCGGCAGGTGGCGCGATCCTCCATCAGGTTGATGTCATGGCTGTCGGGCACCTTGGAGCAGCCCACCCCCTGATCAATCCAGCGCACCACATAGCCCAGAATGCCTTGCGCATTGTTCTCGATCTCGGCCTGCACCGCGGCGGGTTGCCAGTTCACGCCCTCGGCCAGCGGCAGGGTCAGCAGATCGTCGAGCCGCCCGCGCGGCCCGCCCGCGGCAATTGCCGCCTGGCGCGCGCGCACATCGACCCGGTGGTAGTGCGTCGCGTGCAGCGTCGCC
>JAACUH010000018.1 GCA_009993005.1 Rhodobacterales bacterium
ATCTCCTCAAATGTGGCAAGAAAAAGTTAGCAAGGGGCCTTTTTCCGGATCATCTTTTTCCCCTCGCATCCCGCCGTCCCCTTTGCTAGAAGCCATCCAACTTTGGGGGCGGGCGGCAGGGACGCCGTCTGTTCCTTTTGCACATGCGGGTGTGGCGGAACTGGTAGACGCACCAGATTTAGGTTCTGGCGCCGCGAGGCGTGGGGGTTCGAGTCCCTTCACCCGCACCAGACTGGATGAAAGAAGGACAACAGATGCAGGTCACCGAGACCCTTAACGACGGCCTCAAGCGCGGCTACTCGATCACCCTGACGGCCAAGGAACTGGACGCCAAGGTGCAGGAAAAACTGCTGGAGGCGCAGCCCGAAATCGCCATGAAGGGCTTTCGCAAGGGCAAGGTGCCGATGGCGCTGCTGCGCAAGCAGTTCGGCCAGCGCCTGATGGGCGAGGCGATGCAGGAGACGATCGACGGCGCGCTCAACAGCCACCTCGAGACCTCCGGTGACCGCCCCGCCGCTCAGCCCGAGGTCAAGATGACCAACCCGGACTGGAAAGAGGGCGATGATGTCGAGGTCAGCGTGGCCTACGAGCGTCTGCCCGAGGTGCCGGCCGTCGATTTTGCGGCAATCAGCCTGACCCGTCTGGTGGTCAAGGCCGAGGACAGTGCCGTGGACGAGGCGCTGGGCAATCTCGCCGGCACCGCCAAGAACTTCGAGGACCGCAAGAAAGGCTCCAAGGCCAAGGACGGTGATCAGGTCGTGATCGACTTTGTCGGCCGCGTCGATGGCGAGGCGTTCGAGGGCGGGACGGCTGAGGATTATCCGCTGGTGCTGGGCTCGAACTCGTTCATTCCCGGTTTCGAGGCGGGTCTGGTCGGTGTGAAGGCCGGCGAGGAAAAGGACGTCGAGGTGACGTTTCCGGACAATTACCAGGCCGAGACGCTGGCCGGCAAGGCCGCGGTATTCACCTGCACGATCAAGGCGGTGAAGGAACCCAAGCCGGCCGAGATCAACGATGATCTGGCCAAGCAGTTCGGTGCCGAGGATCTGGCTGCGCTGAAGGTCCAGATCGCAGAGCGGCTCGAGGCGGAATACAACGGTGCGTCGCGGGCTGTGGCCAAGCGCGCGCTTCTGGATGCGCTGGACAAGTTGGTGGATTTTGACCTTCCGTCGAGCCTGGTGGATGCCGAGGCCGGCCAGATCGCCCATCAGCTGTGGCACGAGGAAAACCCCGAGGTTCATGACCACAACCACGCGTCGGTCGAGACGACGGACGAGCATCGCAAGCTCGCCGTGCGGCGGGTCAAGCTGGGGCTGCTGCTGGCCGATATCGGCCAGAAGGCCGAGATCAAGGTGACGGATGCCGAACTGACGCAGGCGATCCTCAACCAGGCACGCCAGTATCCGGGGCAGGAGCGCCAGTTCTTTGAATTCGTGCAGCAGAATGCGCAGGTGCGCCAGCAGATGCAGGCCCCGATCTTTGAGGACAAGGTCGTGGACCATGTCTTTGCGCTGGCCAATGTGACCGACGTCGAAGCGACGAAAGAGGACTTGCAAAAGGCCGTCGAGGCGCTGGAAGAAGAATAAGCCTTGCCAGGGTTACGGTGAGGGAAAAAGGGTCGCCGGTTGGCGGCCCTTTTGCTTTGGCGCGCAGGGTCTGGCGATCAGTCCGTGGTTTTGGGCCTGGCTCTGCATCACAAGGCGACCTGTCGGATTGTTGCGGAACCGGGCATCTGACTGGAGAGAGGCTGTTTGCCGCAGTGCTGCGTTGTGATGGGTTTCGCGCATGTCGGGCAAGGGCGCAAGCGTGCAAGGCATTGAATTGACGAGACCAGAGGGCGGTTTGGGTTGCCACGATCGGTCTGCCGATTTTTGGCGCCGCCTGCAGAACCGGTCGCACGGGATCAAATCTGGCCTGCGGTCTATGCCTTCTGCCGCCGATCTTTGGCAATCCGGCCCAAGACCCGTCGCCTGGCGCTGTTGACCATTCTGGTGGTGCCACCAGCCGCCGCAGATGAACAAAGGGCCACGCCTTGCGGCGCGGCCCTTTGGCTTGGCGGTTGAGTTCGGATCAGAGGTCTTCACCGTCCTGGGCGGCGCCCATTTCGTCGAAGAGTTCCGCGATTTCGAAATCGGCGGCAGCTTCGGCTTCGGCGGCAAGTTCCTGGATGGATTTGCCGGCGGCCTGAAGCTCTGCCTCTTCGGGCGAGCGGGCGATGTTGAGCTGGATCGTTGCCGAGACTTCGGGGTGCAGCACGACGGTCACGTCATGGATGCCCAGATCCTTGATCGGGGCGGTCAGGACGACCTGGCGCTTGTCCACGCTGAAGCCGTTGGCGGTGGCCGCATCGGCGGCGTCGCGGGTCGTGACGGAGCCGTAGAGCGCGCCGCCGTCAGAGGCGGAGCGAATCAGCACGAAAACCTGACCATCGAGCGTTTCCGCGAGAGCGGCCGCTTCTTTGCGGGTTTCGAGATTGCGGGCTTCGCGTTGCGCCTTTTCGCCTTCGAACTTGGCGATATTGGCAGCATTGGCGCGCAGGGCCTTGCCCTGGGGCAGCAGGAAGTTGCGCGCATAGCCGTCTTTGACTTTGACGACTTCGCCCATCTGGCCAAGCTTGGCCACGCGTTCGAGAAGGATGACTTGCATCTGGTTTGCTCCTTACTTCACGGCGTAGGGCAGCAGGGCGAGGAACCGGGCGCGCTTGATCGCTCGGGCGAGCGCGCGCTGGTTCTTGGCACCGACGGCGGTGATGCGGGACGGGACGATCTTGCCCCGCTCGGAGATGTAGCGTTGCAGCAGGCGCGTGTCCTTGTAGTCGATGGCGGGTGCGCCTTCGCCTTCAAAGGGGTCCGACTTGCGGCGACGGAAAAACGGTTTGGTAGCCATGATGATATGTCCTCAGGTCAGATCAGAAACGACGTTCGGGCCGGGGGCCGTCACGGTCGGGGCGGGGGCCGCGGTCTTCACGCGGGCCGCGATCTTCGCGGGGGCCACGGTCGCCGCGATCAGAGCGTTCGTCACGCTTTTGCATCTGGACCGAGGGGCCTTCCTCATGCGCATCGACCTTGATGGTCAGCACGCGCATCACGTCATCATGCAGGCGCATCAGGCGTTCCATCTCGAGCACGGCCGGCGCGGGTGCGTCGGTGCGCAGGAAGGCGTAGTGGCCCTTGCGGTTCTTGTTGATCTTGTAGGCCATCGTCTTGACGCCCCAGTATTCATTCTCGAGCACCTTGCCGCCGTTGTCGGCGAGCACGGTGGAGAAATGTTCGATCAGGGCTTCGGCCTGCGCGTTGGACAGATCCTGACGCGAGATAAAGACATGCTCGTAAAGCGGCATGTGCACTCCATTCATTTCCGGGCGCATTTCATAGGGAGGGGCATGTGTCCTTCTGCACCCCACCCACGAGAGACTGCGCGGTTCATAAGCCATCGCAGAAGGATGGGGTCTTATACAGAAGGTGCGGCGGCAGGCAAGGGTCAATGCACGGCGTCCCGGCGGCGCCGGTGCGGCAAGATCTGCATCCGGCAGGACGTTTAGCGAAAAACCCGGTCCCGGCCGCAACCTTGCCCTTGTTATGCCCTTATTTGCCGCAAGGCTTAAGGAAAGATGAAACGTCCCTGCATCGAGATGGAGCCTGCATCATGACAGCATTTGTGAACCTCGACGACAGTGTGATGTCCCGCGGGACGTCAGCCGCCAGACCCGGACCGCAGCATTTTGTCGTGGACGAGGCCTATTGGGGCTATGTGGTGCGGCAGGCGGATGAGGATCCGCTCAGCGTGCGGATCCTGATGGGGCTGGCCTGGGGGGCAGGGATCGTGTTCGCGGTCGGGGCGCTGGGGCTTTGGCTGATGCCCCAGAGCGTCATCAGCGCGGACCTGATCGGGATGAAGATGGGCGCATCGGTCCTGATGGCGGGGTTCGCCGCGTTTTTCCTGTGGTATGCGAGCCGGGGAACCAGGACGGAATTGCAGGTCGATACCTCGCTGGGCGAAGTGCGCGAGGTCGTGCGCAACCAGACGGGCAAGCCGAGCCTTGTCGGGCGCTACGGGTTCGACGCGATCGGTGGTGTTTACCTCGAACGGGCGGCCGGCGGGCCGGGCGACACCTGTCTGGTGTTGCGTCATGGCAATGGCGGGCAACTGCTGCCGGTGGCCTGGGGGCACGAGAGCCAACTGGTCGCGCTGCGCGACCGGATGGGGCACGACATGATGGTGCGCCCGCAGAACACGCTGCGCCAGCCGTTCGCTGTCGAACAGTCGGGCGCGCAGGCGATTCTCACCTGAGACAGGCGCGCTGCCGATCTGCGGTCCAAAGGCCAGGCGGCGCGCAGGTGCCGCCTGATTGCTTTTGGTGGTGCGGGTCTTGTTGTGATTGCGGCCCTGATTGGGTAATCGGGTTCAGCACAACGGGAGAGTGGTGATGCGGGCATTCGTGTTTCCGGGGCAGGGCGCTCAGACGATCGGCATGGGCAAGGCTTTGGCCGAGGCCTATCCGGCGGCGAAGGCCGTGTTCGACGAGGTGGATGAGGCCCTCGGAGAGCGGCTTTCGACCTTGATCTGGGAAGGCGACATCGAGACTCTGACGCTGACGCGCAATGCCCAGCCCGCGCTGATGGCAACCTCGATGGCGGCGCTGCGCGCGCTCGGGGTCGAGGGGGTCGGCGTCGGGGCGGCGGCCTATGTGGCGGGGCATTCGCTGGGCGAATATACGGCGCTTTGCGCGGCGGGGGCGATCGGGCTTGCCGACACGGCGCGTTTGCTGCGCATCCGGGGGGAGGCGATGCAGGAGGCGGTCCCCGTGGGCGTGGGGGCGATGGCCGCGTTGCTGGGGCTCGATTTCGATGCAGCGCAGGCGGTGGCAGAGGCGGCGGCGCAGGGTGAGGTGTGTCAGGCGGCCAATGACAATGACCCCGGACAGGTGGTCGTGTCGGGGCACAAGGGGGCAATCGAGCGGGCGCTCGAGATCGCCAAGGCGCATGGGGCGAAGCGGGCGATCCTTCTGCCGGTCAGCGCGCCGTTTCATTCCGCGCTGATGGCGCCCGCGGCCGAGGTGATGCGCGCGGCGCTGGCCGATGTCGTGATCGCTGCGCCGCAGGTTCCGCTGGTGGCCAATGTGCGGGCGCAGGCCGTGAGCGACCCGGACGAGATCCGGGCGCTGCTGGTGGCGCAGGTCACGGGGTCGGTCCGCTGGCGGGAAAGCGTGATGTGGATGGCGCAGGCGGGTGTGGGTGAGGTCTGGGAGATCGGTGCGGGCAAGGCGCTGTCGGGGATGGTGCGCCGGATCGTCAAGGAGATGGATGTGCGCAACGTCGGCACGCCCGACGATGTGGTTGCGGCGGTGGCTGCGGTCTGAGGGGGGCTGTCTGCCCCCCGCGCCTGCGGCGCCCCCCCGAGGATATTTGAGGCCAAAAGATGGGATGGCGGCCGCTCAGGGTCGTTGTGGAAACGAGGGAATGGACATGTTTGATCTGACGGGCCGGACGGCCCTTGTCACGGGCGCCTCGGGCGGTATCGGCGCGGCGATTGCGCGGGCGCTGCATGGTGCGGGAGCGGCGGTTGCGCTTTCGGGCACGCGGGTTGCGCCGCTCGAGGCGCTGGCCGCGGAACTGGGGACGCGGGTGCATGTGCTGCCTTGCGACCTGTCTGACGCGGCGGCGGTGGCAGCGCTTGGGCCGCGGGCGGTGGAGGCGATGGGGGCCGTGGACATCCTGGTCAACAACGCCGGGATCACGCGCGACAACCTGTTCATGCGGATGTCGGACGAGGACTGGGCGGCTGTCCTGGAGGTCAACCTGACCTCGACGATGCGGTTGTGCCGGGGCGTGGTGCGCGGGATGATGAAGGCCCGTTGGGGGCGGATCATCAACATCTCGTCCATTGTCGGGGCGACCGGCAACCCCGGGCAGGCGAATTACGCGGCGGCCAAGGCGGGGCTGGTGGGCATGTCGAAATCCATCGCCCATGAGGTCGCGTCGCGCGGGATCACGGTGAATTGCGTGGCGCCGGGATTTGTTGCCACGGCGATGACCGAGAAGCTGAACGAGGCGCAGAAGGCGGCAATCCTGGCGCAGGTTCCTGCCGGGCGGATGGGGGAGCCGGACGAGATCGCCGCGGCGGTGCTTTACCTTGCCAGTCCGCAGGCGGGCTATGTCACTGGCGCGACGCTGCACGTCAATGGCGGGATGGCGATGATCTGACGCGGGATCCGGTGCGACCGGGGCATTGAAAGCGGTTGCCTTGATCCAAATATCTGCTATCAGCGCGTTCAGATTTGCCGCAGGTCTCTGTCCGGAGGGCTGTCGGTCTTGCCCCTGCGGGGGCAGATGAGCCGCCCTGCGGGGCAAGCAAGAGCGGGTGAAAGCCCAGAAAGACAAGAGGGATTAACATGAGCGACGTCGCAGTCCGCGTCCGCAAGATCGTGGTGGAGCACCTTTCGGTGGAAGAAGACAAGGTGACCGAGAATGCGTCGTTCATCGACGATCTGGGTGCTGACAGTCTTGACACGGTCGAGCTGGTAATGGCGTTCGAGGAAGAATTCGGGATCGAGATCCCCGATGACGCCGCCGAGACGATCCAGACCTTTGGCGATGCGGTGAAGTTCATCTCTGCTGCGCAGTAAGCAAGGTCCGGTGTGACCGACCTGGCGGCACCCTCTGGGGTGCCGCTTGCATTTCAGGGGCCGGTCACCGGTTTTGGGCCAGTGCCGGGCGGCGGGCCAGGGTGGGCGCTGGCGTGGTGGGTCTGGAGATGGGCCGGGTCCTGGGCCAGGAAGGTTGCAAGCGCGGCAGGTGACATCTCGGCCGTGAACTGCATGCCGGCGAAATAGCTGTTGCTCCACTTGACTGCGCCTGTGACCCAGCGGCCATTCAGCCGCAGCGCGGCTTTTTGCGGGGTTGCCAGCGGGGTCGGCGTGGAGAGCTTGAGTTTCGCGCCGCGGCGGCTGATGTCGACGACCGTGATCTCGCTCACCTCATTGCCCAGGCGCAGGCTGGTCACGGTGCAGGTCGGAACGCGATGGCCGGCCTCCTCCCGGCGGTCGTGGCGCCGGATCAGGCTGTTGAGTGACCACCACCCGGCGTAGGAACACAAGAGCAGGGCCAGCGCGCCGGCAAAGCCGGAGGCAAGCGACAGCGCGCGCGAAGGGCGGACAGCCTGGCTGGGCCCGAGAGCGCGGCTGTTTGCGCCGGTTTCAGAGCCCGGAGCGGGGTTGTCGCAGTCGAGCCTGGCAAGGAGGAGGCCGGCCTCTTGCGCGCGTCGGCGCGCGACCGGGTCGGCAAGCGCTGTGGCCAACTGACCGGGTGATGTGGCGGTGGCCATCACGGCCTCGGTCTCATCGAGAAACGCCAAAAGCTTGTCCCTGTCGGAGGCCGATGGCAGGTTGCGCAGGGCGTAGCCGGCATTCGCGGCATCGAGCCTGCGCAATTCGGCGGCGAGATAGGCGAGGATGGCGGCCTGATCGCGGGGGCCGGATGCGGCGAGGCGGTCGCGGGCGGCCTGCACCCGTTCCAGCGAGAAAACGATGCCGCAATCCACCTGGGCCGCAAGCGGACCGGCCTGAGACATAACAAGAAGCGTTGCGGTGATGACGGCGCGGAACATGATGGCCAGACCTGCTATCAACCGCGCCATCTTGGTCACGCTCAGGCTAACACCGGGTTAATGCGCGACAACCGGGTCGGGCCATGTGGCTGCGCCGGCCAGCCCCCCTTGCCCCTTTGACGGGGCCTGCGCTATCAGGGACGCAGTCGAAAGAGAAAGTTGGGGGCTGCCATGCGTCGTGTCGTGATTACCGGACTGGGTCTTGTGACACCCTTGGCCGATGGGGTCGAACTGACCTGGCAGCGGCTTTTGGAGGGGCGGTCCGGGGCGGGGCGGATCACCTCGTTTGATCCGGGCCACCTTGTGACCGACTATGCCTGCGAGGTGCCGCGCGGCGATGGCAGCGACGGCACCTTCAACCCCGACGCCTATATGGAGCCAAAGGAGCAGCGCAAGGTCGATACCTTTATCCTGTTCGGGATGGCGGCGGCGGTGCAGGCGGTGCGCGATTCCGGCTGGGAGCCGCAGACCGACGAGGACCGTTTCCGCACCGGCGTGTTGATCGGATCGGGGATCGGCGGGCTCAATTCCATCGCCAACACGGCGGTGATGATGAAGGAAAAGGGGCCGCGCCGGGTGTCGCCGTTCTTTGTGCCCGGCGCGCTGATCAACCTGATCTCGGGGCAGGTCGCGATCCGCTATGGGTTCAAGGGGCCGAACCATTCGGTCGTGACGGCCTGTTCGACCGGGGCCCATGCGATCGGCGATGCGGCGCGGCTCATCAAATATGGCTCGGCCGATGTGATGATTGCCGGCGGCGCCGAGGCGGCGATCTGCGAGATCGGGATGGCGGGCTTCAATGCCTGCAAGGCGCTGTCGACAAAGTGGGCGCATGAGCCGGAAAGGGCGAGCCGCCCCTATGACGCGGCGCGCGACGGGTTCGTGATGGGCGAGGGGGCGGGGATCGTC
This sequence comes from Rhodobacterales bacterium, assembly GCA_009993005.1. Taxonomy (GTDB): domain Bacteria; phylum Pseudomonadota; class Alphaproteobacteria; order Rhodobacterales; family Rhodobacteraceae; genus JAACUH01. Next base: position 8,515 of record JAACUH010000018.1, read on the forward strand.
GTGCTCGAGGAATATGAGCATGCCAAGGCGCGCGGTGCGCGGATCTATGCCGAGGTGCTGGGATACGGGATGTCGGGCGACGCCTATCACATCACCGCGCCATCCGAGAGCGGCGAGGGCGCCGAGCGGTCGATGCGCGCGGCGGTGGCCGATGCGGGGCTGGAGCCGGCGGACATCGACTATATCAACGCCCACGGGACCAGCACGATGGCCGATACCATCGAACTTGCGGCCGTAGAGCGGCTGATGGGCGATGCGGCGGGCAAGGTCACGATGTCTTCGACCAAATCCATGACGGGGCATCTGCTGGGTGCGGCGGGCGCGATCGAGGCGATCTTTTCCGTGCTGGCGATCCGCGATCAGGTCTGCCCGCCGACGATCAACCTCGACAATCCGGCGGTGGAAAGCCCGGTTGACCTTGCGCCCAATGTCAAGCGGGTGCGCAAGGTGGACGTTGTCCTGTCGAACTCGTTCGGGTTTGGCGGGACCAATGCGAGCGTCGTGTTCGGAAAAGTCCGCTGATGTGGCGCCACATCGCGTCTAACGCGCTGACATTCTTCATCATCCTGCTGTTTCTTGCGGCGGGCGCGATCACATGGGGGGTGAACCAGTATTCCGCGCCCGGCCCACTTGCGCAGGCGATCTGCGTGCGGGTCGAGAGTGGCGAGACGATGCGCGGGGTGAGCGAGGATCTGCTGGCGCAGGGGGCCATCACATCTGGCGCGCTGTTCCGGATGGGGGCGGATTATGCGGAACGGTCCTCGCAGCTCAAGGCGGGGAGCTTTCTGCTGCGCGAGGGGGCGTCGATGCGGGACATCGTCGATGTCGTCACGCGGGGGGGGGCGAGCACCTGCGGCACCGAGATCGTCTATCGCATCGGCATTGCGCGCACGCTGGTGAATGTGCGCCAGCTTGACCCGGTGACAAGCCGGTTTGTGGAAATGGCGCAGTTCGACCCGGCGCAGGAGGAGGCGCCCGCCGCCTACGCCGAAGTCAAGGCGCGGCCCGACACGCGGTTGCGCATCGCGGTGGCCGAAGGGCTGACAAGCTGGCAGGTGGTGGAGGGGCTCAATGCGCTCGACGTGCTCGAAGGCGATGTGACCGACATTCCTGCCGAAGGAACGCTTGCGCCGGACAGCTATGAGGTGACGCAGGGCACGCAGGTGGCGGCCGTGCTGGAGCGGATGACCTCGGCACAGGCGGCGATCCTGGCGGGCGCCTGGGCTGAACGGGTGGAGGGGCTGCCGATCGACACGCCGGAGGAGGCGCTGATCCTCGCCTCGATCATCGAGAAGGAAACCGGCGTGCCGGGCGAGCGCGGGCAGGTGGCGAGCGTGTTCGTCAACCGGCTGCGGCAGGGGATGAAGCTGCAGACCGACCCGACGGTGATCTATGGCGTGACCGAGGGGCGCGGTGTGCTGGGGCGCGGCCTGCGGCAGAGCGAATTGCGCGCGGCGACGCCGTGGAACACCTATGTGATCGACGGGCTGCCGCCGACGCCGATTGCCAATCCGGGGCGGGCAAGCATTCTGGCGGCGCTGAACCCGGATACCACGGATTTTGTGTTCTTTGTGGCCGATGGCACCGGCGGACATGCCTTTGCGAGCAACCTTGACGATCACAACCGCAATGTGGCGCGTTGGCGCGAGATCGAGGCGGAGCAGGCCGCCGCTGCCGCTGCCGCCGCTGCCGCTGCCGCGGCGGAGTGAGATTAGGAATTTCTTAATCGCTGCGTGCGGTTACGGGGCGGTGCTGATGCGTCAAACTTGACTTTGCGCGCGCTCTGCTGTAGGGTTACCCTACGCTAGAAGAAGTGTGAACACGGCCCGGGGGCGACCCTTTGGGCCGTGTTTTCGTTTCGCTCGCCTGTGACGGAGCCCGCATTTTTACAGGCAAAACAAACAAATGGATGACACGACGTATGCCGTCCCCGGCCCAGAGGCAGGGCCAAAAAAGCTGTTTGACGATTGTATGTTGTTGCTCACCAGCGTCAGGAGCACGCTCGCCGACCTCTTGCGCGAGGTGCGGGAGGGTGATGGCAACACCCTGCGCCAACTGGTTCTGACCCAAGCCGAACTTGAAATCGCGCTGCGGCGCGCCATTGAGACGGAGCAAAAATTCAATGTCTGGAATGAAAAGAACGTGGCCACGGGCCAAGCCGCCGGCAAGAGTGGAGCCGGGGGCGGAGCCGGGTCCGGGGGCGGCGAGATCGACCTTGACGCCGTCCGATATGACATCGGGTGCCGCCTGGCTCGCCTGCGCGCCTGTTGCGATACAGACTGAGTTTCTCGAGGGTTTGGGCGCGCAGGAATTGCGCGCCCTTCCCTATCTGTTCGAGTTCTGGGCGCTGCCGCACCAGTTGCCGCCGCAAGGTGACTGGCGGACCTGGGTCATTCTGGGCGGGCGCGGCGCGGGCAAGACGCGGGCCGGGGCAGAATGGGTGCGCGCGATGGTCGAAGGGGCGCGGCCGCAGGACCCCGGCCGCGCGCGGCGGGTGGCACTGGTGGCCGAGACGATCGACCAGGCACGCGAGGTGATGGTCTTTGGCGACAGCGGGATCATGGCCTGTTCGCCCCCCGACCGCCGCCCGGTCTGGATCGCGACGCGGCGGATGCTGCAATGGCCCAATGGGGCGGTGGCGCAGATCTTTTCGGCACATGAGCCCGAGGCGCTGCGCGGGCCGCAATTTGACGCGGCCTGGGTGGATGAGCTGGCCAAGTGGAAAAAGGCGCAGGATGTCTGGGACATGCTGCAATTCGGGCTGCGGCTGGGGGAACACCCGCGCGCGGTCGTCACCACGACGCCGCGCAATCAGGGCACGCTGCGTGATCTTCTGGAGCGCGAGGGAACGGTTGTCACCCATGCGCCGACCCAGGCGAACCGGGCCAATCTGGCGGAGGGGTTCCTCGAAGAGGTGCAGCGGCGCTATGCCGGGACCCGGCTGGGGCGGCAGGAGCTCGACGGCATGGTGCTGGCGGATACCGAGGGCGCGCTCTGGCCTGCGGTGCGGCTGGCGGGCTGTGTGGTCGATGACGTGCCTGCGCTGGATCGGATCGTGGTGGCGGTCGATCCGCCGGTGAGCGGACACAAAGGGTCGGATGACTGCGGGATCGTGGTGGCGGGCGTGGTGATGCGCGGGGCGCCGCAGGAGTGGAAAGCCTTTGTGCTTGAGGATGCGACGGTGAGCGCGGCCTCGCCGCTCGACTGGGCGCGCGCAGCGATTGGGGCGATGGAGCGGCATGGGGCGGAGCGGCTGGTCGCCGAGGTCAACCAGGGCGGCGCGCTGGTCGAGAGCGTGATCCGGCAGGTGGATCCGCTGGTGCCGCTGCGCGCGGTGCATGCCACGCGCGGCAAGGTGGCGCGGGCGGAGCCTGTGGCGGCGCTTTATGAGCAGGGGCGGGTGTTTCATGTGCGGGGGCTCGCGGCGCTTGAGGCGCAGATGGGGCAGATGGCGCTGCGCGGCTATGAGGGGCGGGGGTCGCCGGACCGGGTGGATGCGCTGGTCTGGGCGCTGCAGGATCTGCTGATCGATCCGGTGGCAAGCTGGCGGCGGCCGCGATTGCGGGTGCTGGGGTCCTGAAGGCGTGCGGGGTGTCGGGTGCGGAGCCTCCGGCGGGAGTATTTGGGGCACAAAGAAGTCGGGGCGGGCGTCGCCTGTCGCCCGGCGCAGCCCTGAACAGGCAAAGCCGGCCGTGCGTTGCGCTGTTGCGGTGGCGGGCGGGGCAGCGCGCGGTGGGGTCGCAGGGTATTAGCTTGTGCCTGTCAAAGTCGCTTTCGTGGACCCGGAGACGGTCAGCGGGATCGAGGAGAGGCGGATGTTTGATTTTCTGAAGCGGCCGGATGCCGGGCGGGCAGCGCCACCGGAAGCCAAGGCCTCGGCTGCGGGGCGGGTGATCGCCTGGCAGGGGGCGGGGCGCGTGGTCTGGAGCCCGCGTGACGTGGTATCGCTGACGCGGGCCGGGTTTCTGGGCAATCCGGTGGGCTTTCGCGCCGTTCGGCTGATCGCGGAGGCGGCCGCGGCGCTGCCGCTGGTGCTGCAGGACCGCGCGCGGCGCTATGAGGCGCATCCGGTGCTCGACCTGCTGGCGCGGCCCAATGGGGCGCAGGGGCGGGCGGAGCTGCTCGAGGCGGTCTATGGGCAGATGCTGCTGACCGGCAACGCCTATGTCGAAGCCGTGGGCGCCGAGGGCCTGCCGCAGGAGCTGCATGTGCTGCGCTCGGACCGGATGTCGGTGGTGCCGGGCCCGGATGGCTGGCCGGTGGCCTATGAATACCATGTCAATGGGCGCAAGCACCGCTTTGCCGTGGGCGAGGGGGTGTCGCCCGTCTGTCATATCAAGAGCTTTCATCCGCAGGATGACCATTACGGATTTTCCGCGTTGCAGGCGGCGGCAAGTGCCATCGACGTGCACAACTCTGCGAGCCGCTGGTCCAAGGCGCTGCTCGACAATGCCGCGCGGCCGTCGGGCGCGATCGTCTACAAGAGCGCGGACGGGCAGGCGGGGCTGAGCCAGGACCAGTATGACCGGCTGGTCAGCGAGATGGAGAGCCAGCATCAGGGCGCGCGCAATGCCGGGCGGCCGATGCTGCTGGAAGGTGGGCTCGACTGGAAGCCGATGGGGTTCAGCCCGTCGGACATGGAGTTCCAGAAAACCAAGGAGAGTGCGGCGCGCGAGATCGCCGTGGCCTTTGGTGTGCCGCCGATGATCCTCGGCATTCCGGGGGACGCGACCTATGCCAACTATCAGGAGGCGAACCGGGCCTTTTACCGGCTCACCGTGGTGCCGCTGGCGGCGCGGGTGGCGAGTGCGATTGCCAACTGGCTGGAGGATTTTACCGGCGAGGAGCTGGACCTGCATCCCGACCTCGACCAGATCCCGGCGCTTGCCGAAGAGCGCGAGGCGCAGTGGCGCCGCATCAGCGCTGCGGCGTTCCTGAGCGACGCGGAGAAGCGCGCGCTTTTGGGGCTGCCGGTGCAGGAGGTGGGCGATGCCGGATGACAAGTCGCGCTATGGCGCGCCTTTTGCCTGCGCGCCGGGAATGCGGATCGAGGCGCAGGAGCGGCTCTCGGCGTTGCAGTTCGCGCAGCTCAACACGCAGCTCGGCAAGATCGAGGTGATGATGGAGCGGTTGGAAAGGCGGCTGTGGCTGACGGTCTATGGCGTGGTGGCGGTGATCCTCGCGCAGGCCTTTCAGTCGATTTTGAACGTGGCACCGTGAGGGGGCGATGATGGAACTGGAACACAAATTCAGCAGGCTGGGCGGCGATGTGACCGTCACCAGCGGCGAGGCCGGCACGGTGATCAGCGGCTATGCCTCGCTCTTTGGCGCGCTGGACCAGGGTGGCGATGTGGTGGCGGCGGGGGCCTATGCGGCGTCTCTTGCGGCACTCAAGGCGCGGGGGGGCACCGTCAAGATGCTGTGGCAGCATGACCCGGCGCAGCCCATCGGCGTCTGGGACGAGGTGCGCGAGGATGCAAAGGGCCTCTGGGTCAAGGGGCGCATCCTGACCGATGTCGCCCGGGGCCGCGAGGCGGTGGCGCTGATTGCGGCGGGGGCGATCGACGGGCTGTCGATCGGCTATCGCACCCGCAAGGCCACCAAGGAGGCCAGGGGCGGGCGCCTGCTGGCAGAGCTGGAGCTGTGGGAGGTGTCGCTTGTCACATTCCCCATGCTTCCCGAGGCGCGTGTGGCGGCCAAGGGGGACGACCCCGAAGCGGCGATGCTGCGTGAACTGGCAGCGGTGTTTCACGACGCGCGCGGCCTGCTGGTCTCGGATTAGAGCCGGCGATCAACCCTAGGACATGAGGACCAAATCATGAGCGAACCCGAGACCAAGGCTCGGGCCGGGGAGGGCTTGTCCCCGGCGGAGGAGCTGAAGACCGCAGTTGCGGTGTTCATGCACGATTTCAAGCACTTCACGACCGACATTCACGCCAAGTTGCAACATCAGGAAGAACGGATGACCAAGATGGACCGCAAGACCATGTTCGCGGGCAAGCGCCCGTCGCTCGCTGCCACCGCCGAGATCGAGGCCCCGCATCAGAAGGCGTTTGACGCCTATCTGCGCTCGGGTGACGACGACGGGCTGCGCGGGCTCGAGATCGAAGGCAAGGCGATGAGCACGGCCGTGGCGGCCGATGGCGGCTACCTCGTCGCGCCGCAGATGGCCGACACGATCAAGACCGTGCTGCAAGGCGCCGCATCGATCCGCGCCATCGCCAATGTCGTCAATGTCGAGGCGACGTCCTATGACGTGCTGATCGACCGGGCCGATATCGGCGCGGGCTGGGCCACCGAGACCGCCGCCACGACCGAAACGGCGACCGGCGTGATCGAGCGCATCACCATCCCGCTGCACGAGCTCTCCGCGCTGCCCAAGGCGTCGCAGCGGCTGCTCGACGACACGGCCTTTGACCTCGAGACCTGGCTTGCCGGTCGCATCGCCGAGAAGTTCAACCGCGCCGAGGCGGCCGCCTATGTCAGCGGCAATGGCGTGGACAAGCCGCGCGGTTTCCTCGACTACACCAAGGTTGCCAACACCGCCTGGACCTGGGGCAATATCGGCTACATCCCCTCGGGTGCCGCGGCCACCATCACCAACACCGATCCGCTGGTCGATCTGGTCTATGCGCTGGGCGCGCAATACCGCGCGGGTGCGAGCTTTGTGATGAACTCCAAGACCACGGCGATCATCCGCAAGCTCAAGGATGTGGATGGCCGCTACCTGTGGTCGGACGGTTTCGCCAACGGCGAGCCCGCGCGTCTGCTGGGCTATCCGGTGCTGGTTGCCGAGGACATGCCTGACATCGCGGCCAATGCCTTTCCGGTCGCCTTTGGCAACTTTGCTGCCGGCTACACCATTGCGGAGCGTCCCGACCTGCGGGTGCTGCGTGACCCGTTCTCGGCCAAGCCGCATGTGCTGTTCTACGCGACCAAGCGCGTGGGCGGGGCGGTGAGCGATTTCGCCGCGATCAAGGCCCTGCGCATCGCGACCAGCTAAGGCGGGTCGTGAGAGGGTGTCGTCGGTCAAACGGCGGCGCCCGCCCGGACGCGCATGACGACCACGCATTGTCTAGCTGCTCCCTTCCGTCCGAGCAATGCGGGGGTGCGCGTCCGGCCTGACGGAAACAGAAGCGGAAATCGGAGTAATTCCATGATGTTGGTCGAAGAGACGACGGTGCCGCAAGCGGCTGTTCCCGTCGCGCAATTCAAGGAACATCTGCGGCTGGGCACGGGGTTCTCCGATGACGGCTTGCAGGATGTGGTGCTGGAAGGGTTCCTGCGTGCCGCCATGGCCGCAATCGAGGGGCGCATCGGCAAGATCCTGATCGAGCGCGCGTTCTCATGGTCGCTGACGGCCTGGCGCGAGACGGACCGGCAGGCGCTGCCGGTGGCGCCGGTCAGCGCGATCACGGAGGTCGTGCTGGTCGATAGCGCGGCGGGCGAGACGGTGCTGCCGCCGGCCAGCTACCGGCTGGTGCCCGACATGCAGCGGCCGGTGCTGCTGGCGCTGGGCGGCGCGCTGCCCTCGGTGCCCTATTATGGCGCGGTGCGGATCGGGTTTCTGGCGGGTTTTGGCCCTGAATGGTCGGACCTGCCTGCGGATCTTGCGCAGGCGGTGATGATGCTGGCTGCCCATTACTACGAATATCGCAGCGACACGGCGCTGGGCGCGGGCTGCATGCCCTTTGGCGTGACGGCGCTGATCGAGCGCTACCGCACCGTGCGCCTGTTCGCGGGGGGCCGGTGATGGCGCGGCCGAATCTGACGCGCAGCCTGCTGCTCGAGGCGCCGACGCGGGTGCCGGATGGCGCGGGCGGCTACAGCGAAGGCTGGGTGCCGCTTGGCCGGCATTGGGCCGAGGTGCTGGCGGGCGCGGGGTCCGAGGCGGCAGGTGTCGCCACGGTGCTGTCGCGGGTGCGCTACCGCATCACGGTGCGCGCGGCGCAGGTGGGGTCAACCGCGCGGCCGGTGGCGGACCAGCGCTTTCGCGACGGCACCCGCATCTTTCGCATCCTCAGCGTGGCCGAGCGCGACCCCGGCGGCCGCTATCTGGTCTGCCTGAGCGAAGAGGAGACGGCGACATGAGCTATGGCGTGGCATCCGCCCTGCAGACGGCGGTCTATCAGCGGCTGAGCGGCAATGCGGCGCTGACAGCGCTGGTCGGGGGCGACATCTATGACGCGCTGCCCGCCGGGCCGCTGCCCGCGCTTTATGTGGCGCTGGGGCCCGAGGTGGCGCGCGACAGGTCCGACAAGACCGGGCACGGCGCCGAGCACGAGTTCACCGTTTCGGTGGTGACCGACACGGCGGGATTTGCCACCGCCAAGACGGCCGCGGCGGCCGTGTCGGATGCGCTGGTCGATGCGCCGTTGATCCTGACGCGCGGGCATCTGGTGGCGCTCAACTTTTACCGCGCGGCGGCGGCGCGGGTCGGCACCGGTGATGTGCGCCGGATCGACCTGATCTTTCGGGCGCGGGTCGAGGACGACTGAGGCGCCGCGGCGGCGCAGGATTTTCACAGCAATCACGGAGGCTTCGCCATGGCGGCCCAGAACGGAAAAGACCTTTTGATCAAGATCGACATGACCGGCGACGGGCTGTTCGAGACGGCAGCGGGCCTGCGCGCGACGCGCATCAGCTTCAACGCCGAAAGCGTCGATGTCACCAGCCTCGAGAGCCAGGGCGGCTGGCGCGAGCTGCTGGCGGGCGCCGGGGTGAAGGCCGCGACGATCTCGGGCTCGGGTGTGTTCAAGGATGCGACCACGGATGAGCGGGCGCGGCAGATATTCTTTGACGGCGAGACGCCCAATTTCCAGGTCATCATCCCCGCTTTCGGCGTGGTGGAGGGGCGGTTCCAGATCACCTCGATCGAATATGCCGGGTCTTACAACGGCGAGGCAACCTATGAGTTGAGCCTCGCGTCGGCCGGGGTGCTGGCCTTTGTGCCGGATGCGCCGTGATGGTGAACCCGCATGCGGGCGAGGTGGCGCTGGTGATCGAAGGGCAGCGCCATGTCTGCAAGCTCACGCTGGGCGCATTGGCCGAGCTTGAGGCGAGCCTCGGCGCGGGAACGCTCGTGGACCTTGTGGAGCGCTTCGAGGGCGGGGCGTTCTCCAGCCGCGACGTGCTGGCGCTGGTCGTGGCGGGGTTGCGCGGCGGCGGCTGGCGCGGCACGGCGGACGATCTGCTGAGCGCCGATGTCGCCGGCGGTCCGGTGGGGGCTGCGCGGGTGGCGGCAGAGCTGCTCGCGCGCGCCTTTGCGGGGCCGGCATGACCGGCGCCACGATGACCGAGGGTGGGCGCGGCTTTGACTGGGGGGGGCTGATGCGCGCGGGCCTTCATGGCCTGCGGCTGACGCCCGCGCAGTTCTGGGCGCTCACCCCCGCCGAACTGCTGATGATGCTGGGGGTCGATGCGGCCTCGGCCCCCATGGCGCGGGCGCGGCTCGAGGCGTTGAGCCGCGCCTATCCGGACCGGCCAAAAGGCCAGCAAGAGGAGAGATGCGATGAATGAGATCGACAGGCTGGGCGGCCTTGGCGAACAGATCGGCGGGCTCGAGCGGGACATGGGCGACGCGACGGCCGTCACCGCGACCTTTGCGGCCGAATTGCGGGGGATGCGCGGCACCCTGGGCGACACGGCGCGCGACCTCTCGAACCTCGAACGCGGCTTTTCCGGCGGGCTCAAGCGCGCCTTTGACGGGCTGGTGTTCGACGGGATGAAACTGTCGGACGCTCTGGGCTCGGTCGCCCGCGCGATGGTCAACACGACCTACAATGCGGCGCTCAAGCCCGTGACCGACCATTTTGGCGGGCTTCTTGCCGATGGTGTCAATTCTTTGGTGACGGGGATGCTGCCCTTCAAGGATGGCGCGCCGTTCAGCCAGGGCCGGGTGATGCCCTTTGCCATGGGCGGGGTGGTGAGCGGGCCGATGGCATTTCCGATGCGCGGCGGCACCGGGCTGATGGGCGAGGCGGGGCCCGAGGCGATCATGCCGCTGTCGCGCGGCGCGGACGGGCGGCTGGGCGTGCGCGCGCAGGGTGGCGCCACCGTCAACGTGACGATGCATGTGAGCACGCCCGACGTGCAGGGGTTCCAGCGCAGCCAGGGCCAGATCGCGGCACAGATGGCGCGGATCATGGGGCGCGGCCAGCGCAACCGGTAAGGGAGAAGGCAGATGTCATTTCACGAAGTGCGGTTCCCCGCCTCGCTCAGTTTCGGCTCGATCGGCGGGCCCGAGCGGCGCACCGAGGTGGTCACGCTGGCCAACGGGTTCGAAGAGCGCAACGCCCCCTGGGCGCATTCGCGACGGCGCTATGACGCGGGGCTGGGGCTGCGCTCGCTCGACGATGTGGAGACGCTGATCGGCTTCTTCGAGGCGCGGCAGGGGCAGCTATACGGGTTTCGCTGGAAGGACTGGGGCGATTTCAAATCGGCGCTGCCCTCGGCCGAGATCACGCCCTTTGACCAGCATATCGCCGATGGCGACGACGTGACGGCGAGCTTTGCGCTGCGCAAGCGTTATGGCTCGGGCGGGATCGACTATTTCCGGCCGATCACCAAGCCGGTCGAGGGCACGGTGCGCATCGCCATCAGCGGCGACCCGCAGCAGGACGGTATCGACTATGTGGTCGATACCGCGACCGGCATCGTCACGCTTGCCGCGCCGCCCGTCACCGGCGCGGTGATCACGGCGGGGTTCGAATTCGACGTGCCGGTGCGGTTCGATATCGACCGCATCCAGACCTCGGTCGCCTCCTTTCGGGCGGGTGATGTGCCGACCGTGCCGATCGTCGAGGTGCGGATATGACTGCCGCCGCGCTGCGCGCGCATCTGGCGACAGGGCTCACGCATGTCTGCCGCGCCTGGGCGATTACCCGGGCCGACGGGTTGGTCCTGGGCTTTACCGACCACGACCTGCCGCTGCACTTTGACGGCATCACCTTTCGCGCCGATACCGGCATGTCGGCGCGTGCGCTGGTGCAGGGAACGGGCCTTGCGGTGGACAATACCGAAGCCATGGGCGCGCTCAGCGACAGTGCCATCACCGAGGCCGATATCGAAGCCGGGCGCTATGACGGCGCCGAGGTGCGGGCCTGGCTTGTCAATTGGCAGGAGCCTGCGCAGCGGATGCTGCGCTTTGCCGGCACGATCGGCGAGATCCGGCGCGGGGCAGGGGCCTTTCATGCGGACTTGCGCGGCCTGACCGAGGCGCTCAACCAGCCGCAGGGGCGGGTCTATCAGCGGCCCTGTGCGGCGGTGCTGGGCGACGGGCAGTGCCGGTTCAACCTCGCGGCCGTGGGATACAGCGAGACGCGCGCGGCCGAGACCGTGACGCGCGGGCAGGTGTTCGGCTTTGACGGGCTCGACCTCTACGATGACCGCTGGTTCGAGCGGGGGATGCTGCGCGTGCTCACCGGGGCTGCGGCGGGGCTCGCCGGTGTCATCAAGCATGACCAGATCCGCGCGGGTGGCGCCCGCGTGATCGAGCTGTGGGAGCCGCTGCGCGCGGCCGTCGCGCCCGGCGACATGCTGCGGCTAGAGGCGGGCTGCGACAAGCGGGTGGAAACCTGCCGGCTCAAGTTCAACAACCTGCTGAATTACCGTGGCTTTCCCTTCATCCCTGGCGAGGACTGGCTGCTCGCCATCCCCCGCGCCGGCGGCGACAACGCGGGCGGGAGCCTCGCGGGATGAGCGCGCGCATCGTGGCTGCGGCGCGCGGCTGGATCGGCACGCCCTACCGGCATCAGGCCGCCACGCGCGGCGCGGGCTGCGATTGCCTCGGCCTCTTGCGGGGGGTCTGGCGCGAGGTGCTGGGCGCGGAACCCGCCCCGGTGCCGCCCTACAGCCAGGACTGGGGCGAGCCGCAAGGCGACGAGGTGCTCTTGCGCGCGGCGCGGCGCTATCTGGTCGAAAAGCCGCTGGACGCCGCCGCGCCGGGTGATGTGCTGCTCTTTCGGATGCGGGCCGGGGCCATTGCCAAGCATCTGGGGATTCAGGCCGAAACCGGGCACAGGGCGAGTTTTGTCCACGCCTACAGCGGTCATGGCGTGGTCGAGAGCGCCCTGACCCCCCCCTGGCGCCGGCGCATTGCCGCGCGCTTTGCATTTTCGGAAAGGGTGCTCTGATGGCAACCATCGTTCTCTCGGCCGCAGGCATGGCGCTGGGCGGCACCATTGGCGGGTCGGTGCTGGGCCTGTCGATGGCCACCATCGGGCGGGCCACCGGCGCTGTGCTCGGCAGCCTGATCGACCAGCGTCTGCTCGGCTCGGGCAGTGCCCCGGTCGAGACCGGTCGTGTGGACCGCTTTCGCCTCACGGGCGCGAGCGAAGGCGCGCCGGTAGGGCAACTCCACGGCCGGTTGCGCGTCGCGGGGCAGGTGATCTGGGCCTCGCAGTTCCAGGAGAGCGTCGCCACTTCGGGCGGCGGCAAGGGCACCGGCGGCGCAACGCGGACGACCGACTACAGCTATTCCGTCAGCCTCGCCGTGGCGCTGTGCCAGGGCGAGATCACCCGCGTCGGCCGCATCTGGGCGGACGGTGTCGAGGTCGGGCGCGACGACCTCAATATCCGGGTCTATGCCGGCACCGAGTCCCAGCAACCCGACCCCAGGATGGAGGCGGTCGAGGGGCCGGGGCAGGTGCCCGCCTATCGCGGCATCGCCTATGTGGTGTTCGAGGATCTCGACCTCGGCCGGTTCGGCAACCGGGTGCCGCAATTCTCGTTCGAGGTATTCCGCCCGGCGGCCGCGCGCCCGGCGGCCGAGGCCGAGGACATCGCGCGCCTTCTGCGCGGGGTCGCGCTGATCCCCGGCACGGGCGAATATGCGCTGGCCACGACGCCGGTGTTCCTGTCGCAGGCCTATGGCGAAGAGGTGCCGACGAACCTCAACTCCCCCTCGGGCAAGACCGATTTCCTCACCTCGCTCGAGGCGCTCGACGAAGAACTGCCCAATTGCGGCTCGGTCAGCATGGTCGTGTCCTGGTTCGGTGACGACCTGCGCTGCGGCGACTGCACGCTGCGCCCCAAGGTCGAACAAAAGGACGTGGACGCCGCCGCGATGCCCTGGCGTGCGGGCGGGATCGGGCGGGCGGCGGCAGAGCTTGTGCCGCAGATCGACGGCCGGCCGGTCTATGGCGGCACGCCCGCCGACATGTCTGTGATCGAGGCGATCCGCGCGATGGTGGCCGCGGGCAAGGATGTGGTGTTCTACCCCTTCATCCTGATGGACCAGCTTGCCGGCAACAGCCTGCCCAACCCCTGGACCGGTGAACCGGGCCAACCGCCGCTGCCCTGGCGCGGGCGGATCACGACGAGCCGCGCACCCGGTGTCGCGGGCTCTCCCGACGGCACGGCAGCGGCAGCGGCGCAGGTCGCGGCGTTTTTCGGCACCGCGCAGACCGGCGACTTCACGCAGACAGCGACCGGCGTGTCATATGGTGGCCCGGATGAATGGTCGATGCGCCGCTTCATCCTGCACTACGCGCATCTGTGTGCCGTAGCCGGAGGCGTCACCGCCTTTTGCATCGGGTCCGAGATGCGCGCGCTCACGCAGATCCGGGGCGCGGGCGGCACATTTCCCGCCGTCGCCGCGCTGCGCCAGCTTGCGGGCGAGGTCAAGGCGATCCTCGGTCCGGGCTGCAAGATCGGCTATGCCGCCGACTGGTCCGAATACCATGGCTATCAGCCCACGGGTTCGGGCGACAAGCTCTTCCACCTCGACCCGCTCTGGGCCGATCCCGCGATCGACTTTGTCGGCATCGACAATTACATGCCGCTGTCCGACTGGCGCGACGGGACAGAGCACGCCGATGCCGCCTATGGCTCGATCTACAACCTCGACTACCTGACCGGCAATGTCGCGGGCGGCGAGGGCTATGACTGGTTCTACCATTCGCCCGAGGCGCAGGAGGCGCAGATCCGCACGCCGATCAGTGATTTCTGGGGCGAGGACTGGGTCTGGCGCTACAAGGATATCAAGGGCTGGTGGTCGAACCCGCACCACGACCGCATCGGCGGCGAACGCGCCGCCACGCCCACCGCCTGGGTGCCGCAGAGCAAGCCCGTCTGGTTCACCGAGATCGGTTGCGCCGCCATCGACAAGGGCGCCAACGAGCCCAACAAGTTTCTCGACCCGAAATCGTCCGAGTCGTTTCTGCCGCGCTATTCCAACGGGTTGCGCGACGATTTCATGCAGATGCAATACCTGCGCGCGGTCCATCGCCACTTTGCCGATCCGGACGCGAACCCGGCTTCGGACGTCTATGCCGGGCGCATGGTCGATATGGCACGCACCCATGTCTGGGCCTGGGACGCGCGGCCCTTTCCGCAGTTTCCCGCCAACTTCGCGCTCTGGTCCGACGGTGGCAATTACGCACGCGGCCATTGGCTCAACGGGCGCAGCACGGCGCGGTCGCTCGCTTCGGTGGTGGCCGAGATCTGTGCGGCGTCGGGCGTGACCGCCATCGACACGACCCGGCTTTACGGCCTTGTGCGCGGCTATCGTCATGACAGCACCGACACCGCGCGCGCGGCCCTGCAACCGCTGATGCTTGCCTATGGTTTCGACGTGGTGGAACGCGACGGCCTGCTGGTGTTTACCACCCGCACCGGGGTGGCGCAGGCGGTGCTCGACCCCGGTCTGCTGGCCGTGGAGCGCGACGCCGAGAGCACCATCGAACGGATGCGTGCCCCTGCGGCCGAGGTCGCGGGCCGCGTCCGGCTCGGCTTTGTCGAGGCCGAGGGCGACTATGAGATGCGCGCGGCCGAGGCGATCTTTGCCGACGAGGCGAGCTTTGGCGCGGCGCAATCCGACCTGCCGTTGGCCCTCACCGGGTCGGAGGGGCGCCGCATCGCCGAGCGTTGGCTGGCCGAGGCCCGCGTTGCCCGCGACACCGCGCGCTTTGCGCTGCCGCCCTCTGCTGCGGGACTGGGTGCGGGTGATGTGGTCGCTCTGCCCACGGCGCAGGGCGACACGCTCTACCGCATCGACCGGGTGGAGCAGACCGAGATCATGGCCATCGAGGCCGTGCGGGTCGAGCCCGAGGTCTATCTGCCGCAGGAATCGGCCGAGGATACCGCCGGCACCCGCGCCTTTGTGCCGCCGGTGCCGGTCGCGCTGACTTTTCTCGACCTGCCGCTCTTGCGCGGCGATGAGGTGCCCCATGCGCCCCATGTCGCGGTCACCGCGCGGCCCTGGCCGGGGTCGGTTGCACTTTATGCCGCCGCACAGGACAGCGATTACGCGCTGAGCAAGATCATTCCGCTGCCCTCCGTGATCGGTGTCACGCAGACGCCGCTCTTGCGGGCGGGGGCCGGCGTGATCGATCGGGGGCCGGCCTTGCGGGTGCGGCTGGTGCGCGGCGCCCTGCAATCGGTGAGCGAGGTGGGCCTGCTCTCGGGCGCCAACCTCGCCGCGATCGGCGACGGCACGACCGACGCCTGGGAGGTGTTCCAGTTTGCCCAGGCCGAGCTTGTCGGGCCGCGCACCTATGACCTGCGGTTGCGGTTGCGCGGTCAGGCGGGCAGCGACGGGATCATGCCCGAGGACTGGCCGGTGGGCTCGCGCTTTGTGCTCCTCAACGGGGTGCCGTCGCAGATCGACCTTGCCGACAGCGCCCGCGACCTGCCGCGCTACTTCCGCTTCGGTCCGGCGTTGCGCCCGATCGACGACGCGACCTGGCGCGCCCGTGTCGCGACGTTCCGAGGCAACGGGCTGCGGCCCTATGCGGTGTGCCATCTGCGCGCGACGGGTGACGGGGCCGGGGGGCATATGTTCGGCTGGATCCGCCGCACCCGGATCGACGGCGACCCCTGGACCGCGACCGAAGTTCCGCTGGGCGAGACGAGCGAGGCCTATCTGCTGCGCCTGCGGCACGGCGGCGCGATCCTGCGCGAGGTGACGCTGACCCAGCCGCACTGGACCTACAGCGCGGCCGAGCACGCGGCGGATGGCGTGACGGGGCCGTTTCTGGTCGAGGTGGCGCAACTGTCAGAGCGTTTCGGGCCGGGGCCGTTCCGCGCCATCGGGATTGACAGCTAGGGCGGCGGCGATGCGCCCCCTGCTTCCCGGTGATCTCGATGCCGCGGTGCGCGCCCTTCTGGCCTGCCCGCCGGCCGCACGCGCGGCGCTTGCAGATGCGATGCTGCGGCAGGCCGAGGAAGCGGACCGCCATCGCCGCCAGACCGGCCTGGCCCATCCGCGCTATGGCACCGGGTCGCTGATGGCGGCGGCGCTGCGCCATCCGCTGGCGCCCTTGCCCGATCAATGCGACACCGCCTATTGCGGCTGCCTGCTCCTGCTTCTCGATGCAATCCTTGCGCCTGCCGGTCGCTGATTTTCCGGCTGCGGGCTTTCATCTTGGCGCGGGCGGCTTATCTGCGTTAGGATCACGGAGAACCTGCGGGAGCGCGGATATGGCCAAACCAAGAGTGAGCATAGCAGAGGTCGATCCGGTCTGGCATCGCATCTGCGAAGAGGCGCAATCTGCGATTGCCGCCGAGCCGCTGATGGGCGGCCTGATCCATTCGGGCGTGTTGCATCATGCGACGCTGGAACGCGCGCTGGCCTATCGCATTTCGCTCAAGCTCGCCTCGGGCGAGATGTCCGAGCAGATCCTGCGCGAGATCGCGGATGAGGCCTATCTCGACGACCCGCAGCTTTCCGCCGCGGCGCGGGCCGACCTCGTGGCGGTGCTCGACCGTGACCCCGCCTGCCACAGGCTCTTGCAACCCTTGCTGTTCTTCAAGGGGTTCCAGGCGGTGCAGGCCTATCGCGTCGGCCATTGGCTCTGGCAAAAGGGGCGTCATGACCTCGCCTATTTCATGCAGATGCGGGTGAGCGAGGCTTTTGGCGTCGATATCCACCCGGCCGCGGTGATCGGCAAGGGCATCATGATCGACCACGCCCATTCCATCGTCATCGGCGAGACGGCGGTGGTCGGCGACAATGTGTCGATGCTGCATTCGGTGACGCTGGGCGGCACCGGCAAGGAAGAAGAGGACCGCCACCCCAAGATCGGCAATGGCGTGCTGATCGGGGCGGGGGCCAAGGTGCTGGGCAATATCCGCGTTGGACATTGCTCGCGGATCGCGGCGGGATCGGTCGTGCTGGAAGAAGTGCCGCCTTGCAAGACGGTCGCCGGTGTGCCCGCTCGCATCGTGGGCGAAGCGGGCTGCTCCCAGCCGGCCGTGGCAATGGACCAGATCCTGCAGAGCGTCGCTCAGGCCTAGGGACAAGAATTTTCGTACGAAAATTCTTTGAGGATTTTTCGTACGAAAAATCCTTTCCCCCGGTCCGCGCGGCGTTTACGCGGTGAGGTGATCGAAGGCCTGCAACGCCTTCACCCCATACATGTAGGCGGGCCCGCCGCCCATATAGACCGACACAGTCACAACCTCGGCAACCTCGTCGCGAGTGGCGCCGGCCGCGATCGCCGCCTTGACGTGAAAGCCGATGCAATCGACGCATTGCCGCACGATGCCGATGGCAATGCAGATCATCTCTTTCTCCTTGGTGCCGATGTGGCCCGGACCCATCGCCGCCTTGTGCATCGCGGAAAATCCGGCCGCCCCTTCCGGCGAGGCCCGCCTATAGGCAGCGAGGTTGCTGTTGGCTTCGGCCAGTTCGTCTTTCCAGTCCATGACAGGCTCCATGTCTTTGCATTCGTCCTGCCTGCCGCACCCCTCGTGCCGCGACCTTGCGCCAGATCAAGTCACATGACGAAAGAGCCCCGCTGTCGCCAGGACAACGGGGCTCCAGGCTGTCTCTGCGGGCCTGTGATCAGGCCAGCATCACCATCGGGTTCTCGAGGTTGGCCTTGATCGCGTTGAGCAGGTTCGCCCCCAGCGCGCCGTCGATCACCCGGTGATCCACCGAGAGCGTCACCGACATCACTGTGGCGACCTTGATCTCCCCATCGCTGCCCACCACGGGTTTGGCAACGCCCGCGCCCACGGCAAGGATCGCGCCATGGGGCGGATTGATGACGGCATCGAAATTGTCGATGCCGAACATCCCGAGGTTCGAAATGGCAAAGCTGCCGCCCATGTATTCTTGCGGCGCGAGCTTGCGGTCGCGGGCGCGGGTGGCGAGGTCTTTCATCTCGGCCGAGAGGGCAGAGAGCGACTTCTTGTCCGCATCCCTGAGCACGGGAGTGAAAAGCCCGCCTTCGATGGCCACCGCGACCGCCACATCGGAGGGCGTCAGCCGCAGGATGCGGTCGCCCGCCCAGACGGCATTGGCGTCAGGCACCGCCTGCAGCGCCAGCGCGCAGGCCTTGATGATGAAATCGTTGACCGACAGCTTCACGCCGCGCCCTTCGAGCTGCTTGTTGAGCTGGCCGCGGAACCTGAGCAGCGCGTCAAGTTCGATATCGCGGCGCAGGTAGAAATGCGGGATCGTCTGCTTGGCCTCGGTCAGCCGCGCCGCGATGGTCTTGCGCATCCCGTCGAGCTTGACCTCGGTATAGGCGCGGTCGGCATAGGTCTTGAGCACGGCCTCGGTCGAGGGGCCGGCGGCGGGTGCGGCGGCTGGTGCAGGCGTGGCTGCGGCAGCGGCAGCGGGGGCCGCCACGGAGGACGGTTTGACCTGCGGCACTGCGCCGTCCACGTCGGCCTTCACGATCCGGCCATGCGGGCCAGAGCCCGCGATGGCGGCGAGGTCGAGCCCCTTGTCCGCTGCGATGCGCCGCGCGAGCGGTGAGGCAAAAACGCGGGTGCCGTCGCGGGCAGGGGCCACGGGG